>JAKEFD010000393.1 GCA_022616245.1 Gemmataceae bacterium
AGCGGGCCGGTGAGGAGCTTGCTTGGCGGTAAGGACTCACCGGCCGCGTTTCTCAGAACACCTCGGAGTCATCAAGACGGCCAAGATTCGTCGTCACTTCATAACAACACCGGAAGGATGCGTAAATGGCGCGGAAATCCGAAGTTTTTCTCAATTTGGATTCACCGGCCCACTGTCGAACCAGCCGAGGTTGCGCCAAAAGGCTCGCCGCGATACAACGCCTGGGCAGCCCGCAACTTTCGGAAGAGCCGCTGCTGGCGATACGTAACTTGCTTTTCCGAGAGTTTCAACAGCTGCGCCACTTCGGCGAGCGGGCGGTCTTCGATCCAACGCAAGACCAGCAGGCGGTGATTCACGGGCGACACCTTCTTTTTCAGATCCGCGAGCAGCAACTGCATCAACTCGCGATTCCAGCGGACTTCCCACGCCGCGGCCGGGCCCGGCGCCCGATCGGCAACCGCGCGCATCTCCATGTCGTCGGCCAGCCGGACGGGATGGCGAACCTTCTGACGGATGTGGTTGAGCGCCCGATTGCGAACCAGCGTGTGCAGCCAACCGCGCAGGCCGCTGCCTTGCCGCTGCCAATCGAACTCCGACAGGTGGACGATCACCTGCGCCCACACTTCTTGAACCAAGTCCTCGCTCTCGCCCGCGTCCAAATGGAATTCCCCGGCCATCCGACGGAGGATGCTCGTATAGGTTCGATAGAAACTGTCCCAGGCGTGAGTTAGCACCGCATCGGGAGCGAGCTTCTGCAAGCGCTGTTTCAGGTAGGCGCAGGCATTCTTGACCATGGTCTTTTCGCCAGAGTCTTGCGCTGGCGCCGATGTTTGGGACGCGGCCTTCATGGAGCAATAACTTATCATTTTGTTGGCTCATGTTTCCTTAACAATTCGTAAGGATCTCACAGGCCGCTGTGATCGTTAGTCACTTCAAGTCAATCGGGCAGGTGGACGATACCGTCCGGACCCCGAAGTTGTTGAAGTTCCGCCTCCAGACGTGCGGTCACGTGTGCCGCCTGTGCCGGTAAGTTCTCCTCGAGCCAGTAATGCGCTGAAAGCACGACATCGCGGCAAAAACGCTCCCCTTCCGCGGGGCCGCCACTGTCGGGCCGCGGAGGGCCCCAGGTAATCGGCATGGTTCGCTCTGCGTCGCGGAACTGGGCGGCCGCCTCCAGAAGTGTCAGGCGGCCGGCGAGCAGATGCCGTACTGCCTGTTGCTTGGCGACAGCTCGTCCCATGAGGATTTCCCGCCGACTTTCCAGCTCTTTGCCCATTTGGTCGGTCTCGTCGCGCCGCAGACCGGCGGGATGGTCATCGCTGAACTGCCGGCGGGAGACGATCTCCGCGCCAAAGTAGATGAGACCTGCGCCGACCGCGATGAGCACGGCGCTGACCAACAATGGACGGTACACATGTAGCATGGGCCACCTCGCTTCCCTTTGTTGGGCGCGGCCTGTGTTATGAGGAAACGGCGTCGCTGCCGGCGCGCAGACCGAGCGCCGGGGCAGTGCCGGACCCCTCACCCTGCCCTCTCCCCTTCGAGGGGAGAGGGTCAGGGTGAGGGGTGGCCGGAGGGGGCTTGCTTGGCGGTAAGGACCCCACCGGCCGCTTTCGTTTGAACTTCCGACAGGCGGGCTGCGCCTGTTGGGTTAATCCTTCTTCGATCTTTAGCAGCTCCGTCACTTCCGCTCGGAAGCGGCGTAGTTCTTCATTCTTTGGCTGTTGAAACGCAAAAGATCGCACGCAAAAGGTGTTAGGAACCTTTTTTGTGCGGATTTCTGCAGCAAACGCGCGACCGATTGCGGGAGAAAAGGCGCGACAGATCATGGCACAAAAGATTCCCGAAACATTCTTGACACCTTTTCCACCTTTCCCATCCCGCGATGGCCAATCGTCAAAGGCCAGGCACCGCCGATGTGTTCATCTTCCGTCCCACCTCCTGGCACTGGCACCATGCTCGCCCCGGCGGATCCACCTGAAAACACCAGCTAACCAGGGCGACTCACCGACGTCCTCGATAAGATATTCAAACCAGCCGTCGTGGCTGACCCCCCCGTGCATAACCTTCGCGAAGGGCTCACCTGGCCAGCCCCAGTGGTCTCTCCCTAGTCTCCCTCCGCCGAGGGTCATGCTCACGGTGACGATCGTGCTCGTCCAATCGGTGACTCCCTCGGGATCCCCGATCTTGAAATCGATCGAGTAATGATGCCAAACGATTCTCGCGAAGCGGATCGTGTCAACGTAGTACACGCCCTCACCTACTTTTCGAAGCTTGGGGTCCTGTAAGTCGGGATGGTCGTTTAGTGGCAGACTCGCCACTTCCCGAATCGCGTTCTGGTCCTTCATGATAGTTCTCCTTTTGAGTTACTGATGGAGTTAGACACAATGAACAACGCCTTGCACGCAGAATCTGTGTGTGTGTTATTCTTTCCGTTGGTTTCGGCGCTCTCGATTGTCGACGGCGCGTCTCTTTTGACGCAAACCAGTCAGTCATTAGCCGGAATTATCTGGCTAGCATCTTGCACTGCAGAAGCACGGAGGGGCGTGCGTGGATTGGATTCGCCGGTTCACCTTGTTCACAACAAGCGGCATCCGCGGGACATGGGCCAGGACGAATGGCACGGCCAGCGGGCCAGCCAAGAACGCCGCTGCAGAGAGTCCAAGACGCCACTTCATGACGAATCCTCCTATCACTTTTCGGCCGAACTTGTAAGTCGGTCTAAATCTGCTGCCTGCTGCCTTTGCCCGACAATGGCAGAAAACTTCTGCATATCACGAAATCCCGTTGACGATTCGCGTGCGCGGGCCGTGCCAGTGCAAGTAGCGGAGGAACGAAATCAGTAACATGGCGGACATCTCCTTTCCAGGTGGTGGTCTGCTCTATAATGGGGGACGGCGACCAATCCGGCGCGCAGACCGAGCGCCGGGGCGGTGCCGGGCCGGTGAGGGGCTTGCTTGGCCGTAAGGACCCCACCGGCCGCATTCGTTGATTCAACCAAACCGACGGTTCAGGCGATTACTTTGACTCGCGCGGAGGCGGGCCGAGCTCGACTCCGCTACGTGTCGCGATTCCCATTAGCTTGCTTGCCTCGGCGCGGAACATGTCCAGCTCATCCAAGTGTTTCGCGGAGAGGTCATTCTGTTTTTCGAAATGGTCACCGGCCCAATCGAAGAACGCCCGGGCCTGCTTTTTGTCGCCAAGTCGGTGGTGGCACATCGCCATGAGGTACAGGTCTAACACAAGGCGTGGGTCGTCTAGACGATCGAGATTCGGGCGAAGGATCTCCGCCGCCTCGGGATAGAGACCATTGCGGTAATAAGCGAGGGCCAGAGTATTGCCGTACATTGGAATCTTCGGAGCGAGCCGCACCGCCTTCTTGGCCAGTGGCAACGCGGCTTCCACGTCGCGAAGCGATTCAGGGGCGGTCAAGTAAACCCGGGCCAGGTTATCGCAGGTGTATGCGCTGTCGGGCGTCGCTTGCTGAGCGCGACGAAAGTGATCAATGTCCCGCTTCGACCTCTGCGCGCGCGATAGCGCGACCGTGGCCGAGTCGCCGTGGCGAACCACGACCTTGAGCGGCTGGGTGGATTTGCTTTTGGGATTCGCCGGCGGATAAGGCGGCGCGTCCCAATCCAGTCCCATTTCGGCCAACTGTCGGCGAATGAGCCTCAAGTCCCAGACGCGGATTCCATTGTTCATGCCGATCAGCTTGGTGCCGTCGGGCGAGAACTGTGCCGAATAGGTTGCTGTAAAATCGGGGTCTTCCAGGCAGACGAGCTCCCGTCTCGTGGCCGAATCGACCAGGCGGACCGCGCCAATTGTGGGCTGGATGGCCATGACCTGGCTGTCCGGTGAGAATCTGCCCCAGGCACCGACCTTTGGCCCCGGTTCCCAGGTCGGTACGACGAAAACTCGACCGCCATCCAGATTAGTGGACAGCCAGCGGCCGTCGGGGCTAAAGACAGGATTGCCGGCCCCCCACTCTGCCAGTTGTTTGACCCGACTCCCATCACGGGCGTCCCAGATGGTTGCCGACTCAGCCATATTGACGGTGATCACCCAACGTCCGTTCGGACTGATCGAGATGAAAACGATGTCGGCGCCAGAGTCGACATGAATCGGCGCGTCGGGCCGGTCGGCGTGCAGGATCCAGCCGCCCGCGTACGGTTGTTGTGAACTGATCGCGCGAGCGCAAGTCACGATGACCCGTCCGTCTCGGCTCTGGCCGAGGCCGTGGCCATTGGGCAACGGCAGTGGCTCGGGCGGTCCCACAACCAGTTGGTCCACGGAACCCGATTCGATTCGGACGGGCCAGCGGGTTAGGCCGATCGGACCCAACGATAGGATCGCTCCGGACGGTTCAAAGAGGACGTGATGGTGGTCACCGCCGGGCGTCGACACAAAAGCAACCTCGCTGCCGGTGACCAGGTCCCAAAGTCCAAATCCATTTGGGGTGGCAGCGGCGAGAAGTCGCCCGTCCGGGTGGACGGTTACCGAACTGAGAAGTCGCCCGTCCGGGTGGACGGTTACCGAACCATATCGGGTCTTTTTCTGTACGGTCTGCGTGACCAGCCTTTGGAATTCCCGGCCGTCGGCGACCTGCCAAATGCCGAGCTTGCCGTCCTGGATTGTGCCCGCCAGCCGCCCGTCGTCCCGTCTGAAACGAGGGATGCATCCTCCTGCAGCCTTAGTTGCAAACAGCTTTTGGCCTGTGTTGACGTCGAATAATTCCAAAATGCTTGACCAACCGTTCGCGGCCAGCCGATCGCCCGCATGGTTAAAAGCCAGGCGGTCAATCTGCTGCCAACTTTCAAGAGTCCGGATGAGCTGGCACGTGCGGTCGTAGAGACGGATGACTTTCGCTTCGGCCATACCGACCGCCAGGATGCGGCCGTCCGGATGCCAAGCGATGCTGCTCGGTCTTCTGTCCTGCGGTAACGAATTCAGCACGTTCCCGGTCCGCAGGTCTCGCAGAAGCACAACCGTTCCGAAGTAGGAACAGACCGCAACGACCGGCTCCGTCGGATGTAGAGCAACAGTGAGTTCGCGCGTGATCGTATCGGGCGGCAGGCGATGTAGTGATTGGCCGCTGGGCAACTCGAAGAGCCCGATCGAACCATCTTTGTATGTCAGAGCGACTTGTTCGCTGTTCCGGTGAAAATCAACGTGCCACACCTGCCCCTCCGACAGGACTCGGCGCGGTGTCACACCATCCAAATGCCACAATTCCGCGAGCTTGTTCTGTTGGACGATGGCGACGAACTTGCCGTCGCTGCTGAGATAGCACAAACCTCGCCCGGGCATGCGGTAGATTTCGGAGTCGTTGTCGACGCGCCGAATGCTACAAGTACCCTGACGGTCGATACGAGCATACCTGGCGTGGGCTTCGTCAAAATCGTGCCAATGCCAATTAGCCGGCCAATCGAGCAGCGGCTCCGTCAGATGCAGGTCGGGCAAGGCCAGGGAAGCGACTGCCTCGGTGCGCAATTCGGCGCGCAGTTCAGGAGAGGGATCCAACTTCAGGGCTTCGCCAATCTCCTCCAGGCACGCGAATCGCTGGCCGGGCTGACGGCTATGGCGAGCGGCGGCGGCCCGCGCCAAGTGCGCGCGGATTCTGATCTCCTTCTCCGCATCCCGTGCCTGAGCTTCCGCGAGTTCGGCCCGCTTCAAGTTTTCGAGCGCACGATCGCGCTCATTCTGCAGCACGGCGGTCACAGGGATGCCAACGACGAGCAACAAGGAAAGGACTCCGAGCAACAACGCCAGGAGTAGTCCCCTCTTGTTCCGCCGCGCGAACTTCCGCAGCCGATACCCCAGCGATGCCGGGCACGCCTGCACCGGCTCGTCGTTCAGGAAGCGCTGCACGTCCAGCGCGAAGCCGTTGGCCGTCTCGTAGCGGCGGTTGCGGTCCTTCTCCAGGCACTTCATTACGATCCAGTCCAGCTCGCCGCGCACCAGCTTCGTCAGCTTGGCGGGCTCCGTGTGGCGATTCGCCGAGATCGACGCCAGCGCCTCGCCCGAATCGCTCAACCGCGTGCTCGGCTTGGGCGGCTCCTCTTCGCGAATGATGCGGCGAATCTCGTCGTAGGCGGCCTGCCTGAAGCGCTCTTTGCTGAACGGAGTCGTGCCGGTCAGCAGCTCGTATAAGAGCACGCCCAGCGAAAAAATGTCGCTGCGCGTGTCGATGTCCAGGCTGCTTTGCCCCGCCTGCTCGGGGGACATGTAGAGGGGCGTGCCGACCATCTGGGCGAAACCGGTGAACAGCGTCTTGTCGGTCAGCTCCTGCCCGAGCGCCTTGGCGATGCCGAAGTCGATGATCTTGGGCACCGGCGTCGTGTCGTGCATCACGACGAGGATGTTCGACGGCTTCAGGTCGCGGTGGATGATCCCCTTCTGGTGAGCGTGCTGTACCGCGTGGCAAACGGGCACGAACAGCTCGAGCCGTTGCCGCGGTGTCAGGTGGTGCTGGTCGCAGTATTCCGTGATGGGCACGCCTTTGACCAGTTCCATCACGACGAACGGGCGGCCCGACGGCGTGGCGCCGCCGTCGTGAACCTTGGCGATGTTCGGATGATCCATAATCGCCAGGGCTTGGCGCTCCGCCTCAAAGCGGGCGACGACCTGGCGTGTGTCCATGCCCGGCTTCAAGATCTTGAGGGCGACTTTGCGGCGGACGGGCTGAGACTGCTCGGCCATGAAGACCACGCCGAAGCCGCCTTCGCCGATCTGTTCGAGCAGTTTGTAAGGGCCAATGACCGTGCCGGGGCCTTCGTCGATCGGTGCATCCACGGTTGCGTCGGGCCCGGACGCCGGAGAATCCAGGAACGAGCCGCCGTGCTGGTGTCGTGCGAGCAGCCTGTCGAGGCGCTGGCGCAGGACAGGATCGCCGGCGCAGGCCTGGTCCAGGAAGGCGGCGCGCTCGGCGGGGTCCGCCTTTTCCAGGGCCTCGATGAAAATCGATTGTTCCTGCATCGGTCGCTCCTGCCGCTGGGCCGAGCGGCGTCAAGTTCCCATGCGACGTTTGGGCACGAACTGCGCACAGAAATGGAAAAAAAACAACGCGCGCTACTCGGCTTGGTCATCGCCGAGCTCCTCGTAGACCAGCGGCAGGAGCTGTTCCGCGGCACTCGCGTCGCCTTGCTCGATGGCGGACAGCATGCGCGTGACCTCACTCATGACGGTTGAAGATAACCGTTCCGATGACCGCCAGCAACCCATTGAAGATAGATGACATGTAACGAGATTGCGAAACGAGTAACTCGCCGCGAAAATCAAATGTCGATTCTTAAACAAGGCGCATGTAGGGTGGGTTTCGCGTTGGGGGAAAAAAGAACCCGGGCCGCAAAGGACCGGGGTGAACGATTACGTCGGCGAGGGCCGCGGGGCGTGCCCTGTATTCCGTGGCCCACTGCTACGAGCAGAACGGCAACCTCATGCGCAACCCGGGCCGGCGAGGGGAAGGAACGAACTTCTGGGACGCGGTCTTCTGCATTGCCCACGATCCCTTTCGCCGAGCCGAAAGCATGGCACCCTGCGCGGCCTCCCTTGCCGTATCCCTTCGGCGGCCTTACACGGTCCAGAGGCGGAAGGCCAAGAGGAGGCCGGTCCAAAACCCCCTGGGTTCATGGCTTAGTGTAATGGCCCCTCGGGGGGGAAGTCACCGTGCGGGAGGACGAAACGGAAACTTTGAGCATGAGCATGGTGGAGTTCGCCTGCCGGGCAGCGGCCGCTGGCGTCTCGATCACCGGCGAAGAACATCCCAAAACACTTGTCGCAGAAACGCCAACCTGGTTGTCCTGTCGTTTCCGGAACATCGTACGGGAGGTTGAAAACGAATCCTTGGGGCTCGTGCCAAGTTGACCTTGGGAAATGGAATCCTGGGGAGTCGTGCACATCGCTCTCTGCCGGGCAGCGGCTTCGTATGTTATTGGGATCAAAGAAGAACATCCCACAGCACTTCGGGCAAAATCGCCAATTCGGTTGCTGAGCCATATTTGATCCTCCTTACACATAAGGTTGACCCTAACCGGAACAGGGTGGAGAAATCGCTTTTTTGACGCTATCAACGGAGGGCGATTCAGATTCGAAATACTCGCCAAACTTCTCTATTAGCACGACGAGCTCGGCTTCAGTCATCGACGCGAGTCGTCTCGGAGTAACATCACGGCCAGCAATTGCCCAGATGACCTCGCAACACTCATGCGCTAAGGCGTCTTTGAACGGAATAGGTGGGGCGACACATTCGCAGAACGATTCGCCCATTGCCTGTTCAAAATCGGGATGGCCTTTGAATGCCGCCGGTCAATACCCACTAACGTTTCTTCTTATCCTTGGTCGCCTTCGTCTGTGCCACCTCCTCGTCCAAATGTGTGAGGATCGCCGCCAGTACTTCCAGGCTCTTGGGATTGCCTCGAAGGATGATGCTATTGGTACTCTGGTGCGTGGCGATGCGAAGCGTTTTCACCTCCTCCTCATCAAGGAGCCGTTGCAGTGTCTTCGCGACCTCGGCCGCGTCCGCCTTCCGGAGGGAAAAGAGTTTCACCTCGGCGTTGTTTGCCGCCAGTCGAAGGAGGGGAGGCTTGATCTCCTTGTGCAGCGTTTCCACTTCCCGGGTCAGCCGCTGGAAGTGTTTATCCAGCTCCTGTTGCTGTCGCTCGAACGATTCGAAATTCTCAACGCCCGGCTGGTGGTTCTGACCGAGTTGGCCGTTATAAGCCTCTATCCGCTGATGCAGAAACGAGGCGAGTGCGCGGCCTGGCCCCGCAGCGCTTCTTGTTCTTGCTAGTGGGTGGCCGTTGACCAGCGCGGACCACATGTCGACATCGACGACGCCGTTTCCGGGGCCGACCAAAAAGACCTGCCTAAAAAACGTCTTCACCGCATTCTCGGTCTGGGCCCCGAAGTCGCCGTCCACAACGACGTCCATCCCCCGCGCGGCCAGTTGGCTCTGCACGGCTCTCACAGGGTCGCCCTGGCTGCCCCGCTGCACCGTCACAATCAGCTTCTCCCAGGTTATTGACGAGACGATGCTGTTTGCGAGCCCCGTTATGCCAATGGCGCGGTTGAAGTCCCGCACCGCAGCCTGTGTCTGTGGCCCGTACTCGCCGTCCACTGCTACATCGGCACCGTGGTGGCGCAGGAGGTACTGTAGCGTCGTGACCGCCTCGCTTCGCGGCCCAATGCGGCGGGGGCGATGCCAGAACCTCACGGGCATCTTGTAAATGCGCTCATTCGATGTCGGCGAATCTTCAACGGAGCCATCCGGGCGCCACCTCCAGGCGCGCATGGTGATGCGGTATTCCACCCCCGGCTCCATGTTCGGCACCACGCCAGTGAGTAGGCGTCCTGTGCTGCCGGGCGCGGGAGGGAGGAACGACCAGCCGCTGCCGCCCGACCAACGGAAGTCGATACGGAAGCCGGACTCGCCCTCGGTACGATCGTCGAACGAGACGCGCATGTCCATCAAGTTGGGAGGCGTCGGGCCAGCAATCGCTTCGGCGCCGTTCAGGTACGGCGGGGTCAGCCCTTGGCCTGCAGCGGTCTGGCTGCCTACGCTCAGGCTCAGTCCCGCTGTAACAAGTGCCACGGCCAGCTGAACGAGTGTCCTTGGTTGAGCCGCATGATCAGTTTTCATGTTCGTTCCTCCTGATGAGACGCAAGTAGGGTTGAGTTTGCTTGCGGGGCTAACATGCCCCGTTGCAGTCAAGCGCATGACGCCGAACGGCGGAGTTCAGCGACCAGCGCACCCATCCCGCGCTTGAGCCATCACCGCAGACGTGGACCGGCGCGCCGGTTCGCTTCAACGGATGGTTCGGGCTGGAAAGGCAGTCAATCACTGAACAACGCGTGTCTAGTGACAGACGCTAAGCGCCGCCACCACAGCCGAGAATTTGGAGTTACGACGGCCGCGTTACTCGGCATTGGGTGCGGCCGAAACCGCGACCAACGCGACCACTGGTTTATGGTGACGGCGGTTTCCGCAACACGGCTTCCCCCGCGTCAATTCACCATGCGACGTTTGGGCACGAACTGCGCACAGAAATGGAAAAAAAACAGCGCGCGCTACTCGGCCCGGTCATCGCCAAGCTCTTCGCGCAGCCAGGCGCGGGCATACGCCCAGACTCGATCGGCCTTGCGCGGCGACATGCCGAGCAATCCCGCGGCTTCGGCATTGCTGAAGCCCGCGAAATGGCGGAGTTTCACCAGCTCGGCGGCTTGGGGATTGGCCGCCTCCAGCTTGCCGAGCGCTTCGTCCAGCTCAAGCAGCTGCTCGGGTCGCTCCGGGGCGGCCAACTCGCATTCATCGCCGGCCCGGGCGCGTCCGCCTCCATGTTTGAGGCGACTCTTGCGCCGGGCGGCCTCAACGAGGATGCGGCGCATCGCTTCGGCTGCTGCCGCGAAGAAATGTCCACGGCCGTCCCAGTGCTGGGCCTTGTCCACATCGACGAGCCGAAGGTAGGCCTCGTGGACCAGGGCAGTGGCGTCGAGAGTTTGGCCGGACTTTTCGTGGGTCAGTTTCTGGGCCGCGAGCTTGCGGAGCTCCTCGTAGACCAGCGGCAAGAGCTGCTCGGCGGCGGACGCATCGCCCTTTTCAATGGCGGACAGGATGCGGGTGACTTCGGACATGACGGTTCAGCATAGCCGTTCGACGGACGGCCCGCAATCGGCTGCGGCTATTCGAGCAACCCGCCCCCGGGCGGCCGACGTCGTCGCAGGCGCTGTGACAGGATTCGTCTGGGCAGCGACTATATTGGTCCTAAGCTAGGGCGCCATGGGAGCGTTTCTGAGCTCGGTGGAACCGATGCACGAAGACCTATTGTCGCTGTCCGAGGCCGCCTGGGCGAAGCCGGCGGTAAGACTGGGCCCTGGAGGGAGAGGGGGCGGGGGTGAGTCCAGCAATTGGCATCCCAGCTATTGGTGATTTGCGACGGAAGAGCTACGCAAGCTGCAAGCATTGCTCGCCTTCGTTGCGCGAGTTATTGACGATGGGATTGACCGCGACCGCTTCCAT
The DNA here is from genome assembly GCA_022616245.1 of Gemmataceae bacterium. GTDB lineage: Bacteria > Planctomycetota > Planctomycetia > Gemmatales > Gemmataceae > JAKEFD01. The sequence continues at coordinate 11,015 of JAKEFD010000393.1, forward strand.
TTCCTTCGCCGCGTATGGCCGCAAAAGTTCCTTTAGCTCGGCGGGGTCTTTGGGCTCGGGATCCAGCCAGCGCAGATAATCGCGCGGCTCGAGGATGACCGGCATGCGGTCGTGCAAGGGCGCGAGCGTTTCGTTCGCATCAGTAGTGATGATCGTGCAGCTTTCGATCGGCTCCGGCTCGTCTTCGCCTTTCCAGAATTCCCAAAGGCCGGCGAAGGCAAAGGGACGTTCATCCTTGAAGCGAATGTGAAACGGCTGTTTCGGTGCTTTTTTCGCGGCGCCCTTTTTCCATTCGTAGAAGCCGTCCGCCAGCACGAGGCAGCGGCGGCGTTTGAAGGCGGCGCGGAACACCGGTTTTTCCGCGACCGTATCCGCCCGTGCGTTGATCAAGCTGGCGGCCATCTTCTTGTCTTTCGACCACGAAGGGATGAGCCCCCAGCGCAGGAAGATGCCTTGTGGATTGTCTGCGTCTTTTTCTTGCCGGACCGCGAGCACCGTCTGCGTGGGCGCGATGTTGAAGCGCGGCATCGTGGCGGCGGGGAAGTCGAACATCGGAAAGAACTCGGGGAGTTTTTCCGCGGGAACTCGAAGAGTGAAGCGTCCGCACATGAAACACCAAGAAGAGTCAGTGGTGTATCGTGAGTGGTGAGTCACCACTCACACATCTCGGCGTCAATACAAGATCGACGCCAGCTTGTCGCGATATTCGTCGGCGAGCGGGCTGCGGGCGCCGACCGCGTGGAACACTTTGACCATGGTTTCCTTGACTTTGCTCTTGGCCAGCTTCGGATCGCGCTGGCCGGCCTGCAGCAATTTTTCCAGCGCCTCGGCGTATTGGGCGCCGGCCGCTTCGACGCAGCCCAGATCGTAAAGCGTATGCGGGTTGTTGGGATCTCCTTCGAGCCGGGCCCGCAGCGTGGCTTCGTCGCCGCACTCTTGGGCATGGCGGCGCAGCCAGTGGATGGCGCTTAGGCGTTCCGCCTCGACGCCTTGCTCACCGCCTGGACCGACGCGCTCGAGCAGTTCCGCGACTTCCCCATCCGCGCCGCGCGCTAAAAGCACGCGCGCCAAGCCGAGCGTAGCCGTTTCATGGTTGGCGTCCTCTTGCAATGCCTGGCGGTACAGTTTCTCCGCCTGGATGGGATCGGACTTTTCCAGTGCGGCGGCTTTCTGCGCCTTGCGGTCGGCCTGCGTCGGCGCGACTTGATCCAGGAACTTCTTGATTTCGGTCTCCGGCAGAAGGCCGATGAATTCGAAAACGGGCCGGCCGTTGCGAAACGCCATCACCATCGGGATCGATTCGACGCGGTACTGCATGGCCAGTTCCTGCGCTTCGTCGATGTTGACTTTGGCCAAGAGCACGTCGCCGCCGCGCTCGGCGACCAGCCGCTCCAGGATCGGGGCGAGCGACCGGCACGGACCGCACCACGGCGCCCAGAAATCGACCACGACCGCGGCCTGGTGAGACTTCTGGATCACTTTGCTTTCAAAGTCGTTTTCCTCGACCGAAAACACCCAAGGAGAATTCATGGCAGGATGGACCTCGCGCCAAGGGACGATTCCCTGTTTATTGTATGAGCTTGGAAAAGGCGCCGCGTTGGCGCTTGAAAGTCGAACTTCCTACTGTTACTAGTGGACATTCCTAAACATGAGCCGGACCTATGGACCCCAGCAAAAAGGGACGCGACATGGCACAGGATGCAAACAAGGAATTGTTGGCCCTCAACCAGCGGCTTTTGGACTGCATCGCCCGCGCCGATTGGTCCGTGTATCGTGAGATGTGCGATCCGTCGCTCACGTGTTTCGAACCGGAGGCGCGCGGCCATTTGGTGCAGGGGCTTGATTTTCACGAGTTTTACTTCAAACTGGGGCCGGTGCAAGGCGTGCACTGCACGACCATGGCGTCGCCCCATGTACGCCTCATGGGCGATGTGGCTGTGGTAAGTTATCTGCGCCTCAACCAGCGCGTGCAGACCGACGGCGCGCCCGTGACGCGCGCCGTCGAAGAGACACGCATCTGGCAACGTAAGGACGGGCAATGGAAGCACGTGCATTTCCATCGCTCACAGCCTGATTGACCGAAAGTCTGACACCCGACTTCTTCACCGCTTGCGGTTTCGCGCTCGATTCAACAAAAGGAATTACCATGAAAACCGTTTTACTTACACTGTCCATGCTGTTCTTGACAACCATCCCCACCCTGGCCCAGGACAAGAAAAAGAAAAGCGACCCGGCCTTTGAGCCAATCCAGGACAATCCCAAGCTGCCGCGCGTGCTCCTCATCGGCGACTCCATCTCCATCGGCTACACGCTCCCGACGCGCGAGATACTCAAGGACAAGGCCAACGTGCACCGCATCCCGACCAACGGCGGTCCCACTACCAATGGTCTAAAGAACCTGAAAAGCTGGCTGGGCAACTCGAAGTGGGACGTGATCCATTTCAACTGGGGCCTGCACGACATCAAGCTCGACACGGACGGCAAGCATCAGGTGCATATCGATCAATATGAGAAGAATCTGCGCGAGCTGGTCGTACAGTTGAAGGCGACCGGCGCCAAGCTGATCTGGGCGAGCACGACTCCGGTGCCCGAGGGCAAAGTCAATCCGCCGCGCCGGCCCGATGACGTCTCGATCTACAATGCCGTCGCCAAAAAGGTGATGTCCGAACACGGCGTAGCCATCAATGACTTGTATGAATTCGCTCAGCCGCGCTTGAAGGAGATTCAGATGCCGGTGAACGTGCATTTCACGGAGAAGGGGTCGCGGGCGCTGGCGGGCAGAGTGGCTTTTGCAATCGAAAACGCGCTAGCCAAGCAAAAGTAAGTTTCAGGGATTGATTTCCCAGACTGCCAAGACTGTCACCAGACAATCGTCATCGCTTACATCGTAGGAGACGCCGAGCGGCTGCACAAACATTACGCGATTTTTATTAGAGCGTGATTCGCTGTTGGCATAGGGATGCAGTCGCAACTCACGGTCGATTCGATTAGCCGCCGCGGTCACTGCCGCTCGATTCAGAGAATCGGTCCAGATTGTGGCGAGATGCGCGTCCGCTGACGGGAGCCAAGTGACTGTATAGATCATTTGACGCCTAATTGACGCCTAATCGTTGCCAAATCTCGTCCAGTGAGCATCCTTTGCCCGATTTTCGAAACTCCTCTAGCTGTTCATCAGTAAATGGGACCTCGACCGTTTTGTGAAGGTACTTTTGGTACTGGTCCAACGGCAGAAACACCCCGACCTGGTTGCCCGACTCATCGTAAACATGCACGCGCTCATTGAGGCCGTTCAGCTTGGCACGCAAATCGGCGTCGAGAATAACTGAGCTCATGACTCGCTCCTTTTGTCAGAATCCATTCTAGCCCAAAATGGCCTCGATGACGTTGCCGTCGCACAGCGTCACCGGCCGGCCGAGGCGGTCGCGAATCTCCGTATCCGGCGGCACGCCGAGCAGGTGATAAATGGTCGTCGCCAGATCGGCGGGCGCCGTGGGATTGGTGTTGGGCTCGGAAGCGTAGCGGTCGGACGAGCCGTAGACGGCGCCGCCGCGGATGCCGGCGCCGGCCAGCACCGAGGTGAAGACCTTGTACCAGTGGTCGCGGCCGTCGCGGCCCGCCCCTGCCCCACCGACCACCGACTGCCCGACGCGCGGCGTGCGGCCCATTTCGCCCGTCCAGACGACCAGCGTTTCGTCGAGCAGGCCGCGCTCTTGCAAATCATCCAGAAGAGTGGAAAAGGCCAAATCGGTGACCGGGCACAGCCGCGTGCGCAGGTCGATGAAGTTTCGGCTATGCGTGTCCCAGTACACGCTGACATTGGTGATGCCGTCGTTGGGCCAGAACACGGTGACCACCGGCACGCCCGCTTCGACAAGCCGCCGCGCTTGCAGCACGGATTGGCCGTGAATGTTCATGCCGTAGCGCTGACGCAGCGGCATCGGCTCCTGCGAAAGATCGAAGGCGCGGGTGACCTCGGGCCGCGCTAAGAGCGAAAACGCCCTTTCGTAATGCGAACTCATGGCCTGCACGTCGGCCTGTAGCTCGAGTTGACGGCGTTGCTCGTCGAGCGACTGTACAAGCCCCTGGCGGCCGCCGGTGCGCAGCGGCGTCAGACCGGCGCGCAAGGAAAAGTCGCCGACTTGATAGCTGGGCAGTGAAGCGTCCGCGTCGATGCGCATGGGATTGTAGAGCGGCCCCAGGAAGCCGGCGCCCTGCCCGTGCGATTGCTCGACGAAGCGCGGCGCCCCGTCGGGCACCACCGGCATCATCGAGACATTAGGCGGCAACGGGCCTTGGCCCCTGCCCAAGCGAGAAAGCACGGCGCCATAATTGGGCCAATCATCGGACAAGTTGCCGCGCGGGTTTCGCTTACCCGTCAACATCCAGTGGGTCGCCGACGTGTGGTCCACATCGTCGTGGCACATCGAGCGCAGCACGGCGAGCTTGTGGGCGCGGCGCGCCAAACGCGGCAAGTGCTCGCAGATTTGCAAGCCGGGCACCGTCGTCGCGATGGGCCGAAACTCGCCGCGGTATTCCTCGGGAGCGTCGGGCTTGGGATCCCAGGTGTCTTGCTGAGCTGGCCCGCCCCACATGAACAACAGGATGCACGCTTTGGCGCGTCCACGACTTCCTAGCGGCAAAGCGGGTCGGTCGGTAGCCGCCACGCGGGCTTGCAACAAGTCAGGCAGACCCAAACCAAAAAGCGACAGTGCACCGGCGCGCAGAAACTCGCGGCGCGTGACAGCGGAATTCCAAAAGAAAGAAGAACAAGCCATTGTTTCTCGCGCGGCAAGCGGCCTCTATCCTCAAGCTTAAGACATTTCGGTAGAAAAGCCGAGCGGTTTCGCTCATCTTTCATCAGATTCCAGTCGAATAGGGCAAAAGACGCCAAGCCGGCGGTGGAAGGAACCGATGCGCGCTCATCCCTTTGTTTCCTGGTTCAACAATCCGCGCGTACGGCTGAGCGCGATCTTATTGCTGGCGGCCATCGTGCTGGTGGAAGGTTATTTCGCGATCTTTGTTCGCAGGAATGACATCCTCTGCCACCGCGCAATGGGGGAAGATTTTCTGGCCGGCGATCCGTATGGCTTTCCCACACGGCAAGTCTATCCGTTGCCGCGCCTGATGATGAATGTCGCGCTGGCCATCGGCCCAGTTTACGTTACGCGCGCTGTCTGCTATGCCTTGGCGGTTTGCGCGCTTTACGTGGTTTTTCGCTGCTGGCGAACGCTGGCCCCCTCACCCCCGACCCCTCTCCCTCAGGGCGAGGGGAGTTCAATCGGTCCCCCTCTCCCCCAGGGCGAGGGGAGCGGGATGACGCTGGCATTCGCCGCCGCATTGGTCGCGGCTGCAACAGCGCTGCCGTTCCTCTTGCGCGATCTCGACGAATGCGGGCTGCAAATCTTTCTCTTGTTCATGCTCAGCGTGGCCGGCTTTGCCCTGGCGCGACGGCGGGCGCTGGCGTGCGGCTTCTGCTTGGCCACCGCCGCCGCCTACAAGGTGACCCCCTTTCTGTTTCTTCCTTTCTTGCTGTGGAAGCGGCAATGGCAAGCCGCTGCATGGATGGCTGTGTTTATCGGCGGCTGGTTTCTCGCCCCGGCCGTTTACCTGGGATGGGATAAAACCATTGACTGCCACAAGCGCTGGCTGACGACGAGCTACCGCATCGCCACTGCGAAACAGGCTTATCCGTCGCAGCTCGAGTTCGAACAGCCGATGACGTATAACCTTTCGTTTGCGGCCCTGGCGGCGCGTTATCTCGAAACCCATCCCGAAAACCATCCGCTTTACATTAGCCATCCGGCGTTTTTCCAATTCGGCGATCTCGACGGTGCGACCGCCTACTATTGCGTGCGCGGTCTGACTCTGCTGTTAGGCCTCGCACTCGCCTGGCGATTTTTCCCCTCACTGCGTAGCGGAAGTCGCCAGACTTCCGATGCGGACGCTTACGGAACTCTGGCGAGTTCCGCTACGAACCCGATGGGGAGGAGTTTCGCTTACGAGTGGGCGGCGATGTGTCTTTTGTGCGCGCTCTTGGCGCCCGTTTGCTGGAAGCAGCATTTAGTCGTGATCCTGCCCGCCCTGTACCTGGTGTGGCATTCTGTGCTTGCCACGAACACTTCGCAGCGATTGCGACTCGCGACGCTCGCAGTGGTCGCGCTCATCTTCATCGGCACGCGCCACTTCGTCCTCGGCAAAGCTTTGGCGCTGGTGGCCATGTCGTACAAATTCGACACGATGGGAGTGTTGCTCGTCTTGTTCCTGGTTTTGAGAATTCCGACAAAGGCACAAATCGCAGTCGAATCCATCGATTCCGTTCCATTGGCCCGCGCCGCCTGAGAATGCATCCCGGCTATTGGACGTTGCGCTCCGCCAGGCGCTTTCCCTTCAAGCGTTTGAACTGCGCTTCGGTGATTGCCTCGAACTGGACGCGGTCGCCGGTGCGCAGCGGGAAGTAGCCGTCGCGCACATGGACAAGCTCCAAGGGCGTTCGGCCGACGATATTCCAGCCGCCCGGTCGCTCCTCTGTGTAAATGCCTGTCTGTCGCCCGGTGAGTCCGACGCTGCCCGCTTCGACCTTGAGCCGGGGCGAAGGCAAACGCGGCACGCCGGCGATGCGCTCGTCGAGATAGCCCAGATAGGGAAACCCGGGACAGAACCCGATCGCATAGACCGTGTAAATCGACTCGCTGTGAAGGCGGATGATCTCGCCCCTGCCGAGCTTCGCGTGTGCTTCCAGCCGGTCCCAGTCCAACCCCAGTTCGTAGCAGCAAGGAATGAGAAAAACTTCTCGACTCTCGACCTCTTGCAGTGCAACGGACTCCACCGCCAGCGCCTCAAGCGCCGCGCGTGCTACTTGGAATCCAACGCTGTTCAATTCGTAATAGACGGCGACACTGGCGTACGCCTGCACCACGTCGACGGTCCAATTGAAGCCGGCTGCACGCACGCGTTCCGCGAAGCGCCGGGCGCGTTCTTCGTTTTCGCAGTAGGCCAGGACCGCCTGATCGCCTAAAGGTACGAGTTCTTTCATGTTGATGGGGAATTGTATTTCACCTGCTACAATTCCGCTATGGACGCCCATACGCTGGATTTGCTCGAATTTGACAAGATTCGCGAGCTGGTGGCCGGCTATGCATTCTGCTCCTTGGGCAAGGACCTGGCCCGGCAAGCGACGCCTTCGACGCATGGGGATAGTATTCGCGCGGAAATCGCCCTGGTTAGCGAAATGGCCGACGTTTTGGGCGAAGGCAACACGCCGCCGTTGGCCGGACTGCACGACGTGCGCTTGCTCACACGCCGCGCCGCCATCGGGGCCATGCTCAGCGCCGACCAACTTCTCGAAGTCGCCGCCACTCTGACATGCACGGGCAATGTTTATCGCTTTCGGATGCGCTTGGGCCCGCGCTATCAACGCTTGATTGCTTTACTCGCGCCCGTGGACGATCTGGGGCTGGTCGCCAAGTCTATCGCTGGTTGCATCGACGCACGCGGCCACGTCCTGGACATGGCCAGCCCGGAATTAGGACTCGTTCGCCAAAAGATCGCCGATCTGGACGAGCGCGTGCAGCATCGCATCCGGCATCTGTTGCGCGATCCGGAGCTGCGCAAAGTCCTCCGCTATGCCAACGCGACGGTGAGCGGCGACCATTATGTCCTGCCGGTGGCGGTCAACTATCGGCACAAAGTCCCCGGCGTCGTGCATCGGACCAGCAGCACAGGCGAAACGATCTTCGTCGAGCCGGCGGAGGTCGCGGGGCTGAGTGCCCAGCGTGTGCTCCTGAAGACCGAGGAAGAGCGCGAAGTCAACAAAGTGCTGCGCAAGTTAAGCGCCGAGGTGGGCCGCGTTGCCCGGCCGCTCGGTTTCGCCGTTGAGGCGATGGCCCGGCTCGATTACGTTTGCGCAAAAGCGAAGTTCAGCCGCGCGTTCCACCATGCTCCGCCCGACATCAATACAGATGGAAAGTTATGGCTGCGGCAAGCGCGGCATCCGCTCCTGGAACAGCTTTTCAGGAATCAGGAGTCAGGGGGCAGGATTCAGGAGTCAGGAGTCAGGGGGCAGGAAACACAATTCAAGGAGCAGGAGGCAGGTAGGACGGTGGTGCCCATCGACGTGCGCTTGGGTAATCCGTTCAATTTGTTGATTATCACGGGGCCGAACACCGGGGGCAAAACAGTCACGTTGAAGACCATGGGCTTGCTTTGTCTTATGGCGCAAACCGGCATGCATATCCCGGCGGGACAGGGCAGCGCCGTGCCGGTTTTCTCCGACATTCTCGCGGACATCGGCGACGAGCAGAGCCTGGAGCAATCGCTCAGCACTTTCAGCTCGCACATGTCGCGCATTGCCCATATCCTGAAAACCGCGGATAGTCGCTCCCTCGTGCTGCTCGATGAACTCGGCGCCGGCACGGACCCCATCGAAGGCGCTGCCTTGGGCCGCGCCATTCTCGATCAAATAGACCACATCGGCTGCCGGGCCATGGTGACGACACATCTGGGCGATCTCAAGACATACGCCTTTTCCAATGAGCGTGCCGAGAACGCCGCGGTGGAATTCGACGTCGAGACGTTGCAGCCGACGTTTCGGTTGCACATCGGCCAGTTCGGTATGAGCAACGCGCTCGAGATCGCGCGGCGGCTGAAACTGCCCAAGGAACTTTTGCGCCGCGCCCACCGCTACCTGCGTCGCCGTCAGCGTCGCGCCCCCGAGTTGGCGCAGCTTCAACAGAAACGGGCGGAAGCGGAAAAGGCCCGCGCGGAAGCGCTGCAAGCCCAGCACGAGGCGCAAAAGCAACGCGACGAATTCGAACACAAGCTGGCTCAGCTGGAGCGCGAAGCCCGCGAAGCCGCCGCGCTCAAAGTATGGCGTTCCAAGTTGCAAGCGGGCGATCCGGTGCGTGTGCCGAAATACGACAAGACCGGCAAGATCGTCCGCGTCGATCACAAAAAAAACCAGGCCGCCGTCAGCCTGGGATTGGGCCAGTGGGAAGTGTCGCTGGAGGAAGTGTTTCCGGATCAATCGGAGAAAAATTGATCGACGGGAATCTGCCCGACGAGACGATTGTCGATCCACAGGTCTACCATGTCGCCGGTTCTCTTGATTTCAACTCGCTGAAATTGGAAGACGCCTTGCACGGCCGCCGGCTGAGAGTAGACCTCGACAGTCCTGTCCGCAAGATTGACGATCCAGTACCAGGGGATATTGGCCGCCGCATAAACTGGCGCATTTTCCTTGCGATCCCTGTCCAGCGAAGTCTCCGCTGCCTCAACCAAAAGCGCAATGTCGGCGGGACCGGGATGCCGGCTCATGTAAAGGCTAGCCGGTCCGCGCACCACCGCTATGTCCGGCTCCGGCTCGCTGGTCGCCGTCGTGATCGCCGATTGCACTCGAATACGCCAGCCAGCAGGCGTTAATCCACGCAATTCTTCGGCGGTGATGTCAACTACAGCGTCGTGCGGGGGATTGCGAGCCATTTTTGGGACAATCCATCCGTTGAGGAGTTCGACGGGGTCGTCTTCTTGCAAGACTTCCGCGTGAATCATGCGGTGGTATTCGTTCACCGAAAACCGCCGGACAGGAAACTGCGGCAATTGGAAATCGGCCGTGTGTGTAAGAACATTCATATTCAAGGACCGTGGAGGTTGTGGGAATTTTAGCAAGAAAGAAGATTGGCCGAAAGTAGGAATCGTTTGTTATCCTTATAGCAATGTCATTCTGGCATCACGAACGCCTGGGTTTGTGCGTGCGCCTCGTTTGCGCCGGTGTCTTTTTGTGCGGGCCAGGCGTTTCCTTGTCAACCGCGCAGGAAGCCAATCCCGCCGGCGTCCTCTTCTTCGAGCAAAAAATCCGCCCCCTATTCGTCAAGAACTGTTACGAATGCCATTCCGCCGACGCCAAGAGAGTCCGCGGCAGCCTGCGGCTCGACACCAAGAAAGGCTTGCTCGAAGGCGGCGACACTGGCCCGGCGCTTGTCCCCGGCAAACCCAAAGAAAGCCTCTTGCTCAAAGTCTTGCGGCACGAAGGCGACGTCAAGATGCCGCCCAAAGGGAAACTGTCGGATGACGAGATCGCGGCATTCGAGCGCTGGGTCCAGATGGGCGCCCCCGACCCGCGCGACGGCAAGACAGCGGTTGCCAAGAAATATGTTAACCTGGACGAGGGCCGCAAGTTCTGGGCGTTTCAGCCGCCCAAGAAAACGTCGCCGCCCAAAGTGAAAGACGCCGCCTGGCCGCGCGGACCTATCGATCAATTCATCTTGTCCAATTTGGAGAACAAGGAACTCAAGCCGGCGGGCGATGCGAAACGCGAAGTGCTCTTACGCCGTGCGGCCTTCGCGCTCACCGGACTGCCGCCAACGCCGGACGAGATCGACGCGTACGTCAACGATGCCGGTTCCGAGGACGAGGCCATCGCCAAGGTTGTGGATCGGCTGCTGGCCTCGCCGCACTTTGGCGAACGCTGGGGCCGGCATTGGCTCGACGTGGCCCGCTATGCCGATTCGTCGGGCGGCGGCCGCACGCTCCTCTTCAAAGACGCTTGGCGTTACCGCGATTACGTCATCCAGTCCCTCAACGACGACAAAGCGTTCAACCAATTCATTCTCGAGCAGATCGCCGGCGACCTTTTGGATCCCAAGACGCCCGCGCAGCGCCGAGCATACCTCATCGCCACCGCGTTCTTGCTCCTTGGACCGACGAACTACGAGCGCCAGGACAAACCACTCTTGGAAATGGACATCATCGATGAGCAGATCGATACCATCGGCAAAGGCTTCCTCGGCATGACGATAGGCTGTGCCCGCTGCCACGATCACAAGTTCGACCCGATCCCGACCAAGGACTATTACGCCTTGACGGGCATCTTCAAAAGCACGAAGTTCATCATCCACGACAACGTGAGCAAGTGGATGACGCAACCGTTGCCGATGCCGTCCCAGGAAGAGATCGCATTGCAAAAACATGAGGCCGTTGTCGCCGCTCTGAAGAAGCGCATCGCGTTAGCGAAGGAAGCGGAACGCAAAGCCGGCAAATTGGTGGATGTGGTTGCCAAGGCGCTCGATCCCAAGGAACTGCCGGGCATTGTGCTCGACGATAGCCAGGCCAAGAAAGTCGGCTCCTGGAAGCACTCCACCTTTAGCGGCAACTTCATCGGCACCGGCTATCTCTACGACGATCGCGGCTTCAAGGAGGAAAAGACGCTCACTTTCGTTCCCGATTTCGCCAAGACCGGGTTTTTTGAAGTGCGCTTGGCCTATGTGCCGCACACCAACCGGGCCACCAAGGTGCCGATCCGCGTCTTCCATGCCGACGGCGACGAGACTGTTTACGTCAATCAGCAGAAGCCGCCGCCTATCGACGGCCGGTTCGTCTCGCTGGGGCGCTATCGCTTCGAGCCGGGCAATCAATGGTTCGTAATGATCTCCTCGGAAAAAACCAACGGCCACGTCGTCGCCGACGCGGTGCAGTTCTTGCCGGACGATGTTGAAGCCAAACCCGCCGTGGCCGAGCGAACCAAGAAGGACAAGCTGCCTGCCGATGCCGACTCGCAAGCTCTCGAAGCGGAGCTGAAGCGCTTGGAAAAGACCGGGCCCAGCCGGCACACGGCGATGGCAGTCGCCGACGCCGAAAAGATCGACGACTTCTACGTGTGTGTCCGCGGCAACGTGCATAACAAAGGCGAAACGGCGCCGCGCGGTTTCCTGCAAGTCGCCACGCGCGGGCCAATGCCGAAGTTGTCCGCCAAGGAAAGCGGCCGCCGCGAATTGGCACACTGGATCGCCAGCGCCGACAATCCGCTCACGGCGCGCGTCTTTGTCAACCGGGTCTGGCAGCACCTGTTCGGCGCGGGCATCGTCCGCACCGTGGACAACTTCGGCGTCGCCGGCGAGTTGCCGTCGCATCCGGAATTGCTCGACTACCTGGCAGTGCGTTTCGTCGAAGATGGTTGGTCGGTGAAGAAGCTGATCCGCGAGATCATGTTGTCGCGCGCCTATCGCATGAGCGCCGAGCCCGACGCGAACACCCCCGTGCTAGCCCTTAAACTCGATCCGGAAAACCGCTGGCTTTGGAAAATGAATAGACGCCGGCTCGACGCCGAATCGATCCGCGACGCCATCCTCACGGTCAGTGGCAAACTCGACTTGGCCGCGGGCGGGCCGTCGATCAAGGAAGGCACGGCCACCGAGCGCGATTATCAATTCACGGACACGCGCCGCAGTTTGTACACGCCGATCTTTCGCAACCGGCTGCTCGAGTTGTTCGAGGTCTTCGATTTCGCCGACCCCAACGTGAGCACCGGCAAGCGCAACGTCAGCACCGTCGCGCCCCAGGCGCTCTATTTCTTGAATAGCCCGTTCGTCATGGAGCAAGCCCGGCACGCTGCGCAGACAGCGTTGTCCATGAAAGCCGATGACGCTGCCTGCATTGACCGGGCCTATCGCGTCGCGCTGGGCCGGCTGCCAGCGCCAAAGGAACGACAGTTAGCGCTTGAGTTTTTGCAAGGTTCGCAAGGTGGTCCGGGTCAGCGCCTCGCGGTTTGGGAGCGATTTTACCAAACTTTGTTTGCGTGCATCGATTTCCGGTATGTAAACTGATGAGGTAACCAGTGCGAGATTTTGAAGTGACTGAGCGCGCCCAGTCCGTGATTGAGATAGAGGAGGACATAGACGCCGAAGCGACGTACCGGCTCGCAATGGAGGTTTTTGGTAAGGACGGCTGGAACGATCCTGCGATGGACACGTACAACGAATTGGATCCTCGACGCCAATCATAATGAACACGCTGCAACCCATCCTCTCGCGCCGCCAAGCCCTCAGGTCACTCGCCTGCGGCTTCGGCTATCTCGCGCTCGCCGACTTGGCTCAGGCGAATGACGATCCGCTCGTGCTCAGGCCGCCGCACCACACGCCGCGGGCCAAGCGGATCATCTTCATCTTCATGCAGGGCGGCCCCAGCCACGTCGACACCTTCGACTACAAGCCGCGGCTGGAGCGCGACGACGGCCGCATGATGAATTTCGACGACGCGCGCACGTTCGCGCGTACGCGAACGATCGCCCAGCACCGCGTGATGAAAAACCTGTGGCGTTTCCGGCAATACGGCGCCTCGGGCCGCTGGGTCTCCGATTTGTTCCCGCACATCGCGCAGCACGTGGACGATTTGTGCTTCGTGCAAGGCCTGCACACCGAAGGCATCGCCCACGGACCGGCGACGCTGTTCCTGCACACCGGCTCCATCAACCTTGTGCGGCCATCTGTCGGCTCGTGGCTGCTTTATGGTCTCGGCTCGGAGAATCAGAATCTGCCCGGCTTCGTCACCATCCTGCCTTCCATGGGCAACGGCGGCCCGCGCAATTGGTCAAGCGCATTTCTGCCCGCGGTGTATCAAGGCACCGCGATCGGCCGCGCCGGCGTTCCCGCGACCGAGGCCCGCATCCGCAACCTGTCGAACCCGGGGCGGACAGTGTCGGATCAGCGCCGGCAGATCGATCTTTTGCAAGCGCTCAATGCCCAGCAACTGCGCGGCGGCGACGCCGAGCTCGACGCAGTCGTCAACTCCTTTGAGCTGGCGTTTCGCATGCAGACCGAAGCACCTGAGGCGCTGGACTTCTCGCGCGAGACCCGCGAAACACTTCGGCTCTACGGCATTGGCGAAACGGCGACCGACAACTTCGGCCGGCAATGCCTCATGGCTCGGCGACTCGCCGAAGCGGGCGTCCGCTACATTCAGATCACTTACGGCGACAACAC
>JAKEFD010000394.1 GCA_022616245.1 Gemmataceae bacterium
ACAGGCGCCATCCTCGGCGTCGGTTCCCTCAAGCGGCTGTCCGCCATCCGCTGGGGCGTCGCCGGACAAGTAGTCTGGGCGTGGGTGCTGACCATTCCCGGGTCGGCGCTCATGGCTGCCGTTGCCGTGTGGATCATGAGCATGTTCTAACTCAACCGCTTCCTCTCGATTCCTCGTCTTTACTCCGGGAGCGCGCTCCTTTAATCTGACGGGATGCTCCGTTCGCGCATGCTCTGGCAGTTGTTCGTAACCTACGGCGTATTGATTGTCGTTGCCGTAGGCTTGCTCGGCTATCTCATCGCCAGCCAGGTGGAGAGGAACGAACTCGCGGAGATTGACGCTCGCCTGCGCAATCAAGCGTACCTCCTTCGCGAAGTGATTCGGGGCCGCGATTTCACCAAGGATGAGCATTGGCTGCCCGAACTGGCCAAAGTGGTCCCCGAATTCCCCCTGCGCGTCACCTACATCGCCGAAAACGGCAAAGTGTTGGCCGATTCGTCGCGCAACGAGGATGAGTTGGACAATCACGGACTCAGGCCTGAAATCGTAGAGGCACTGCGCGTCGGCGAGGGCAAGTCGGTGCGCTTCAGCAACAGCGTCAACAAAGAAATGATGTACTTCGCGCTGCGCACGAACTTGAGCAACTCGCCGGCGGCGGTCGTGCGCGTCAGTTTGCCTCTGGAAGGGGTCTATTCGAAGGTCGCCGGCGTGCGGCGGCTGGTTTGGCCGGCGGTGGGCTTGACCGCCGCGGTCGCCCTGCTGGTCGGCTTTTGGCTGGCGCGGCGCATCACGCGGCCCTTGCAAGAGCTGACTGCCAGCGCTGAACAAATCGCCGCCGGCGCTTTTGGGAACAAGGTGTACTCGGAAGGGGTCGATGAAGTCGGCAAACTGGCGCGCACGTTCAATCACATGAGCGAACATCTGGCGGGCCAGTTTGCCCAGCTCGACGAGGACCGCCAACAGCTGCGCACCGTCCTTTCCAGCATGGAAGAGGGCGTCGTCGCCATCGACGCCAATGAGCGCGTCCTGGTCGCCAACGACCGGGCCGGCCAGCTGCTCGAGTTTTCCAACCGGACCGCGCTGGGCAGGCCGCTCTGGGAAATCGTCAGGCAGCGGCCGGTCCTGGAGATCGTCCGCTACGCCATGGTTGACAGTGAACGTCCGTGCCCGGAACTCAACTGGGAAGGACCGCTGGGCCGTTCGCTGTCCGTGCACGTGGCCAAGCTGCCGGGGGGGCATCCGCGCGGCGCCGTCCTGGTGTTTCGCGACAACACCGAGTTGCGCCGCTTGGAACGATTGCGTCGAGAATTCGTCGCCAACGTCTCGCATGAGCTCAAGACCCCGCTGGCGATCATCCAGGCGTGTGTGGAAACCTTGATCGACGGCGCGGTGGACGACGCCAGCGTCCGTGGCCAATTCCTCGAACGCATCGCCGACCAGTCCCATCGCTTGCACAACCTGATCATCGACCTGTTGCGGCTGGCGCGTATCGAATCGGAAACGGAGGCCTTCACGAAGGAAGCGCTCGACCTGGAAGTCATCGTTCGGGAATGTCTGGAGAAGCATCGCACATTGGCGGAAGGAAAAAGGCAGCGCTTGGAATCGACTCCGCCGCGGGGAGATGCCCCGGTGGTTGCCTGGGCGGATGAAGAAGCTGTGCAGCAAATTCTCGACAATCTTGTGGACAACGCCCTCAAATACACGCCAGAAGGAGGAACGGTGCGCGTGCGCTGGGGGCAGGAGGCGGATCAAGTCTTCCTGGAGATCTCGGACTCAGGCATCGGCATCGCGGAGCATGACCTGTCGCGGATTTTCGAACGATTTTACCGCGTCGATAAAGCACGTTCTCGAGAGTTGGGCGGCACCGGACTGGGATTGTCCATTGTCAAACACCTTGCCCAGGCGATGCAGGGCAGCGTCAAAGCAACAAGTCAGCTGAACAAGGGCAGCACGTTTACCGTGTATTTGCCGGCTGCCCTCGCAATGCCTATCGCGGCGATTTAGGGGTCGCCCGCACGTCGCATTCGTCTGACTTTGGTGTAAACTCCTTCTGCATAATGCCTTACGCTTGCTTTCCACCCGGTCGCAATCTTCGCTATTTCTTCATATGATCTACACACCCCACCTCTACAATCTCTCCGACTAACCATTGGACGAAACTGCGCGTCGCACCGAGGTGATCCTGTGTCCACTCTATCCTACCAGGCCATTTTCTCCGAGCGGACGCTCAATGGCCGTGAGTTGACCGCCAACGGAGTGAAGGCCAAGTTTGAAGTGCATGACCTCAACTTTTGGTATGGACCGAGTCAGGCCCTCTTCGACATCCATCTTATTGTTCCCGAACGCTCGGTGCTGGCGCTGATCGGACCCTCCGGTTGCGGCAAGTCCACCTTTCTGCGCTCGCTCAATCGCATGAACGATCTGATCGACAACACCCGGCACACAGGCGAACTCCTACTCGACGGCTTTGACATCTATCGGCGTGGCATAGACCTGGTGGATTTGCGCCGCCGAGTTGGGATGGTTTTTCAGAAGTCGAATCCCTTCCCGAAAACTGTTTACGAAAACGTGGTGTTTGGGCCGCGCGTCGCTGGTGTGCGCGACAAAGCTTTCCTTCAAGAAACCGTGGAGCGCTGCCTGAAGCAGGCGGCCTTGTGGGACGAGATAAAGGATCGCTTACACGACTCCGCGCTCGATCTTTCCGGCGGCCAGCAGCAGCGCTTGTGCATTGCCCGCGCCCTGGCCACCGACCCCGAAGTGCTGCTCATGGACGAGCCCGCCTCAGCGCTTGACCCGGCTTCGACCGCACGCATCGAAGATCTGATTTTTGAGCTCAAGCGGAATTACACCATTGTCATTGTCACCCACAACATGCAGCAGGCCGCGCGCGTTTCCGATCAGACGGCCTTCTTTTTCCAGGGTAAACTGATCGAAGTCGGCAGCACGGACCAGATGTTCACGCGGCCCACTGTGCCTCAGACGGAAGACTACATCACCGGCCGGTTTGGGTAAGACCCATTGGCAGACCCTATACTTTTAAATCCGAATTCCGAATGTCGAAATCCGAAACAAGCTCGAAATGCAAAGAACAAAACTCCAAAAGAATGCCGGCTTTGTTTGGATATTGATGGTTTGAGTTTCGAAATTGTTTGGGATTTGGTTCTTCGAGTTTGGGGTTTTGGATGCGCCGAATCTCAAAACTCGCGAAGGTTTCCGCATGTCCAAACATCTGCAGCGCGATCTCGACAACATGCAGCGCGATTTATTGGCGCTCGCTTCGTCCGTCGAGGAAGCCATACACAAGGCCATTCAGTCCCTGCAGCAAAAGCATGGCACCTTGGCCAAGCAAGTCATCGAAGGCGACAACATCATCGATGCCGAGGAAAACCACATTGAAGAGGAATGTCTCAAGCTTCTGGCCCTGCACCAGCCCGTGGCCATCGACTTGCGCCGCATTGCTTCGGCGCTGAAGATCAACGCCGAGCTGGAGCGGATGGCGGATCTGGCCGAAGACATCGCCGAGCGCGCCTTGCACCTGGCCAAGTTGCCCGCCATCCCGTTGCCGCCCAAGCTGCAGCGCATGACCGATCTTACTACGTCCATGGTTCGCCAAAGCCTGGATGCGTTCGTCAATCTCGACGCGCGCCTGGCCCGTATGGTCTGCCGGCTTGACGACGAAGTGGATCGCTTCAACCACGACATCATTGAAGAGCTGATCGAAACGATGCGCAAGTCGCCGGAAATGGTGGAGCCCGGGTTGTCCTTCTTTTCCGCGACCCGGCATCTGGAGCGCATTGCCGACCATGCCACCAATATCGCCGAGGACGTGGTTTACCTCGTGGAAGGCGAGATCATCCGCCATCGCCCGGCCGCCGTGAACAAGGATTAGTAGAGATCAAAGAGGAGGCATTCATGTCCGCTGTTGCAACGCTGCCCGCACCCACGGGAATTCAAACTGCCATGGCCCGACCACGTGTGCTCATCATCGAGGACGAGCGCGACATGACGAGCGTGCTGTCCTATAACCTCCAGCGCGAAGGCTACGAGGTCGTTGTCGCCTACGACGGTCAGGAAGGCTTGCGCAAGGCGCAGATGCAAATCCCGGACTTGATCCTTCTTGATCTCATGCTCCCGAAGATGGACGGCCTGGAAGTCTGCCGCGAGCTGCGCGGCGGCGAGCGCACCCGCACCGTTCCCATCCTCATGCTGACCGCCAAAGCTGAGGAAACCGATCAGGTCGTCGGCTTCACCATGGGCGCCGACGACTATGTGACCAAGCCGTTCAATGTCAAAGTGCTCATGCAGCGGATCAAGGCGCTCCTAAGGCGCGTCGAACAATCCGCCGAACCCAGCGATGTGATCGAACACCTAGGTGTCCGCATTGACCGCGTCCGCCACAAGGCCAGCATCAAGGGCAAGGACCTCGATCTGACGCCCACCGAATTTCGCCTCCTGGAATGCATGCTGCGCCAACCCGGCCGCGCCTTCACCAGGCCGCAGCTCATGGATGTGGCCATCGGCGAAGG
Organism: Gemmataceae bacterium; assembly: GCA_022616245.1. GTDB lineage: Bacteria > Planctomycetota > Planctomycetia > Gemmatales > Gemmataceae > JAKEFD01. Next base: position 4,527 of record JAKEFD010000394.1, read on the forward strand.
CGCCATCGTGCTCGAGCGCACCATCGACGTGCACATCAAAACCCTGCGCCGCAAGCTCGGCGGCGAGCAGGAGTTCATCGAGACCGTTCGCGGTGTCGGTTACCGCTTCAAGGAAGGCAAGAGCTGAGCCGCGCGCTTCAACTCAGTAGCCGCCTACGGCAATTTGTCCCAATCAATCACTTCCTTACCATTGCGGGTAATCAAGGCGCGCAGGTCTGGTTCCGAAGTCTTGCCCGAAAAGGCGCGGACGGAGCCGTCGGCAAAGGCGGCAACGAAACCTTCTTCCAGTGAAGGTCCCAGTTTTGGCAAGGGCCCGGACGCGGAGTAGGACAGGTCGGCGGGCTTGGTCCAGGGCACGGCCTGCTCCGCTTCAACGACGAGGAGCGTCTTGGTTGTGCCGTCGAGGAAATCCCTTGTTTGCTTGCCGACTTTGCCCTCAAACGCAGCGCCCGGACCGACAAAGACCTGATAGTGCGTCGTGTGCGTTTCCTTCGCTTCGGCGCGGCGCGGCGTGAACACATGCGGCATCTTGGCCAGGAGCTTCTGGTTGTGCGGGCTGTCCCAGGGCTCATCGAGTTTGAATTCCGCGTAGAGCGCTTTGGCTTGTTTGTCCGACAGATGCGGCAGAATGGCTACGCGCCAGCTATAGAGCGGCTGTCCCTTGGCTGAATAAATGGTCGCGGGGGGAAAGCGTTTGTGGGCCCGTTGATACTCGTGCAGCGCGACGGCCAACTCCCTAAGATCGTTGCCGATTTGCACACGTATTTTCGCGGCTTTTACCGTGGCTGCTGACTGTGAGTCCAGAGCGCGAGCGGTGCGGATCAATTCGAGAATGTCGAAGCGCATGCGCATCTGGACGGTCACCGTTCGATTCTGCAGTGAGATTTCTGCGGCTTGCGCCGCGTACGTTGATTCGTTCACCAGTTTTTCCAAGAATGAAGAAAAGGCGGCAATATCGAAATTGGCCTTCGCTAATTCCTTGCTCGTCGCCAATTGTTTGATTCCATCGCGTCCCGCGTTCAAGCCGGCCACGATGGACGTCTGCGCTACTTTCGCTCCGTCGCGGGCCTGCGCGGCTTGCGTCTCGTCGCCATAGGTGAGGAAGAGGTCATACTTGATGGCGTCGCCGACCGCCGTCCGAAGCAGCCAATCCACTGTTATTGTCACGGATTGCGGGTCCAGGAGCGCTTCGAGCTGGCGTTCCCCCTCGGGCGTGAACTTGACTTTTTGGGACGGGTCGGCGGCGAATCCCTTGGTCCATTCCTTGGCCCTTTGCTGGCCTTGCCCGCGCGGCGGAATAGCGCCAATCACCAGCGGGTAGCGTGCCGCCATTTGTAGAGATTCATCGAGCGCGCCGCGCGCGTCGGCGGCAGGAATCCGCCCGAGAAAGGCGCGCATCTTGGCTTCGGACATGGCTGCTATCACAATGCGATCGTCGATGAAGCACAAGGCGGGTGCGTTCGGCGCGTCCATCGTGAAAAAGACTCGTTCGCCATGTCTTTTTTCGGCCCACTTCCCCGGTACGCAGGCTAGAATCTTGGCCCGATCGTGCGGTTTTACAGTCGTGAGCAGCGCGGCCTCCATTCCCTCTTGCAACAAACTCATGAAGTCCGCAAGCGGCACTTTTGGCCGCGGCGCTTGAGGCTGTGCCGGCCCCGAGAAGACCAGAGTAAGCCGGGCGATGTCGGCAGGGCGAATGCCTATGTTTTTTTCGATTTCCGCAGCCATGCCTTCCGGCGTCGGGACGGCGGGAAACAACTTGGTGATTTCTTTGTAAAGCTCGTACAGTCCTTCGCGACCCAAGATCTCGGACACTTTTACACTGCACACCGTCGCGCTATCGCGCGGCACCAAGGCCAAGTCGGCAGGCAAATGCAGCGGGGCTTTCTGTCCCGGATCGAGCGGCGGCGCTGGGTTCGGCGCGGGCGGCCGAGGCCACAGCACCACGGCTACGAACACCGCCAAAAGGACACCCGCCAGTGCCAAGGCGACTTTCTCGCGGCGGCGCTTCACCCAGCGCGCGGCCCGCTCCCAGGCCGTTGGCGGCCGCGCTGCGATGGGTTCGCCGCTTTGGAAACGGCGTAAGTCCTCCGCCAGTGCTTCGGCCGTGGCATAGCGCTGGCGGGGTTGTCGCTGCAAGCATTTCTGGCAAATGGTTTCCAGGTCGCGCGGCAGGTCGGCACGCCAGCGCGAAGGCGGCGCCGGCTCTTCGTGCAGAATCTTGAGCAGCGTTTCCAGCGGGGTGACTTCTCGATACGGCGGGCGGCCAGTGAGCATTTCATAAAGGGTCGCGCCCAAACCATAGATGTCGGTCGCCGGTCCGATTTTCTCCGGCTTGCCCTCGGCTTGCTCGGGTGCCATGTAGCTGGGCGTTCCCAGAATTGCCTGCCCCGATTGAGTGACCCCAGGCCCTTCCAGGCGTTTGGCCAGGCCGAAGTCGGTGATCTTAGGGACGGCGCCTTGGGCAATACCGCCCGCTGTCAAGGTGGCTGTGGTGTCTTCCGGCCTTGGGATTTCAACATGCAAAAGTACATTGGCGGGCTTGATGTCGCGATGGAGGATGCCGCGCTGGTGGGCATGGTGCACGGCGCGGGCCAGCGCTTCTGTGATCCGCGCGGCCTCCTGCGCCGCCAGCGGTCCTTGCGCCAACTTGCGCGCCAAGGATCCTCCGTCCACGTATTCCAGAGCGACATAGGGCCGCCCGTCGAGTTCGCCAATCTCGTAGATTTGCACGATGTGCGGATGCTGAAAGCTGGCCACGGCCTGCGCCTCTACATGGAAGCGAGCCAATTCGGCCGCGCCGGCATGCCCGCCCGCAAGCACCATCTTGAGCGCTACCAGGCGATTGAGGCGAAGTTGCCGCGCCTTGTAGACAACGCCCATGCCGCCGCGTCCCAGCTCGGCCAGAATTTCAAAACCGGGGATCGAGGGCAGCACCGCCGTTGTTTCCGGCGTAGCCGGTGTTTCGAAAGAGGCGGTGGGCGACGGCGCGAGCGTGGCGGCGTCGGCGATTGGATTTTGTGGTGGGTTGGTGGCCTTTTCCGTTGGGGACGAGGCATCCGCGTTGCCGGACGGCACATGGCTCATGAACAAAGCTCCCATCAAAACGAAGGAGGCGGGCTGTGCTCATTATGCCCTCCAGAAACGTTGCTTGCTAGTGGTGGGTGTATTCACGTTGTCGCGTGAAAGCAGCAATGTCCGAGCCCGAGCGCCAAGCGACGGCTGGCCGGCAGCCCCTCGCTTGGCGCTCGGGCGAATTCCGCTACGGCTTCGTCAGCTTGACATCGAAAGTGACCTCGAACGTAATCGGCTGCTCGCGGAACTTGTCCGCCTTCTGCATGAATGCCTTGCCTTTGGCGACGCCGTCCTTGATGGTGGCAGCGACCTTAATGTTGCGGTCGCCGCTGCGGAGGAAGACGCCGCCGGCGGCGGAGATGGTCAATTGCGACAGCTCGCCCCTGTCCCGGTCGTCGAAGGTCAGCTTGACGTGCGTTTCGGATGGATTAAAGTCGTCGTCGTTGCCGTTTTTCTTGAACGACTGCTTCAACTTGGTGGTGTCGAGGGGTTTCTCCGACAAGATGACCACGGTCTCTTTTCTGCTGTTGGATTTGTTCTCATAGGCAAGCGCGCTCGCCAACTTGATGGTCTTGTCGCCCAGCGTGAGCGTGCCGTTGGCCTCGGACTTTTTTTCGCCCGCAATGCCGGCGCCGAAGTAGCCGAGCAATGCGGTGGTGCAAAGAGCGGTGAAGCACAGTTTCATATCGAGTCCTTTTGTTGGTCCAACGACCGCGAATTGCGGTCGCTCTAACTTCGAATGGCGCGGCGCGGGCAATGATTGTACCCGACGACGCGAGGCGGTACACTAACCCTTCATCGCGACACGACTTGCGTTCGAAAGAAGTTCATGCCAGAGATCGCCGGCGACTTTGCGATTCTATTAGCGCGGGCCCGCGGCGGCGACCACGCGGCCCTCGACAAGCTGGCGCGCGAATATGAGCCCAAGCTCAGGCTGGTCGCCCGCGTGCTCTTGGGGCGGGCGTTGCGCCGTTTCTCCTTGTAGTTTCGTAACAGACTAGC
>JAKEFD010000395.1 GCA_022616245.1 Gemmataceae bacterium
AAAGGGATCTGTGTAGAGACCGGATGAACGGCCGTTTTCACAATGACCTGCACGCTTGCGGCAACTCCCTTCTGCGGAGAACTCCGCGCAAATCGGGTCGTCTGGCCGCACTTCCTAACGTCGGACGGTACTCTAAGTCCAAGGATCGGCGTGATTTTTGACAGTACGCCCGGCAGGATACGAACTGCTCGCGAATTCCCTGGAAAACACGCCACTTTTCGACCAGGCGACGCAAAAAGCGACGCATCGACTCATTTCCCTTTGGAAAGACGCGGGCAAAGCCACACGTCGGGCCTGTTTGGACCTCTTGAAGGGCGACGCCCAACGCCGGGCAAGGCGACGCGTTGGGCGCGATCCAGGCGGCTGTACAATGGGCTTGCGGGTCCTTCCTACGCCACCCTGACCGGTTGCAGCCGCGGCGGCATCGCCGCGCGTGACACACTTTCTTTTTTTCATGAATCGCAAACGGCCGGCCGATGATAGCCGCCAGTGTTACAGACCGGGCAAGCAATCCCAGTGGCACCGCGTGGTGCGTTCTGAGGCGCGCCCGGGATCCCGTTGGCGGCTGCGCGTGTAGGACCCGCAAGGGCTATCGCACACTACTTCGAACCACGGAAATCACGCTGTTTGCGTGTTGCGGTGGGAGTCGAAGGATGGGTGCGGTAGCCCCTCTCATTGAGGGACTATGGAGGGACAGGCCACCTCGGCAGGTGCAACTCACCAGGCAAAGCCATGGGCAACGGAATGGGTGTTCTAACCGGAGTGCAGGCGTAGAGAGTGCTCGCGTCTGTTCGGCGGGGATTGGGGAGGGCCTTGGCGAAGGAAGGCCAGGGCGACGACGACCAGGCCGACGACAGCCAGGCAGCTCGGCAACAGGCCCACGCCGGCGAGCAGAGAAGCGACGCCCACAATGACCAGTCCGCCGAGGGCGCCGCCGCAGACCCACGCCGAAGGCGTCATGCGTCATTTCTACCACGAATCCGCGTTGAGTGTAAGCGCCTGTACTGTCGGCAGTTGCTGACGTGGCAGCGCAGTACTGCGCCTTGGGACAATGCCCGCAGCGTCGCCGGGTCCTTCTCCGAGGGTGTGATCGCCCGAGGTTCCCCCGGGGCACTCGCGTGAGGTAAGAGAGTTTGTTTGCGCGCGCGATTTTCACAAGGGGTTGTGGGTGCACGCGTTTTGTTGTGCGGATTGTGACGTTCCGCTGCGAGTGATGCGGACCAAGCAAAAGTCGGATTGCATCATGCGTCGGCGTGAATGTCCCCAGTGTGGGAAGAAGGTGACGACGACGGAGCGCAGGCACGGGGATCATGGTCGAGGCGGAAACACCGCTACTAATGCGGGGGCGGTCATTAGTATCGCCGACTTGCTGCGCGCTGCCGAGTTCGTCGCCGCCGGCGGGCTGAAGTTGCCTAGGCTTGAAAGTGGAGGTCCCGATGGACGAGACGCGAACAGTTCACGTTGATCCGGAGCATGCCAGGCGAGTGATCGAGGCGTTCTCCGTGCAAGTCGGCCTGCCGTTTCGCGAGGCGTATTCTCCCTTCGACGCCGCGGAGCTCGCCCGCGCTCACGAGTATGGGTGTTCCCCGGGCACGATCACGGAGTTCATCCGCAAGGGTTATTTCGGCCCAGTGGATCCCGAGGCGTTGTCGCCGGCGGACGTGTATTGCCTCTTCGCCGCCCTGGAAGCGCGGCGGCGGTGGCAACCGTGTCCGTCACGGCATGACGCCAAGAAAACCGGCATTCGCTTGGCGATCGAGCAGTTGCAGGCCGACGGGACAGCGCCCCTCCACGATCTCGACGATCACAGCCTCGAGGATTTGCTTTTGCAGTTGGTGCAATCAGACAACCGTCCCTTGCGCGAGCTGCTGTACGAGTCGCTGCGGCTGAAACTGAAGGACTTCGAAGAATGAGCAGCGTGCTGCATTTGACGGCGCCGGTGGAAATCGCGGCTGCGGATGGCAGCAAAGCGAGGCGGTTTCGCGCGGTTGTGTACACGGGCACCATGCTGCGGTTGGAAGGGTTTTACCGGCCTATCGTCATCGACCTAAAAGGCGTGAGTGTGCCGCGGCAAGATAACCCAGTTTTGCGCCAACACGATGAAGAGCGCTTGATTGGGCATACGGACAAGATCACGGTTAGCCGTCAAGGGATCGAAGCAACCGGGATCATCAGCGGAGTCGGACCCGCGGTGCAGGAGGTCATTGCCCTGGCCGACAACGGTTTTCCCTGGCAAGTCAGTCTGGGTGCGTCGTTCGATCGAGGCGAGCAGCTCGAACCGGGCGCCAAGGCCACTGTCAACGGCAGGGAGTTTACCGGGCCGCTGACGATCACGCGGGCCATTACGCTCAGAGAGATCTCTTTTGTCACGCTCGGGGCCGACGCCGGTTCCAGCGCGATTGTAAGTAACGCAAAGAAGGGGCAGAAAATGGAAGAGCAGGAAATCCAAGCCGCCGGCGGAACCGACGTGAGCGTCGCCGCCCGGGAGGCAGCCGCTCGAGAGAATCAGCGGCGGACAAGAATCAACGACCTGGTGGCGACATTCTGTGCCGAGTGGCCGGAGCGCATGAGCGAGGCGGAGGCGATCGGCGTGAAGGGCGTCGCCGAATCGTGGGATCCCATGCGCGTGGATCTCCAGCTGTTGCGTGCCAGCCGAGCGCGGGCGCCGGCGATCATCTCCAGGGCGACGACGGCGTTCGGGGCCGAACACATCGCCGCGGCCCTCATGGTGAAGGCCGGTTTCAGCAAGGCAGCGGAAAAGGCATTCGGCGAAAGAGTGATGGAGCAAAGCAAGAAACTCCACCGGGCCCACTGGCTCGACCTGTGCGCGACTTCGCTCAAGATCGACGGCCGTGAGGTGCCCGACGGCAAGGAAGCGCTCATCAAAGCGACGACGTCGCCATCAACGGGGACAATGCCAGTTGCCCTGGGGAACACCGCCAACAAGATCGTGGCGGACGTTTACATGCAGGCGCCGTCGGCGTGGAGGATGTTCGCCGCGGTGAAGAGCTCAGCGAATTTCAAAACGCAAACGGCTTTGCGGCCCACGTGGACCGGCGCCCTGGACCTTTTGCCGCCCAATGGCGAGCTTCATCACGGCAGGTTTGGCGAAGAAACGTACACCTGGAAAATTGACACGTTTGCCAAACAGTATGGAATCGACAGGCGGATGATCATTGATGATGATCAGCAGGTTTTTTCAGACGTCGTGCCGGGCTTTGTTCGCGCCGCCGCCCGCTCGCTGAACAACCTGGTCGCCACCGTGATTCTGGCGAACTCCGCCGGCGGGGCGGCCTTCTGGACGCTCGCGCGGCTCAACTATCAGGAAGGCGCGGGCACGGCGCTGTCGGCGACCAGCCTGGCCGACGCCATCGAGCTCCTCAGGAAGATGAAGGACGCCGACGGCAACCTGCTCGATCTCGAACCGGCCGCCCTCTTGGTCCCGCCGGAGTTGGAGATCACGGCGCGCGGGCTGTTGCAATCCGCGGAGGTCCTGCGCAGCGGTGCTGACCTGTTGCCGACGGGCAACATTTACCAAGGCGCGGCCAAGCTGGCCATCGAGCCGCGGCTGTCGGATGCGGGTTTCGCGGGCAATAGCGCGGTGGCGTGGTATCTCCTCAGTGCACCCTCGAATGCATCCGTCATTGTCGGATTCCTGGACGGCCAGGAGGCGCCGGTGGTCGAGACGTTTGGCCTCGACGCGGACATCAACCGGCTGGCCTTTGGTTTCCGCGTCTATCACGATTTTGGTTGCGCGCTTGGGGATTTCCGGGCGTCGATCAAGACCAAAGGCGCGGCCTAACGATTCTACCGCAACCTCACGTCGCCGGCGAAGGCGGCCGGCGACGCCGCCAAGACGATGCTGGAAACAACGCGCAAGGGCGCGAGCGACGCGACGCGCGGCGTGAAGGAGCTGTCGGGGGCGGTCCGCACGTTGCAGAAGGACACGCAAGCCGCCCAGCGCGAGGCGCAGGCCCTCTGGACGAGCTCAACCGGCAGACGGAGCGGCAGCGCGACGCCGAGCAGCAGGGCGCCGAGCTCGCGTTGCAGGCGGCCCGCCTCAGGTCGCAATTCAACACGGCCCGCATCGGGGAGATCCAAGGCATTCGCGGAGCGGGGATTTCTTTCGGCGGCGCGACGCGCGAACAGCAAGGCGACATTCTGCAGGCGGCCCGGACTTTCCGGCAAGGCGGCATCGGCGCTCTCACTCCTGGGCAACTGCAGCAAGTGCGCGGCACTGGACTCTTCAATGAGGAGATCGACCGCGCGTCCCTGGCCCGGTCCGGGCCCGCGTTTGCGGAACTTCGCCAGCTTTCGGGGGCGGACGTTCGGGGCGGCGTGGCCGGGATCTCCGCGGGGCAGCTCCAGGCGGCCGCCAACCAGGTCCGCATCCAGGCCGAAGTCGAGCTCAGCTTTGACGAAGAGCGGATTGCCAGGGCCCTCGAGCGCTCGCTGCGAGGTCTGGACGCGCGCATGCAAGAAATCGCGACGCGCGTGGTCGTCGCCGATCGGGCACGGGCAGCTAATCTACAATTCACTGAAATCGCCGGGCGATAGTACAAGCGCTTGCACTCAGGGGAAAGTGATGGCGGCGGATCTAGCGCCAGAAGCGCCGCGGCTGGTCATCGCCGCGGCTGCCGGCGGGTTCGGTACTCCGCGAGGGTCACG
>JAKEFD010000396.1 GCA_022616245.1 Gemmataceae bacterium
AAACGCGATCGACATGGCAAAACTCTCCGTGTATGGGGCCAATGGAAAAACGCAACTACGGAGAAGCGTACCAACTTCTCCAGGCCCCTACACGGTTTTACGCTGGTTGAGCTGTTGGTCGTGATCGCGATCATCGGCATTCTCGTGGCCTTGCTGCTGCCGGCCATCCAAGCGGCGCGAGAAGCGGCGCGACGCACCACCTGTCTGAACCAAATCCGGCAACTGAGCCTAGCCTGCCTAAATTACGAGTCTGCGCAAGGGCATTTTCCGCCGGGGTGCGGTGAACTCATCGGACAGCCTGATGGAATTTCGAAGGACTGGAGCTACTTGGCCATCGTGGCGCCGTACATCGAGTTATCAAATGTTCTCGCACAGGCTGACCCAAAGGCGAATTGGTACGATCCTACGAACAAGGAGGTCGTTTTGACGCCTGTTCCGGAATTCAGGTGTCCTTCAAGGTCGACGTTGGAGCATGTGAACGCCCATGGCCCTGGGGGCGTGACCAAAGGCTGGGGAATCTTTGAGGAGTCGAATCTCAATGCGCACTACCACGGCGTGACCGGCGCCAATGATCGGCTGTACTGCAAGCAGATACTGGGTGGGGCAACGCCGTCGAGTCCCTACAAGATGCTTCGCAAGAAACTCCCCAGTGGGGCGGACGCCCCACTGTGCGAAGCCATCACGCCGGGTGGCATCGCGATCAATGGAGTCCTACTCTACCAGGATACCGTCAAGATTAGCCAAATCACGGACGGCACAAGCAAAACTTATCTCTTGGGCGAGCAAGCCTTTCGCAATCTACCCTGCGACCACCGACCGTGGGCCACCGGCGGCGCCTACGGCTGGCTGCATGGGACAGACAACCTCGCTCATCCGATTAATTCATTTGCTGATTATTTGGGTTTTGACCATCCCGGGCACACCTATAACGACGACGTTTTTGGCTCCGAGCATTCCGGTGGGTGCCACTTCTCCCTTTCTGATGGCTCGGGGCGTTTCTTCTCTGCAAGCACCGAGTTAAACATACTTTTTGCATTCGCAAGTCGCAACGTCGAAGAAGACATTCAAGAATAGTACGGTCACATGTTGCCTGCAAACTTGCTTTGCAAAATGCGTGATGTCACTCGGAAGAAAAAAGGGGACGTTCTGGAATATTACCAAGTTAGTCTGCCACCGCTTTGGTTGCCAGGAGTTCTCATAGGTCAGCTCGGGGTTTGGTCATCCGGTCGAATTTCTTGGGCCGACGCTTGCCGGCGCGGGGTTCGAGGCTACAAAGGTAGCGAATTCGTCGATGATTTCACTGCCTTCACTTGCTGAAAACCGGTTTTGAAACTGCTGCTAACCAAATTGGGATGGGATTCGAGTATCCACCAAGGACGAGCGACAACCATGCGAAGAGGATTTCTGCTTTTTATTGCGACCGTTCTGGCATTGTCGATCGGAGAAGGCGTTGTCGCCTCGGCCCAGGAGGACGGCGACCGAGTCGCGTCGACGACATCCGTCATGCCGATGAGATTGAAGGTCAGCTCGAATGGTCGCTATTTCGTCGATCAGGACGGCAAGCCCTTCTTTTACCTCGGCGACACGGCGTGGCTCCTCTTTCAACGACTGGATCGCACAGAGGTCGACGACTTCTTGAGGGATCGGGCCGACAAGGGTTTTACGGTAATCCAGGCGTATGTTCTGCGCGGGCTCGAAGAACGCCATCCGGACGGGCCCATCTCGCTCCTTGGCGCAACGCCGATCGTTGATCGGGATCCCGCCAAGCCCAATGAGGCATTCTTCGAGAACGTGGACTACGTTGTCAATCGAGCCAACGAGTTGGGTCTCGTGATGGGCCTTGTTGTGGCCAAATCGTGGCACGTCCATAGCAAGGCGGAGCGGGTGTTCGACGCCACAAATGCCTACGTGTTCGGCAAGTTTCTCGGCGCGCGCTACAAAGGCAACGCCGTGCTCTGGTATGTGGGCGGCGACTCGATTCCGGGTGACGGCCGCGAGATTTGGATAGCAATGGCCCGCGGCTTAAGGGAGGGGAGCGTCGGACGTCATCTGATTTCCTATCATGGCTCCCGACACACGTCCTCATCGCAATGGTTTCACGGGGAGGATTGGTTGGATTTCAACTCGATCCAGTCCGGTCACGACTGGGAGGCGAAGACGTACGAGTTTATCGCCAAAGACTACAGACTGTCACCTGCCAAGCCTACGGTGGACATGGAGCCCCCGTATGAAAACCACAGTCCTACCGGTCAGGAATCCCGTCGCATTGACTCCCACCAGGTGCGCAAAGGCGCCTACTGGGCGATGCTGGCCGGCGCGGCGGGACACGGCTACGGGGCCCATGATCTCTTCTTTCTCTACAAGGAAAGTGATGGTCCGTTCCCGCGCGAGGGTTTCCAGCCCTGGCGCGCGGCGATGGCCTACGAGGGGTCTCATCAGGTGGGCTTGGTGCGTCGACTATTCGAGCAGCGACCGTGGTACAAGCTTGTCCCGGATCAGTCGGTCATCGCCTCGGGCCAATCTGCAGGTGAAGAACATCTCCAGGCGGCCAAGGCGGACGACGGCAGCTTCCTCATCGTCTACGCGCCGACGGGCAAGCCCTTCAGCATCCACATGGACAAGTTGTTCGGCAAAGAGGCCCAGGCGCACTGGTATGATCCCCGCCAGGGAACCTGGACCGCAATCGGACGATTCCCGAACAATGGCGTGCGGGAGTTCGTTGCACCCTCCCGGGGAGAGAAGGATGACTGGGTTCTGGTCCTTGATGATGCGGCAAAAGATTATTCGACAGAAATCCCGAGCTCAGATTACGATGAAAGCCAATGACATTTCTGCACGGTCGTCGGCTTTTCCGGAACGGACAACCGCAAGATACAAGATACAGGAATGCCATGGCGTTGACTTCCGACAACCGCAATTCTCGCCACCGGCGCCTTAGGTCCGATGTCATTGCCTCAGTCGAGTTCACCGACCGCATCGACTCCCGAAGCGCCCTGACTTGAGCACCTAACTCACAACGTTCGGCATTCTCGGGTCCGCGATTTAGAATTGCCAATCATTGAGCAGTACGATGCACACCGCAAAATCAAAGCCTCAGGCTGAATCAACGGAGGTGATTTCGACGTCCCGTGCCAAACGTCCGTACGCAAAGTGGCGGATCGTTTCTCTGGTCTGTGTGCACGTTTTGGTTCTCCTGCATTTTCTCCACTGGAAGTTGTTTGGCAGGACGTTGGCGCCGCTCGAGTTCAGCGAAGTGATGGAGACACTCAATGTCGGCATCATCACCGCCGGCTTCGTTTTCATGCTCGTGGCCTTCGCATCGGTGCTTTTGTTCGGGCGGTTCTTCTGCTCGTGGGGCTGCCATATGGTTGCCGTGCAGGACCTGTCGGCTTGGCTCCTCAAAAAGGCGGGGATTACTCCGAAGCCCATCAGGTCGCGCCTTCTGTTGCTGGTTCCTATGGGCGTCATGTTCTACATGTTCGTACTTCCGCTGCTGCGCCGGTTGACGGCCTCGCTCATGTCTGGGGCGGCAAGCGTGGTAGGCGCCATGCCGCCGTTTGAGATTCGCGTGACCTCGGACAACGACGGTTTCGCCTCGTTCATCACCGACGACTTCTGGAGAAATCTTCCCGGCATCGGCTTGGCCGCGGTGACGTTCCTGGTGTGCGGCTTCGCGATCATCTATTTCCTCGGGTCGCGTTCGTTCTGCTCGTACGCCTGCCCCTATGGGGCGCTATTCGGCATCGCCGATCGCGCCGCCTTCGGGCAAATCCTGCTCACGGGCAAATGCATCCAATGCGCGAAGTGCACGGCGGCGTGTCCCTCCAGCGTGAGAGTGCACGAAGAAGTCATCCGCTACGGAAAGGTGATCGACCCTGGCTGCTTCAAGGACCTGTATTGCATCACGGTATGCCCCGAAGAAGCGCTCTCCTATGGGTTCGACCGACCGGTGTTGTTCGCCAAGCCCCAAGAGATTTCCAGCAAGCCGGCGGTGGGCAAGAAGTACGATTTCACCCTGGCCGAGGATCTCGCCATGCTGGCGGTCTTCGCCGTGACGCTCGCGATCTTCGTGGGGTTGCCCGATTGGGTCAACCCGTGGGCGGGGTCGCTCTATGGACAAGCGTCGCTGTTCCTGGGCTTGTCGCTATCCGTGATGACGGCGGTGGTCGTCATTTATCTGTGGCGGCTGGCGCGTGGCTCGTTCCAACAGTTTCGCGGGTTCACGCTCAAGGCTCAGGGGCGGATCAGCCCTGCGGGCATCGTCTTCGCGCTGCTGGCTGCGGCCTGGCTGCTTTTCGTCGGCCATTCGGCGATCGTCCAATACCACATGTACCATGCGACCCGCGCCGTCGACCGCACCAGCGGGGCGGGCGCCGACGCGCTGCGACTACGTCCGGTGAGTCAGGAGCTGCGCGATTTGGCGCGCGAGGGCCAGAACCACGTCCGTCGGGCCTCGGCCCTGGGAATCTTCGGCGATCAGCGGCTCCCGCGCCAGGAGGCGTGGCTGGCCCTGGTGCATGGCGACCTGGACCAGACCGAATACCATTTGCGACGATCGGTCGCCATG
>JAKEFD010000397.1 GCA_022616245.1 Gemmataceae bacterium
CCATCCCGCAGAAAGCAATTCGTCGACTACTTTGCCGGCAACAATTCCAGCCGTAACTCCTTGAAGCGCACTTCCATCGGTCCGCCCGAATGCAATTGCAATGCGAAGATGCCGCGCCGCGCGATCTTGGCGTCGTCCAAGTCTACGCTCAGTTTGCCGTTGAGATAGGTCTTCACTTTTGAGCCCTGCGCTACGATTTCGTAGTCGTTCCACTCGTTCGTCTTGACGAAGTCTTCGCCGGACTTCTGCCACAGCAAACCGCGGCCATGTTCCTCGTAGAGCTTGCCCCACCAGCCGGCGCCGATGTCCGCTTGCAAACCCTTGACGTCGCCGCCGGGCAGGACTTCGCTGCGGAATTGCACGCCGCTGTTTTCGCTATTGGGCGTGAGCTTCACCTTGAGCGTCAGCCGGAAATCCTGCGCGCTCATGTGACTGCGCAAAAACTCGTTCTTCTTGAGCCCGCTCGTTTTGCCGACGATTTCGCCATTGTCCACGCGCCAGAGCGACGCGTCGCCGTCCCAACCAGTCAAATCCTTGCCGTTGTAGAAGTCCTTGGCGTTTTCAACAGTGGCGAGCATGGGTGTCTGACCGGGACTTTGCAAATAGGCGATCAAGGCGCGTATTTCCAGGTCGCTTACTTGCTTCACCAGATCGTCCGGCATCATCGACTTGTCGCTGGCCTTCTTGGCAGCCACGTCGCCTTGCGGCACGGTCAGTGTTTCGTTCTGCGTGAGTATGGTCAGGGTCTGCGGCGTGTCGCTCTTGACGATGCCCGTAAGGAATCGGCCGTCGCTCAATTCGACGACCATGGCGGCATACTCCTTTTGAATGAGCGCGCTCGGGTCGAGGATATTCTCCAACAGATAGTTGAGGTCCTGGCGGTTGGCGCCGGTGATGTCGGGGCCGACCTTGCCGCCTGTGCCGAAGAGCGTATGGCATTGGGCGCAGTGCTTGGCGTAAAGCGCTCGGCCATGCGCGGGATCGGCGGGAGGGGCCAAAGCGAGAACCTTCTTGTACTTGGCGATCAGCTTGACGCGGTCGGCGGGCGTGTCGCGGACCACGCCCCAGACTTCGCCGATGCGCTGGTCGAGTTCTTTGCTGCCGAGATTGCGCAACTGGCGAATGATTTCCGCGGAGATGTCGCGGGCCGGGATGCGGTCCTTCTGCACTGCGCCCAGAAGCGCCTGTGCATAGGGCAGCCGCGACGCCAAGGCGCCGAGCGCGTCACGCTTTTCCTCGGTGCTGAGCTTGGGATAGACGTCGAGGACCACCGCCGGGGTCTTGACATCGTCGAAGCTGGCCAAACCGCGCAGCGCCTGCCCGCGCAGGCCCGGGTCGTGCACGAGCTGTTGCAATATCGGCGGAAGATGCTTGTCCTTTGCGGCCAAAAGTGAGGCGAGCGCGCTTTGCCGCTGGGCTAAGTCCGCGTCCTTGGCAACGACCATGCTGCGCAGCGCGTCGAAAGCACGCGTGTCGCCGAAGATCACCGCCAACGCCGTCGCTTGTGAACGTACTTCGGCATTCTTGCTTTCGGATAAGAGTGCGTAGGCTGTCGTCCATTGCTTGGGCATGGGCAGATCGCGCCGACCTTTAAGCGCGTCGTTGATGCCGCGCAGGATCGTCAATTGCGTGTCCGCATCTTTGTTCTTGTTCAAGCCGTCCACGAGAAGCGCCAATGCCTCCGGCGTGCCCGGCATGCCGATGCGCCGCACCATGAACTGCAAAATCAGCGGAATCTTTGCACGC
The DNA here is from genome assembly GCA_022616245.1 of Gemmataceae bacterium. GTDB lineage: Bacteria > Planctomycetota > Planctomycetia > Gemmatales > Gemmataceae > JAKEFD01. Next base: position 1,747 of record JAKEFD010000397.1, read on the forward strand.
GCCGCCAGGTCAAGCGCTTTCTGCGGCGACTCGCCACCCAGCGGTTCGACGGCGTACCAGTACATGAGCGGCAGATTATGATCGCCGCTGTCTTCCGAGTGCGCGAGCAGGCCTTCGAGAATCGTCCAGCGCTGGTCCAGCGGCAATCGGTCGCAGGCCGAAGCGAGATAGAGCCGGACCACCGGCGAAGCATCGCTGGTTGCCATGCCTTCGAGCAGCGTCAAAAGTCCCGGCGAGGTCTTGCCGTTCTCCAGTGCCAATTGAATGGTCCAGGCGCGTACATAGGGACTCTTGTCGCCAAGGGCTTTCTTCACACGCTCGAAAGAAAGTTGATTGTGGACGTGAAGCAGCCACAGGCCGCGCAGCCGGCGCGTTTCATCGGGATGCTCGAAAGCGATCTTGTCCGCCATGGCGAGCGGCGCTTGCGTGAAAAACGATTGGTCGCCCTTCGCAAACCGTTCCTGCAACACGCGGCGGGCGTGGCGTACGTACCAGTCGTTGTCCTTAAGTTGCAGCTCGACGAGCTCTTCGGTTCGGAGCTTCGCCAGGTCCACGCCGTTGACCGGTTTGACCTTGCGGTGCGAGATCTTGTAAATGCGGCCGTTGGTCCGGTCGAACGCTTGCGGGTTAGGCAAGTGGCAGGCTTGCTTGTCGTACCAGTCGAAGAGGTAAACGTTGCCGTCCGGACCGTAGCGCATATTGATGAAGCGGGCGTAGGCGTCGTTGGCGAGCAGGAAATCCGGGCTGTGGCCGGCGACGTAGCCCGATCCTTTGGGCTTGGCGTTATCCACGTTGAGCCGTCGGCCGTGGATGTTGCCCATGAACAACTGGTCGCGGTATTCGCCGGGCCAGGTCCCGCCCAGGTAGCACATGAGGCCGCAATGGGCGTGGCCGCCGCCGGCCGCGTCGGAACGGTTGTTGCCGCCGTGCGGGTTCGGCCCCAGGTAATGGCGGTGATCGGCGATCGTCTGGATATCCGCGAATGTGTAGGGATTGAAGTGCACGCCGCCCTGGCGATGGTAGCGGCCGCCTTGGATGATGTGGAAGCAGTGCGGGATGACGCAGGCCTCGACGAAGGCCTGGCCGCGGTCGTTGAAGTCCAGGCCCCACGGGTTGCTGGTGCCGTGAGCGAAAACCTCGAACACGTGCCTGGTCGGGTGATAGCGCCAGACCGCGGCGTTGAGCGGTACGCGCTCCTTGTCGGGCGTGCCCGGTTTGCCCACGCGTGAATGCGTGAAGACGCCGTGGCAGCCGTACAGCCAACCGTCCGGGCCCCAGATGAAAGCGTTCAGCGTTTCGTGCGTATCTTGCCAGCCCCAGCCGTCGAGCA
>JAKEFD010000058.1 GCA_022616245.1 Gemmataceae bacterium
ATGCCCCGCACCACGTGCGCTTCCTCCACTCCTGTCAGCCGCACGTCCAGCCCCTGATGCCGGATGCTGAACCGGCTGTGGTCGATGCCGAGCTGGTGCAGGATGGTCGCGTGCAGGTCGCGGACGTGGACGCGGTCGGTGACGGCGTTGTAGCCCAGCTCATCGGTGGCCCCATAGGTGATCCCGCTTTTCACGCCGCCGCCGGCCAGCCACATCGAGAAGCCGCGCATGTGGTGATCGCGGCCGGGCAGACCGCCGCCTTTGTACTGCACCATCGGCGTGCGGCCGAACTCGCCGCCCCAGATGATAATTGTGTCGTCGAGTAGGCCGCGCTCCTTGAGGTCCTGCACCAGGGCGGCGCTCGGTTTGTCGCACAGCCGGCAACACGTTTGCATGTAGGGGACCAGGTTGTCGTGATGGTCCCAGCCACGGTGATAGAGCTGAATGAAGCGCACGCCGCGCTCGGCCAGGCGCCGCGCTAAGAGGCAGTTATAGGCGAAGGAGCCGTCCGCGCTTTCGACGCCGTAGAGTTGCTTCACGTGCCTGGGTTCGCTGGAGATGTCCATCAGCTCCGGCACGCTCATCTGCATCTCGAACGCCATCTCGTATTGGGCGATGCGCGTAGCGATTTCCGGATCGGGGTCGGCCTGTTGCCGCAGTTCATTGAGCTGAGCGACGGCGTCGATGACCGAGCGCTGTTGCTCGCGGCGCACGCCCGCGGGGTTCGGCAAGTAATAGACCGCATCGCCGGTGGAGTTGAACTGGATGCCTTGAAAGCGGCTCGGCAACGAGCCTGCGCCCCACTGTCTGGCGGCGAGCGGCTGCGGATTGCGGCCGCCGAAGCTGGTCAGCACGATGAAGCCGGGCAAGTTGTCGCACTCACTGCCCAGACCATACAGCACCCAGGCGCCGAGACTCGGCCGGCCGGGAAGCGCGGTGCCGGTATTCATCACCATGTGCGCCGGATCGTGATTGATCTGGTCCGTGTGCAGCGAGCGAAGGATGCAGATGTCGTCGGCCATGCGCGCGATGTTTGGCAAAAAGTCGGAGATTTCCTGGCCCGATCGGCCATAGCGGCGAAAAGCGATTTGCGGCCCCATGCAGCGCAGTTCCTGGTTTTGAAGCTGCGCGATCGGCTGGCCGCGCGTGAACGATTGGGGCATGGGCTGGCGGTTCAGTCGCACGAGGGCCGGCTTGTAATCGAATGTCTCTAGATGCGACGGGCCGCCGGACATGTACAGGAAGATGACGCGCTTGATGCGCGGCGTGAAGTGCGGCAAACCAGGAACAGTCGGCGCCAGGCCGGCGCACGGTCCCGAACGCCCCAGCAGGGACCACAATGCCGTCGCGCCCAGGCCCAGCGATGTGCGACCTAGAAAAACCCTCCGCGTGAGTCGGCGTTGTAATTCTTGCGCTTGCTGCATGTGAGTGATCTCTGCTGCAAATTGCAGTTTCACTTCGAGGCCTTCGATGCGCTGGCCCCACGCTTTTTTCCACGTACTCGCTTTCCATTTGCTTTGGACGTGAGCCCAAGCTCCTTGCGCAAATCCTCAATCGCGATGCCGCCTTCCTTTCGGTACGAACGGCGGGATTCTTCAATGATTGCACGAAATCTGGGATTGTTGGCTAGTGATATGGACTCCCAATCGCAATCGGACAAGTCGTTGATCGCCGCCAGCGGTTTCCCCTTGTGCGTCAGGATGACCGGACCGGATTTGGCCATTCGGGCTGCCTCCGGCAAGGTAATCTTGAGCTTCTCAATCGGAATGATTCTCATAACTCTACTTCCTCGCCGCCGATAAGAAGCACGTTATGTGTTTTCTCACCGACAGCCACGATCCTTACGACTTCTTCGTCCACATCATAGAATACTCGAAAATCACCGATTCGTAACTCCCAAGGCGCCAACGGATTGTCTTGCAAGCGTTTGCGATTGCGCGTCGGCGTCTCCGCCTCAAATCGAAGTTGCTCTTCGACCGTGTCAAGGATGGTCTTTTGGTCTCGTTTACGAAGTGCCTTGAGGTGTGCTTTTGCACGGACAGTGAATTGAATTTCGTTTGCCATTCCATTTCCAGCGTTGCAATACCCGTTACGCCGACGCGTATTCCTTTCTCTGAAACCGCCAAAACGCCAACAGACCGCACCCTCCGGCGACCAGCAAGAACGCGCCTTGATGGGCCAGGGCCTTCCACATCGTCTCGCTCCAGGAGACCTCGCGAAGTAAGCCTAAGAGATTCGTTTCGAAAAGTATGGACGCATAAAACGGAAAGACGATGCCGATGTAACGCTGGCCGACGACGTGCGCCAGCAGAATCAACACCAGAAAGCCCATGAGGCAGAGGTTGGCGATCAGGACACGGCGGCACAAGACGGAAAGCAAGAGCGCCACGAGGCTGATGAGGAACAGCCAGGGCCAAGGGAATGCAAACAGGATGAGCGCGGTTCCGGGAGAATAGAGGCCGCAGCCCAGACCGAAGAGAACGCCCAGATAGGCGACCGCCAGGAGCGGCCAGTTGCGCCACAGCGGCCCGAGCCATTTGTGCCAGAGGATGGCGGTGCGGCTTTCGGGAATGAGCAACAGGAACACGAGTGTGTCCTGCTCGCGTTCGCCGGCCACGCTCATTGTCGTCTGGAAGACGATGACGAGCGCATACAAGGACAGGGACACGAAGTAGGCCGTGTAGGTAAGCGCGCGGGCCATGTTGCGCAGCGGCTCGACATTGTC
>JAKEFD010000398.1 GCA_022616245.1 Gemmataceae bacterium
AGCGGAAGATGCCGCCGGCATCCACGGGGCCTTGTTTGTTGGCCGGTTGGCCTTGCACTGTCGCGGGCGTCTTGGCCGTCTGCACCACCGCGTAGAGCACGTTGGGATTCTTCTGATATATAGCGAGGCCGCAGCGGCCGAATTCCTCCTTGGGCAAGCCCTCGGTCATGCGCTCCCAGCTTTGACCGCCGTCGGCGGACTTGTAAAGCCCTGCTTTGGGTCCAAACTGCCGCGCGGGGTTGCCGCCGGAAAAGCCGTCGCGCCGCACCGCATAGGCCGCCGCATACAGAATGTCCGGATCGCCGGGATCGATGGCAACGTCGATGCAACCGGTATCGGGGTCGAGCGCAAGCACGTGACGCCAGGTCTTGCCGCCGTCGGTCGTCTTGAATAGACCGCGTTCCTTGTTCGGTCCCCAGGTGCCGCCCAGAGCGGCAACATACACGATTTGCGGGTTCTTGGGATGGATGACGACACGGCCAATATGCTGCGTCTCCTTGAGCCCCATGTGCTGCCAGGACTTTCCGGCGTCGATCGATTTGTAAACGCCGTTGCCCCAGGTGACGCTGTTGCGCGGGTTGGCTTCGCCGCCGCCGACCCAAACGACGTTGGGATCAGACGGCGCGACCGCGACAGCGCCCAGGCTGTTCGTGATTCGATCCATGAGCGGCGTCCAGGTCGCGCCTTTGTCGGTGGTTTTCCACAGTCCGCCGGTGGCCGCCGCCACGTATATGGTGTCCGGATCGCTTTCCACCACGGCGAGATCGACGATGCGCCCGCCCATGTTGGCCGGGCCGATGGGGCGGACCGTGAAAACCTCGAGCAGACGGTCGGCGGCGGATTTTTCCTGGGCGCGGTACGGCTGGAAGAAGCCGACGAGAAACAGCGCAACCAACGTGAAACCGAACAACGACCAATTCCTGGCAGCATGGCGCGACATGGGTCACTCCTGAAAGTTGAATGGCCGAAAATGAGATTCACTCTAATACTGCCTCGGCGCTGTCCGGCGCGTCCTCACTTTTTTGGATTTCGCTTGTCGTAGCGCACATAGCGAAACTTCGATTGCTTGAACACTTCGTCAATGAGCTGGAATAATTCCGGGTCGTACTTCTCCAGTTTCTCGCGCGTGTTGACGTCGTTGTGCACGCCGCCCGGCGGTGCAGTGCAGTCAAAGTACGATTGCACGGCCTCTGCCCAGTATTCGCCCGCGTTGGTGGCGGCGTAGGTTTTCTTCCACAGGTCCTTGTCCATGGCTCGCGCATAGATGGCGCGCAGTCTGCCGTCGAACTTGGGATCGACCAAGCGCAGTCCCTGGTTGTGGATGCAGTGCGAGAACTCATGGATCAGGATGTTCTCGTTGCGATACCGGTCACCCTTGAGGTTGAGCAGGTTTTCCTCGCCGCACGACGTGATCCGGCCCCCCAGGCCGCGCGCCCGCTTGTCCCAGTAGTCCTTCGGCGTCATGTTTCGTTGCTCCGGCACATCGGTCGTCATTTCCGTCGGCGCCATGACCACGAATCGGCAGCGACTTTTGATCAGCGCTTTGAGTATGTCGTCCCTTTCCGCGAGCATCTGGCTGATGAGGTAACGCGCTTCAATAAGAGCAGCGTCGGCGACTTTCTCCGAGCTGAGAATCGAATAGCCCTTGTAATCAACATGTTTCTTGTAGAAGGGGTCGAGCTTGGCCGACTCGCGCAGCGTTTCGGGGACGGAAGTCACCTTGGGGGCTGGAAGGACATCCGGCTGTTTGGATTCCTGACCGCGCGCGGGCAGAACAAGGAATGCAATCCAAAGAAAAACCGCGCCTGGTTTGCACATGAAAGACACCGCATGCAAGATGACGAAGGGCTGCTTGCGGTTACTTTCCAGCGCGGCGCTGCAAAAGTCGAGCGAATTCCGGGCATTGTTGGGAAATCTACATTGGGCCGAGACCTTAACGTTCGGACTTATCCGGCAAAAGCTTGGCTGTAGGGTGGCACCAACCACTGAGCGCATCGAGAACGTCCAATAGGGCGTCTTCGTCCCCCTCGCGAAAATCCGGGCTGGTTCGGTATTGCACCAGGAATCTCTCGACGAGAGTATGAACGTCTTTCTTGGCCATTCCCTCATGGTCTAGCTTTTGCACCAATGCGCGCAAAGCTGACGTCGGATTTGAGGAACGCAAGGCGGCGTGTATTCGGAGTTCAGTGGTCATCGTATGTGTCCCTTGTCGACTCTACCGGCAATGGAGTTTCCATTGCATCGGCGAATTTCGCATGATCTTCCTTTTTACTGCGCCAACCGCGCTGTACAATCAGCGTTCGAACTACCTCCCGAATTCTGACTGCCTTTCGACAAGGAGCTGCACATGTCTCAGGCGAAAACCGGCAAAAAATCGCGGCGCTCGTTTTTGAAAACCTCGCTGGCCACAGGGGGTACGTTGGCCGCCTCCCTGACGCTGGATCAGGCCGTCCACGCCGGCGGCAACGATCAACTCAAGGTCGGACTCATCGGCTGCGGCGGCCGCGGCACCGGCGCCGCCACCCAGGCCCTCCGCGCCGACCGCAACGTCAAGCTCTTCGCGATGGGCGACGCTTTCGACGATCGCTTGCAAAGTTGTCTTACCCGGCTTGGAACGGACAAGACCATCGCCGAAAAACTCGACGTGGCCCGCGAGCGCCGCTTCGTCGGCTTCGACGCCTATCGCCAGGTTATCGGCTGCTGCGACGTCGTGCTCCTGTGCACGCCGCCGCACTTCCGGCCAATCCACATCCGGGCCGCGGTCGAGGCCGGCAAGCACGTCTTTGCCGAAAAGCCGGTCGCGGTCGATGCTCCCGGGGTGCGCTCGGTGCTGGCCACCTGCGAGCAGGCGCGCAAGCGCGGCGTGTCGATTGTCGCCGGCTTGCAGTTGCGCTATTCGTTGCCGCACAAGGAAACGATCCGCCGCGTTCACGACGGCGCGATCGGCCCAATCCACACCGTGCAAGCCAACGACTTCCGCGGCACCATCTGGCATCGCGCCCGCGAAGAAGGCTGGTCCGACATGACCTGGCACATGCGCAACTGGTATTACTTCACCTGGCTTTGCGGCGACTTCAACGTCGAGCAGCACGTCCACATGCTTGACCTGTCGTCGTGGCTTAAAGGCGAATACCCGGTGCGCGCCACCGGCACTGGCGGACGACAGCAACGCACCGGACCGGAGTTCGGCCACATCTACGATCACTTCTCGATCATTTACGAATACGGCGACGGCTCACGGCTGTTTGCCCAATGCCGCCAGCAGCGCGGCTGCACCAACGACATCAGCGTGCACGCCGCCGGCACGCGCGGCCGCGTCACGCTCGCGGGACGCCGCTTCTCCATCAACACCGACAAGGAATGGCGTTACAACGGCAAGGAAAACGAAGCCGTGCAGACCGAGCACGACGAATTGTTTGCCAGCATCCGCAGCGGTCGGCTCATCAACAACGGCGAATACCTGTGCAAGAGCTCGCTCCTGGCCATCATGGGCCGGATGGCCGCCTACACCGGCCAGGCCATCACCTGGGAGATGGCGCTGAATTCCCAGGAAGACCTCACGCCGCCCGCCTACGACTGGAACGTCCCGCTGCCGGTGCCCCCGGTGGCGATGCCGGGGATTACGAAGTTCATTTAAGTAGTAGGCACACTCCGTGTGCCGTTGTATTCAGCACTACTGATAGTTCAGCGCCGCATGGACAGTCGCCGCTGCGTTTGCCGCGATGTCAAACAACACTAGTTCATCCGGCTGCGGCACTACGTGCTCTCACGATTGATGCCACTTCCAAAGGCCATCGAAATGAGGCGCGAAGGCATCGGCAAGCTCTTTCTTTTTTTCTTCGGAGCATGCATCAATGTATTCGTCCAATTCGATGTCATCACCAATGCTCCACTCCTTCGCCAGTGGAAGCAGATGAAGAAACTGTGGTGGAACCTTCTCTGGAT
>JAKEFD010000399.1 GCA_022616245.1 Gemmataceae bacterium
CAAGGACGGCTACCGCGTCAACCTCGGCTGCGTCGAAGGCCTCGATCCGCTCGCCCTCGACATCCGCCTCATCGACGGCAAGTCGGTGCCGCTGGTGGAATGACGTTTGCGCAAACGCACAGACGGCGAATGGAGCTAGGCGCGTTGACCTAGGTCAGATTCGGGGGCAATCTTCTGCAGGCTGACGTTGCTGCATCGGCAAGAGCGGGATACGAGATGCCGAAAAGCAGGAAGGACAAAACGAAGCTTTCCGCGGGCACGGCACCGGTTCTGGCTGCGACGCAGGCTTCCGCGGCCGATCGGCTGGCTGCCGGCAACGCTCTACGTGGCAAGGTTCCGCGCCAGGCCCATGGGACCTGGAAGCGGGACAAGGGCGGCCTTGATCCGCTGGCCATCCTTCGGGCCTCTGACAAGGTTCGCATCCCGAGGCTGTTGCCGGTTCGCTATGGCCGGATGCTTCAGTCGCCCTTCACCTTCTACCGCGGCTCGGCAGCGGTCATGGCCGCCGACCTGGCCGGGACGCCTTCCACCGGCATTCGGGTCCAGGCCTGCGGCGACTGTCATCTGCTGAATTTCGGCGGTTTCGCCACGCCGGAGCGGAACATCCTGTTCGACATCAACGATTTCGACGAGACGTTGCCGGCGCCATGGGAGTGGGACGTCAAGCGCCTGGTCGCGTCCTTCGTCCTTGCCGCCCGGAGCAACAAGCTGTCCAAAGCCGCCGGCCGCGACGCGGCTGTTGCCTGCGCTGCCAGCTACCGGGAGCATCTGCGCGAATATTCCAGAATCAGCCCGCTGGAGCGCTGGTACGCACGCATCACCTCCTTTGACCTTATGGAGATGCTGCCAAGCAAGCAGCTGAAGAGGCGTGTCGAACGACGAATAGCAAAGGCGACCAGCGGGAGCGGGTCGGACTTGGTGTTTCCCGCGATCACAGAGATGGTCGGCGGGACGATTGGCATTCGCGAAGACCCGCCCCTGATCTTTCATCCTGGCCCGGAAGAAATAGGGGCCGAGGATTTCCAAGCCTTGGTGCGGTACAGCCTCAACGCTTATCGAAAATCCCTGGCGGAAGATCGACGCCTGTTGCTCGATCGTTACCGCTTGGTGGACGGGGCGATTAAGGTGGTGGGAATCGGCAGCGTGGGAACCGCATGCGTTGTCATCTTGCTAATGTCCCCCTCGAACAAGCCTCTGTTCCTGCAAGTGAAGGAAGCAGGGCCTTCGGTGCTTGAGCCCTATGCCGGTAAGAGCGCATATACACACCATGGCCAGCGCGTCATCATGGGGCAGCGGCTGATGCAGCCTGCAACTGACGTGTTCCTTGGTTGGGCAACGGGAAAGTTGGGCCGCCAATTTTATGTGCGGCAGTTGCGGGACGCCAAGATCAAGCCGCTGGTAGAGACCTTCGACGCCGAGGTGTTGACCGTGTACGCCAAGGCCTGTGGCTGGGCCCTGGCGCGGGCTCACGCCAAAGGGGGTGACCCCACGACGATCACCGGCTATCTGGGCGCGAAGGACAGTTTCGACAAGGCGATGGGCAGTTTCGCCCTCGCCTATGCGGATCAGGCCGAACGCGATCATGCGGCTCTGAAGGCCGCCGTTCGGGCCGGCAAGATCGAGGTCCTGACAGACGCCTAGGCGCCATTTCCAGTTCGGGTCATGGCTGGGGCACTAGTATGGTGCCGATGAAAAATTCGAAGCACATGCTCACCTCGGCTCACGGCGAGAACGCGAGGGCAAGCCCATGAAGAGCGATCCTCTCCTGCAAGAAGGCCGCGACCTGCGCACGGAAGCATCGGCGGGACGGGCGGCTTCCACGCTGCCGCGGCGCATCGGCGCCAAGATTTTGCACGAGCTGCGCGGAGCGTTGCCGCCGACGATCTTCTTCTTCGTTGGTTTCAACTTCATCGTCCTGACAACGAACCTCCTCGTCGCCCGCTATGCCGTCGCCGTCAGCAGTTTCATGCTGGCCACCGTGGCGGCGCTCGTCGTCGGCAAGGCTGTGATCACCGCCAACGCGATGCCGTTCCTCAAGCTCTTCGACCGGTCGCCACTGATCCAGCCGATTCTGTTCAAGACGGCGATCTACTGGGTCGCCGTGTTCTTTGCGCGCCTGGCGGAGCGCTTCGTGCATTTCCTGGTCGATGGCAACCGGCCGGGGGATTTCGCGGAATATTTGATATCCAGCTTCTCCTGGCATCGCTTCATCGCCATCTCGCTCTGGATCTTCGTGTTGTTCCTGATCTATGTGACGGCGTCGGAATTCAGCCAGCTTTTCGGTCCGGCCGAAATGCGGCGGCTCTTATTCGCCTATCGACCGTCCGAGCTGCAATTGAACAGGCGCCAGCGCGTGCGCGAGCTGATGCGCTTGAACCGGCTGGCGGACGATCATGAGGTCGACGAGTTTCGCGACCCGGGTAGCGCTGCGCACCAGAAGCTGGTCGAAATCGTTGAGCGCCTCGCGCGAGCGCCGAGGCCGAAGCCCTAGAGCGGTGTTCCCCGTGTGGACTACCGGGAGCGCTCAAGCCGCGCGTTTCAGGATCTGCTCTTCGTGCGGATGCAGCATCGACTCTTTCGGCTTCAGCAGCCAGTTCTTGAAGATCATGGCGTAGCCGGGCAGCAGGTAGTAGCCGTTCTCGGCGGTGAGGCCAGCCTTCTCGGCGAGATATTGCCGCCGCCGCTGATGCCAGGGCTGGC
>JAKEFD010000059.1 GCA_022616245.1 Gemmataceae bacterium
CTCCTAACCGAGTGTTGTTGTGCAACGGTTAGAGTATGCTCCATGCTTCTTTTCAGCTGCCCTTTCGAGCATTAATCGCAACATCCGCCCTTATGGGACTCCACAGGAAAACAGCGGAACTCACCCAAAGCCCATTTGCCTCGCGAGTACGAAAACGAACCGCCTGTAAGAACAGCGATTGCACCCGATTGCATTCCAACCCAGGGAGCCGATCTGCAATCCATTTTTGGGTGACATGACGCTAATTCTGACCGTGCCATCGGTTACGGCCAAGCACCGTAATCCGCGCGATCTGCAATCCATCCATCATGCATGCACGCAGTGAAAATCCTCAATTTGCCTCCGCCTTGGCGCGCGCCTGGTTCTGCAAGCCCAAAAAGCGCGGCTGCCACGTGCCGTCCGCGATTTGGCGGTAGAGGGCGCGGGCTTCGAGGTTCTTGCCGAAGCGCAACAAGTTTTCCGCGCGGTCCCAGAGAATCTGCGCGTTGGTCGGCTCGGCGTCGAAGGCGGCGGCGAACGCGCTGTCGGCCAGCGTGTAATCGCCGCGCTTGGCGAGCGAGCCGGCCATCGTCAGCCACGGCTGCGCTTCGTAGGGGCTAAGCGCGACGGGCGTGGTCAGATAATCCCAGCTCAGGTCTTTTTCGCCCAGGCGCTGCAGAATCCAGCCGGCGGTGCTCGCCGGCTCGGCGTGGCCCGGGTCGAGCCGACGCCAGCGATCCGCCGCGCGCACTACCTTCGCCAAGAATTCCGCATCCGGTTTCACCTTGAGCGTAATCATCGCGTCGGCCAAACGCTGATAGTGGTCGAGCAGCTTGGCATACTCCGCGCGCACGGTCTTGAGGTCGATAATCCCTTGCTCGCGCGTCGGGTTAGTGTTCCCTTGCTCGCGCGTCGGGCTAACGGCCATCAATGCCTGGAACTCGGTTTCCAGCGCTTTTTCCAAGCATTCCAGGCCTCGGCTCGGCAAGTCGCGCTGGTCGGCGAACTGCACGCCCAAACGCCACAGGCCCGGCTTGTCCGCCAATTCCGGCTGCGCAGTAAGCTTCGCGAGCGCAGCGTCGGCTGCCGTGGTTTGGCCTGTTTTGGCGAGGAAGCCAACCGCCGCCAATTGCAGCCCGTTCTTGAGTTTGTCGTCCGCGCCCGTGACCGCTTGATCGATCAAGGCGTTGGCGCTGGGCAAATCGTCGAGCGTGCTGCATTGCCAGGCCAGTGCGAACAGAGCCGGCCTTTGCTTCTTCTCGATGAACTTCGCCGCAGTGGCGCTAAGGAGTTTGCTCCAGGCATCCGGCTCGCCCGCTTTGCCCAAGAGCGCCTGACGGAAATCGGCATCGATGCCCGGCAGTTGCTCGTCCTTGAGCGCCTTGTCGTAGATGTCGAGGAAATGTTGCCGAGCTTCGGCGGTTTTGCCCGCTCTTGCGAGGCAGCGGGCGCGCTCATAGCGGGCGGCGTAGGCCAACGCCGGCGACTCTTCGAACAGGGCGAAAGCGTCAGCCATTTCGCCATGGAATTCTTTTTTCTTGCCGGCGCGGTCCTGCATGAAGCAAACGAGCGCCCAGGAGAAGGCGCTGTTCTTGTTCTTCTTGAGGTAGTCCAAGGCGCGGTCCTTCTCGGCACGGACTTTATCGACCGGACCTTCCAGCACGCGTTCGGATTGCCAGCGTTGCAGGAGGGCGTGCGTGTTGGCCAAGTGGCGCAAGAAGCCTTCACCCCACGAGGCGCTTTGCACGGCCCACTGCGCGGCGTGCTTGCGCAGGACGGGGCTGGTGTGGAGCGCGAGATACTGCGCCAGAGGCTCGCTCAAGTGCTCGGACAAGACATCGACGTTTTGAGCGTCGAGATTGGCGCCGCAGGAAGCGAGGAGGACATAGTAGCCGAGCTGGCGCTGTTCGCGGTTGTGGAAACAGCCGCGGAAGACGTTTTGCGCCTCGTTCGTGTTGCCGGCGGCGACATAGGCGGTCAGGAGCGGCAACGCCTCGGCCAGCCGCACATCTTGCAGGTTCTTGCCTTCGATCTTGAGCGTCCTCTTGACGTGCTCCGGCGTGCGGTAGGGCAGCGGCACGAGGACGAGGTTTTTCGAAATGTCAGAGCCGCGCCCGTCAGGAAGCGGGTTACTGTCGGCCGCTCCGAGCTGACCTTTCACGACATGCGTTTCCTTTCCGTCCTTGTCCAGGAAGCGCACCCGACTGTCGCGTTCGACGAACTGCTGCGCCATTACTTTCGAATCCGGCATGCGCACCAGTTGCCGGGAAAGCAGCAAGCCATCGTCGCCGAAGACGAGGTGCACGCGATACCAATGGACTTCCGGTTCACCGTCCGAGCCGCGCGCGTCCTTGTCTGAGCTGCGCCCGTCAGGAAGCGGTTTGGCGTCGGCCTTGGGTTTCTCCTTGATCTTCGCCAGTGCTTCCTGCAACGGCTTTTCCCAATGCGGCACGATGGCCACGACGCGGTCGCCGACAAGTTTCAAGTCAGCGCCTATCGCCAAATCCTCGGCGGGCGGCACATAGAACGGCGCGATGCTGGCCAGCTCCGCGCGGTGGAAACGGCTCACGGTCCGCTTGGCGCCGAGGAATAGCTGCGAATAGAGATGTTGCAAGGTTTCGCCGTCGCAAACGACGCGTTCCTTTATGCCCGGCGGTAATTCACGCTCAAGCACGTAGCGGCCGGCGGCATCGAAGGTGACCGTGTAGCCGTTCTCGCCTGGCACCGTCCAGGTGCGCCAGCCGGCCTTGCGCGCTTTTTCAAAGAGCGCTTTGGCGCTGGCGTCGATCTGTCCCGGTTGACTGTAGCGCGAAGGCAACGCCTCGGCGTCCAAGACGGCGAGGATGTCGGCCGCGCTTGTGTTCATGCCGGGGCAGTAGGCGAGGAGGTCGAAGAAGGGCCGGTCACCGATTTGGAACTCAGGCCGGCGATAAACATACGAATCGTCGTTCATCGAGACTCGAGATTGCCGACCTTTCAAACCTTTTAGGAATTCGATTTCATTGACCTCCGTTTGCCCAAACAATGCCTGGGCCGTCGCAGTACTCTGCAGAAGCCGCTTAGCATCTGATCGAATTTGAAGGGCGAATTCGGGAACCAATGCAGCAACCTCTTCTTGAACCTCTGCGGTTCCACCTCGCGGAATTGGGGGAAGCATTCCCCAAATACCCGCGGCGTCGTTGAACTTAAAAGCGCCGGGAAACCCGCCAGACGGTGGGACGGTGAAGTCAAAAGAGCTGCTCCTTAGAGGAATCCCAAGCTCGGGCGTGAGAGATTGAGCGGGCGTTATGCCAACTCCAAATCCAACGGGCTCAAATTCAGCAACAAAGCGACGTCGACCACCAATAATACCACCAGTAATGCCAGTCGTGTTGCTCGCCGTCGAAAACGGTTGAAACTGGCTGGAGGTCAATAATGGCTCGATGCGTCGCGCCTCTGCTTCAAAGTTTTTGAGCGAGTCGACTTTCAAACTTTGCAATCCCATGGAACCGGATACGTCGACTAAGATCTGCTCGCCGAGTCTACCGTTGCCATTCCAGTCCATCCCCAATACATCCGGCTGGCGGCGCGCTTTGTCGGCCTTGCTCTCGCCGCCGGCGTTGCGCACCACAACCGTCGGCCGCACGTGTTTCGCCGGCAGCTTCTTGCTCTCCTTTAATAGCTTGGGATCAGGCTGTCCCTCCTCGGGCTCAAAGACGACGGGGATCTTGGCCGGCGCAGGGTAAAGCGCCCAGTGGTCCTTGCGGCCGCGGTCAACTTTGTACTGCGTGTACAAGTCTTCGTGTTCGAGCACTAAGAGCGACGTGAACGGGGTCATCACGTACATCGCCTTGGAAAGCGCGACGATCTCGTCCTTGTGCTTGGCCGCGTCTTTGGCCAGCAGGCGGTCGATCTCCAGCCTGGCCCAGGTGCGCGGCAAATAGTCGGCGTTGGGCTTGATGTCTTTGACGGGCACGTCGAAGGTCACGTCTTTGCCGTCCCAGGCGCCGCTGATGCGCACGGACTTTGGCGACTGAAAACCCGCGTCGTTCTTTGAAAAGCGCGCAATGGCGCACAGTTCTTCGCCCTGCGGGATCGCCGTATCCACGAGGAGGAATTGCGGCTGATCGATGCGCGCGTTCAAGAGCCTTGGTGAATGGAGAGTCGAAGCGAGATCAAACGCGCGCCAGGCGACCGGCTCATCCGGGTTGATCTGTGTGAACAAGCCCGCGGTGCGCTCGGCGGCGGCTTTCAGGAATGGCCGATTCCAGCGGCGGCCGACGCCGATGCCGACGTAGCGCGATTTGGGCAACAGCTTCAATAGTTCGTCCGTGCGGCGCTCGCCGAGAGCGGGCACGCCGCTGCCCACGTGCACAAGGTAGGAATCCATTCCCTGTTGCGGCATGGCTTTCGTGATCTCGCGAAACGCCTGTGCCACGTCGAGCGCGCCGACCAGGTGCGCATTTTCCAGAAACTCCACGGCGGCCTGGATGTTCTCCGCGGTCGCCGCTTGCGGCTTAGCGGAACCGAATTTCACCTTCGTCCCCGCGGTCGCCACCAAGAACTGATCCTGCGTATCGACGTGAGTCAGCAAGTTGCGGATGATCTCGATCTGCGTGCGACCCAAGAGCGGGTCGCGGTCGCCGGAGGACTCGAAGAGGAACACCCACAGGCGAGGTTCACGCTTTGGAGCGGAATCCTTCACGACCAAATCCGGCCGGAAGCGCACCATCAGGTATTGATGCCCGTCATGCACGGCGGAGAAAAAGCGCGCGCCGCCATCCCGTTTAGCGTTCGCGTCACCCTCGCGAAGTTGAATAACCACATCGCGATCGACGCGCGCCTTCTCCGCCGCCGCGCTCA
>JAKEFD010000400.1 GCA_022616245.1 Gemmataceae bacterium
ATCTCCCATGATCTCGTTGACATTATCCAAGGCGCGCTGGAAGCTCGACAGCGCCCGGTCGGTTTGCGTGATAATGCTATCGATCTGCTTCTCGTTGCGCTGGAAGATGTTATTGAGGTTGCGAGTCAGCTCCCCGACCTCGGTCCCGGCATGGGAAAGCGCCTTCGCGGCTTCTTGAAAATCGTCCCGCAGGTCTTCGAACGACTCCAAGGGAGTTGTGGTCACGCGGCCTTGGATCGTGGCGCCCGGTTGGACCGGCACGTCGGCAGGCGGCGGCTGTTGTCCGCGCTGTACCGGGGTTGGGCCGGGTGGAGGCGGCTGCGCATCGCGAATCGGCGGCTGCTGTTTGGCGCCGGCGGGTTGCAAAACCGCCAGCAAATAAGGCGCTGGACCGTGGCTTGCTTGTCGCAACACGGCGAGCACGAACCGCTTGCGGCCAACAGCGCGCGCCTCCGGTCCAGGCGGCACGCCGTTTTTGCCCGCTGGATCTGGAGAATCCGCCCCGGCCGGCTCGGGCGATGGAATCTCCGGCCTGGCGGCTTCATACGGCACGGCGGGCGCCTGGGGCGGAGCTTGCCGTACGACTTCCAACTCGGCGTCGCCCAAGAGCGACCGTGTGATGCGAATGTGGTCGCTTTCGAAGATCGTGTGATCACCGTCGATCTTGAGCGTGGCGATGACGTTGTAGTTCTCGTCGAACTTTACTTCGCTCACGCGGCCGATCAGAATCCCGCTGCGGCGCACCGGCGTGTTTTCGGCCACGCCCGGCGCCGTGGGAAAGCGCACGTAGATCGTGTACGTGCCTTTGCCAAATGTGGGCACGCGATTGAAAAGCACGATGAGGATTCCGGTGATGATGATGGTGGCCAGCACCATCACACCGACGCGGAACTGGACTACTCGTTCGTCCATCTCTCTCGGTCCAAGGTCCAAAGTCCAAGGTCCAAAGTCCAAGGTCATTGCACTTGCCAGTCGTGCTCGCAATCCAACAGTCCTCGACTTTGGACCTTGGACTTTGGACCTTGGACAGTTACTGTCTTGCCGCTTGCATCTCCCTCAGCCGCTCGCCCGCTTCGCCCCGGACGAACTGCGTCACGCGGCGATCCTTCGTTCGCTCGAGCCCCTCCGGCGTTCCATCGAATATCACTTGCGGCTCGTCCGCGGAAAGCCGCGCGATCGGGTAAAGCATCACGACGCGGTCGGCAACTTTGCGGGCCGTGTTCATATCGTGCGTCACCACGATGCTCGTCACCGGGTGCGCCTTTTGCGTGCTTTGAATCAATCCATTGATCACATCGCTCATGATCGGGTCAAGCCCGGTGGTCGGCTCGTCGTACAGCACGACCTCCGGGTTCAGGGCCAAGGCCCGCGCCAAACCCACGCGCTTGCGCATGCCGCCGGAAAGCTCAGCGGGCCGTTTGCCGACGATGCTTTCCGGCAAACCGACCTCGCCCAACAACGACCGCACAGTTTCGCGCACTTCCGCCTGGCTTTTCCGGCCGTGCTCTTTCAGCGGAAAGGCCACGTTCTGAGCCACCGTCAAGCTGTCGAACAGTGCCGCTTGTTGAAACACAAACCCAAACCGAGTCCGCTCGCGCGTGAGCTCCATTTCGCCAAGTGTAGCCAGGTTCTTGCCGTCGAAGCGCACTTCTCCGCTCGTCGGCCGCACCAGCCCGATGATCGACTTGAGGAGCACCGTCTTTCCGCAGCCGCTCTCACCGATGATGACGACGGTCTGTCCGCGAGGCACCGACAGGTTGATTCCGCACAGCACCGTTTGCCGTCCGAAGCGGATGGTCAAGTCGAGCATTTCAACGAGCGGTTTCGAGTCGGTGGCTGTCATCCTTAAAGGAGTTTCACTCCCTCCGGCCAAAGCGAGTAATACACCGCATCCAGGGCGATCCCGAGGAACAAATCCAGGATCAGGATAATCACGAACGAATGCACGAACGCGCTTGTGGCAGCGCGACCCACGCCCTCGGCGCCTGGATCACAATTGAACCCGCGATGGCAACTGATGATCGCAATCGTCGCGCCGAAGAACAGGCTCTTGAACACGCCGCTGAAGAGGTCGTAGGCGCCCACAAATTTCTGCGAGTTGGACCAATAGTGGTGCCAATCGATTCCCAGGATCTGAATGCTGTAAAAGAAGGCGCCGACGATCCCCATGAAGTCGGCCATGATCGTCAACGTGGGAATCAGCACCAGGCAGCCGAGGAATCGGGGCACGACCAGGTAATAAATCGGATTGGCCCCCATGCTCGTCAAGGCGTCGATCTGTTCGGTCACGCGCATCGTGCCTAGCTCGGCGGCCATCGCACTGCCCACACGGCCGGCGAGCATCGTTGCGGCGAGCACCGGCCCCAGCTCGCGCACCAGCGACATATTGATCACGGCGCCGAGCCGTGTTTCCAAGTGCATTACGCGGAACTGCGCGTAGCTCTGCACGGCCAACACCATCCCGATAAACGTGCCGGTAAGCGCTACCACCGGCAGGCTGAGCACGCCGATCTGATAAAACGCCGGCAGCAAGGTTTCGCGCCGGGGCAGCCGCGTGAAGAGCCAGCTTATCGTTCGCCAGAAAAAGATCGACACGTCGCCAACTGCCATCGTCCACTCGATCGCCAACTGGCCTAAGTCCGCCACCCACTCGCGCACCGCGCCCACGGGTCCGCCACGGCGGACAGCGGCGTCGACGGATGAAGGATCTAAGGACATGGGCGTTACCGGCGCGTGGGGCAGGCATTCCTGCCTGCCGATTGTGCGCTGGCAGACAGGAATGTCTGCCACCACGACTCACTAGCGCGCAGCGCAGGCGATCTATTCTATCGGTCAGTGCAACTGAGGCGCTTAAGACAACCTTGTCGATTGTCGAAAGAGGTTAAGCTGCGCAAGTGAGGCAAAGGCGGCTCCGGCCGGCAGTGCCTTAGCGCGCTCATTTTGCGGCGGTCTGGAGGGCCTTAAGGCAGCTCGTTTGCCGCGATTCGCAGAGCCGCAATAGCTCGGTGGTCAACACAACAAGTGCATGCAAATCCGGCTCGTCGAGCGCCGCTTGTTCGAGCTGACCCGCCAATGTGGCCATGGTCGCCGGCCCTTCGACCTTCGCCGTAACGGCCAACTGCGCGGCCAGACGCGCGAGCTTGTCGAAGTCTTTTGCTTCGAGCGCCGCAGTGATCCGATCGAGCTGCTGCCCAAGACGCAGTGTGGCCGGCGTGACTTCCGTCGGACGCTGGTGTGGCGGCGCCGTGGCCAGCAATCCCGCGAACCGTTCGACGAGCACCGGATCGAACTGCCTGCCCGCACAACGGCGCAGCTCGGCAATCGCATCCTGCTGCGTGCGGCTTTCGCGGTACACGTGGCTCGACACCATCGAGTCGTAGGCGTCGGCAATGGCCAGAATCCGTGCGGCCAACGGGATGGCGTCGCCCGCCGGCAAATGAGTTTCGCGATCGTTCCCGGCAAACCAGGCGTGGTAATTGGCGACGATGGCCGTTAGCTCCGGCGACGAAAATGCGGCGCTGAGGATTTCAATACCGATGTGGTCGTGCGCGCCCATCAGCTTCCATTCCTCGTCGGTGAGCGGGCCTGGCTTTTGCAGGATCGATTCCGGCACGCCGAGCTTTCCTACATCGTGTAAAAGCGCCGCGACTTCCAGCAGGTAGCAATCGCGCTCGCTCATCATCCCGTGCGCGATCATGAGCGAGTAATCGGCGACGCGGCGGCTGTGCTCTGCGGTCGGCGGGTCGCGGAACGACAAAGCTGCACAAAGCGCCGTAACCGCGTGGTAGGGA
>JAKEFD010000401.1 GCA_022616245.1 Gemmataceae bacterium
CGAACCTGCCTTACGAAGGGAAATGTCATGAGCCAGCGCGAAAACAATCTCTTGTGGTTGAAAGATCTGCTCGATCATCTTTCGGATTGCCGCAACCAGCTCGAATGGGCCCAGGAACAGTTCGCCGTCAACATTCTCACGGAAACGATGGTGCGCGATCTGGATAGCTGCCGGCGTTTGTGCGATGACCTGCGGCGGCGCTCGCCGCGCGACATGTTTTGCAGCGTCAACTAATTGCGCGAGCGCGACGCGCGTGTTAGGGACGAATCCGCGGAACCCAAGGCGTGAACGTCCTTCTTCAGCATGGATGCGCCCGATCCATTTGCCATAAGCCAACCTTGGCCCTCCAGTCCCCTCTCGAGCCGGCGTTCTTGTTGAACGCCGGCTTTCTTGATATCGTCGGAACTTCGTTCTCCCCGTTCGTGTCTTGCTGGAGTCGTCAATGTAATGCGCAAGGACGCCCCCAAACGGGGAGAGAGGATTGCGCGCCTTGAATAGCCACGAGGCCCGAAAGGCATTGTGGGAAGCGGGGTATTCGAAGTAGGGATGAGCTATGCCGCTCGATATCGGCGTCGGCAGAAAAAGCCTCAAAACTTGCCGCCCGTTGTGGGACGAGCCTGGTTTTTGCTTCCTTGACGACGAAGGCTACTACTGGTTTCTGCATCCCCTGTTTTGGGCGCTGGCTGAGAAAACCGGCCAGTACATCGACCTCTACGGCGATGCCGCCTTCAGCGGAGAGTCGCTGCGGGAATTGGAGCGCGTCCTCGTTCAAGCTCGGACACAAGTTCTGTCGAAACCGGAAAGCTGGAGAGTAAAAATCGGCACGCTGATACATCCCGTGAGCAGAAAGCAGCTGTACGCGCGGGTTACGCGCGACGAGTTTCTCAAATTGCTGCGTGAATGGCGGCGCGTGATTCGACGGGCACGGGAGCGCGGCCGCCGGGTCGTATGCTTTGGGGATTAAGAGCCGCGCACGGAGTAAGCGGAGAATCATAAGGCCCATCAATCGCCGCGAGCACCTCGAACCCATCCAAACGTCGAACTATTCGCCGTGCCGACAATGCCGAAAGGGCACCAATAATCATGAACAGGCCGAGCGTCGCCGCCAGCGCCGGAATGCCGAGCGCGAAGAACAAGCAAGTCAACACGAGGGCACACAGGGTTGCCGCCAAGCGCGAGCGGCAGCGACTTTCAAGTGTGCGCCGCACCGCGGCAGCATCCCGGATGAGCGGAAGAGTTTCCAGTATTCCTTGCCCTTCCGAAGTGAGTAGCCTGTGTTGCGCCGTTGCCAGCAAAGCTCCGCGGCACACCGCCGCGCGAACCGCGGCTGACTCCCCGTCGCTGGCGAGGACGGCATTCAGCCGCCGCAGGGCCTGTGCCGCCGAAAGCGAATTCTCCGCCGCCGCGACCGCTTCGTAGCCTTCGCCGTAAGCCAAGCCGCCGTCGCTCAGCCGGTACAGCGAAAGTTGCCGGCAGCGGGCGAGCCGGCGGACTATGCGGCCAAGCGCGCAGCGCGCCGGCGCTTCTTGCAAACTCCGCTCCGCGAAGGCCGAACAGGATTCCAGTTTCTCAAACGTACAGCGGACGCAGGCGAACGGGCCGCGTCGGGCCAGACGCCTGCGATAGAAGCGAACCAATGCCAGGCAGATCGATGCCAACATAGTCATCCCGGTACGCAGTCGATTCCGCCACAGTCGATGCCGGCGGAGGCGTCGGCGCACGCCGAGCCGCCTTGGCCAACGACGTCGACCGCCGCGCCGGCAACCTGGGCCGCTTCGAGCATGCCCGCGCCCACCGCGGCGCCGGTTTCGGCGACGGCAGCGCCGGCATCAGCAGCGCCCGACCCCGCCGAGATCAATTCCACGCCCGCCTCGCCCACCCACTCGCCCCAAGGCAAGTGTCGCGCCTGTTGCACTTGTTCTTCGCTTTGTTTCTTCGACAACGGCACGAACAACGACAGATCGACGAGCCTGCTGTCGCGGATGACGAAAAACGGAAGGCCGGCGGCAGGAAGGATTTCGAAGCCTTTGCGCAGGCCACGCTGTTTGCGAGCCGCCGCCGCGGGCCGCAGGTTTGGGGGCGCTTTCGGTGCTTGCTGCAATGCCGCTTCCGCCTTCTTTAGCAATTCACGATCCCCAAGAAGCGCTGACTCCAAGGCTTGCAAGAGAGCGATCGACCGCAGCAGAAATCGCCGCAAACCGTTTTCCAGCAAACGACGGTGTTTTCGGTGCACCTGCGCGTGCACCTCGCGGACGCGGCCCACGATTTCCGCGCCCGTGGCCGCCGCGGCCAGCGCCGGCCCGACCAGGCGCTTGTAGTAGCGAATCTCCAGAGCTTCGCTGCCCTGGCGAACGGCAAACGCGAGCCATTGGCCTCCCTTGCGGTCGAGTGCGCGCACGCGTGCTTCCAAGCCGGCGTCAGCGGCTTCTTGTTTCAAGAGCAGCAACCAGCGCTCCAAATACAGTTTGTCGTTCACGCCGCCGCTCCTTTCGAGTTGTCTTGCGGAGCATGGTACCACGACCTTTGTCTTTCCGGGTCAATAAAATGAACTGGAAGTTCTACACCATCCGCGTTGCGAAAAGAGCCGAGCAACCGCCGGCCAGAAGGAGCGCCACGCTCAGGAGCGCTCCCAGAATCCCAGCAAGCCTGCGCAAGAGTCGCAGGCCCCGTCCAACAGCAAATGGGACACGAAGCGCCGGCAGATTCGCGGCGCCTCCAATTAGTGCGTGGAGCGCGGAGATGCGCAAGCGCACCTTGTTGTCCGACCTAGTGTCGCCGGGCCTTTTATCGGAGGTCGCATGAGAATCATCGACCGCAGTTTTTGGCTATGTTGGCCATTTCCAATCTTGCTCGCTTTCTCGGTCGGATACTTTTTTTGGTGGTTTGGAGCCGCCGCGCTGATAGTTATGATCGCCAAGGGCATCGCGTTTGGCACGGGATTGTGGGTCGCCAATCGCTTAAGCAAGTTTAAGTGATTGCGTGGAGCTGCCGCATGCCTTGGCGACAGGCTGCCGGCGCTGGTGAACCTTCGGAAACGGGGGAATACCCATGAGTACAAGCAAGACCAAGTATGCGTTGGGAATGCTGTCGCTTCTCGTATCTGGCGCCGCGACTGCCGACGCCCAAACGAACTACTTGTCGCACCGGCCCATGCGGCCGCTGCCCACGGCGACGACACCGCCGTTGGCAAAAGGCGTGACTTATTTCGTCGATGCCGCCAAGGGGGATGACAAGAACGACGGCTCCAAAGCGCGGCCGTGGAAGACCATTCAGCACGGCGTCCAGCGTCTTAAGCCGGGCCAGACGCTTTACCTGCGCGGCGGGACTTATTACGAAAAGGTCCGCATTACCCGGTCGGGATTGGAGGAAGCGCCGATCGTGATTGCTTCGTATCCCGGCGAGTTGGCGGTGATCGACGGCGGCTTGCGCGAGTTCTTCGAGTCACCGGAGACGAGCTGGGAGCCCGTTACCCCTCTCCCTGAGGGAGAGGGGAAAGGGGTGAGGGCCGCCGAGGGGGAGTTCGTTTCGACCAAGGTCTATCCCAACGTGGACGAGCGCCCGATTCCGCACCAGTTCCTGCCCGGCGCCTGGGAGCCGATGTGGGGCATCGAAGACGAACGGCCGCTCGCACTGGGGCACTTTGGCGATTCGATGGTGCCGCTGCACGGCTATCGCACGGCTCTCGATCTTCGTTCGGCCAATGAGTACACTCCACCCGATCGCAAGCCGCCGCGCACCGTCGGCGTCTATTGCGGGCCGGGCCTCTGGTACAACCGCGAAACCGGTCGCATTCACATCCGCCTTGCCCACCACCGGATGCCTGGCTTGGGCGAGCGGGCCTATCGCGGCGAAACGGACCCGCGCAAGCTGAAGCTCGTTATCGCCGTCGGCTTCGGCGACGCAGTGCTGCGCGTCAACGGGGTCCGCCATGTGACGATACAGGGCATCGTCTTCCGCGGCGCGACCGGCAGCCCCATGATCGAAATCTACGGCTCAGAAAACATTCACCTCGATCATCTCACCGTGTACGGCGGCTTTCCCGGCCTGCTCGTCAATGCCTCACAGAATATCCAGGTGACCCACTGCGCCTTTCGCGGACTGGCCGCCCCCTGGTCGGGCCGGTCGCACATGAAGTACTACGGGACTGCCTCATATCAGATCGTCTTCCAGAACAGCCAGCCGCTGAATGAGAACATCGAGCTGGCATATTGCGAATTCACCGACGATCACGACTGTGCCTTTCTGCGCTACGTCAAGAACCTGCGGTTCCACCACAACTTCGTGGACAACTTCAACGACGACGGCCTGGAGTGCGGGCCCAAGCTGCGCAGCCATTCGATGTACATCTATCAGAACCGCATCGGCGCGTGCCTGGGCGTGTTTCAGCAGCACGAGATCGACAAGGACGAAGCGCCGGCGGGGCACGATCCCAAGTCGGGCGTCTACGTCTATCGCAACGTCTTCGATCAACGCGCCGGCGTGTACTATCATCTGCCGGCGAAAGCGGACCCAACCGGCGAATTCTTGCACGCGGAGGGGCATTTCATCAGCGATCACGGCGGCCCCGTCTTCCCCGTGATGCGCGTCTATCACAACACGCTCCTGCGCCGGACCCCGGTGTTTCGCGATCATTATCTCTTCGGCCTCGGCAACGTGGGCCTCAACAAGACGGAGCGCGATGTGTTCAACAACATCTTCGTGCAAATGGAACGCGTGCCGGGCATTGGGTTCATCGGCGCCAAGGAGGCCCGCGACCTGCGCGAAGGCGGCAATCTCCTCTGGGGCCTGAAAGACGGCCCGGGATTGAAAGCCGATCCCTTCGCGAAATTTCGCAAGTCCGCACTCTTTGTGGTTAGCCAAAAAAACTACGAACCAGGCTGGACCACACAGGACCGCGTCGCGAACCCGAAGTTCGTCAGGCTGTCCGCCGACGAAGTTTCACCCGACCTGCGCCTGGAGGCCGATAGTCCCGGAGTGAACAACGGACAGCCGGTACCGGGCGCATGGCCCGATCCCTTGCGTGACGCGGACCAGGGCGCGCCGGACATCGGCGCCCTGCCATTTGGCGTCGATGTTTGGGGAGTGGGCGTGGACGGGCGCATCTCGCTGTTCGGCGGTATGACGGCGAAATGATTGTGATCGACAATTGGTTTAGAGTTGCCGCGCCGGCGCGCAGAAAGGCCCTGGAAACTGGGGGCCGAACTGTGGGTAAGCGTAAGGGTAAGCCTCGGCACGACGGCAGCGACAAATACAGGGAATCGCGAATTCCGGCCGACGTGTCGAAGCACGCGCCAAACAATTCTTATGGGCCGCCGCTTTTCTACGAAGACAAGCCCTTTGTGTGCGTGGATTGCGGAAAGGAAGAGGTTTGGACAGCACTCCAGCAGAAGTGGTGGTATGAGGTGGCCAAGGGAACGATTTACTCTCGTGCCGTTCGATGTCGCGCATGCCGCCAAGCGCGGCGCAAGGGGCAAACTGAAAGTAAGTCGAAATAGGTTTCAAACTGACCCGCGTAGCGGACTTGGTGCAACTATGCTCGACCGGGAATCAGTCAAAGCTTGCATCCGCATGGCATTCGCCGACGGAGAATACCCCGGCGATTGGCGCTTGCGGTGCAGCGAGGAAGGCGACGAGCCGTACCTGTTAGAACAACAGTTCAAGGGCAAAACCGATTGGCAGTCCCTCGATCCTAAGTTCCTAGATGAGGCGCCGGGTGGCCTCGCTTCGGCACTCGACTTCTTTTCTGACGAGGCGTTCCGGTTCTACCTGCCCGCCTACCTGCTTGCTGACATCGACGGCCGTCTGGAGCGCGCCAACCCAGTATTCCACCTTTGCCTCGGCCTCGATGATGCATCGCAGAATGTGCGGATCGACCCGAGACGGGAGCGCACATGGTTCGAGCATGCGCGACACAAGTTCGCGATGTTCAGTCGCGAACAGGCCAAAGCGATCGTCGCTTACCTCCGATACAAGTGCGAATCCACGGACCTGTTAGAATCCGACATAAAGTCGATTGAACAGGCGTTATGCCGATACTGGTTAGAGCGGGCGGGGGAAAGCTCTGCCAGCGACTGCAACCGCGCGGACGGGTAATCTGATTAGGCGGCAGGCCACTCGAGGATTGCAGCGCCCTTGAGTCCAGAGTTCGGCCGGGGCTTGGACTGGGATAGTTCGGTGTCGCCGAAAGATCGCCAGCCCCGGCCACGCGTCGGTGAAGAGGGGGGTGTAGCGCGAACAATGAGAAAGTCGCTCCCCACTTCGTTGATCCTTTTACCGTCCGTTCCCGTCGTCTTCGGGTTCTTGGTTGACTTGGGCCTTATTCCAGTCTCGTCGTCATTCGCACATCCGGTCGTGTGGTGGGGTACGTTGGCAGGTTGGCTGGTCGCCGTTGTCCTCACTGCAGCCATAATCAAAGGTGCGAGTTTGCTCGTGCATCCGTTCGCTATCGTGATTTTGAGTTTGACCATTCTGATCGGGTTCGCGGGCTATCTCGTCTCGTCTGTCCTGACGTTCAGCGTTTTGTTCATGCTTACCCTTGCCGCATCTGTGGTGGCGCTCGCCCAAGGGCGTTCCGGCGTCGCCGAGCATCGAGCCTTCTGCCGCGTCTTCGCGGTTTGCACCTGGCTGGGACTCGCGCTCACCTTGTGGGCCCGCGCGCCAATCGTGGGTGTATCCGTGGTCCAAAGCATGTGGTGGTATGTGACTGGGCACGGCAGAGGCTTCGACGGCTTCGACTTGAGCCGAACGGTGTGGCCGAATTTTGCTGCGTCGTGGGGAACGCATTACCTGTGCCGAACTTGGCCGCTGGCGTTGACTGCGGCATGGTTGGCGCGCGAGTATGTTGTCTGGAGACGAAAGGAGCATCGTCCTGTGGAAGGTCATGAGGGTTTATGATGGGTGTCGGTTCGTGTGGTTTGCGCAGTGCCGTGTGCCGTGCTTTCGCCGATCCTTTGCAATGAGAGCAAACCCGAGGACCGGGAGGGAATCGCCCGCTATCTCCGCAGCGTCCGGCGCGCGCTGGCCCGACGCCAAGGAGCGCATGGTGGCGTGGCGGCACTCCTAGTCCTTAAGTGACCTAATCCGTCAAGAGGCCGGTATGTTGCCGCCATGGAGAAAGCGTTTATGAACATTCCGATTCTCTCTCTACTTGCTTTCGGTCTCATCGGCGCTAATTGCCACGCCGCCGATGAACCGTCCGCTCCACCGCGCACGCGGAATCAATTTGCCGCGGCAATGAGCCAACTCAAAGAAGGCATGCCGCAGGCGGACGCTCTCGCGCTCTTGGGCAAGCCGGATGACGTCCGGACCGAGCATGATCCAGGCGGAATTTCCACCGTGGGCACGAAGGAAATCTGGCGCTACGGCACGTCGGGGCACTTGACGACCGCGACGCTTGGTCAGGTGTACGTCGATAACAAAGGCCGGGTGCAATACGTTTTCGGCAAAGGAAAGCCCCTGCCGGAGAATCTGCCCGAAGAAAGCGAATTGCGACGCCTGCTCGAAGCGCTCGGGCAGGTTCCATCTTACAACTTGGGTCACCTCTACAATCCGCAAAAGGTCATTCAAGCCGTCAATCTGCTGCAGCCGTTGGGCAAGGAAAAGGCGCTGGCGGTTATCGAGGAATTCTTGCGGGTCGCTTCTGGTTTTCACGACAGCGGACGCGACGGTGTTTTTCTAGTGCTGCGCACGTTATTCGACGTGCCAGACGACCCGGGACACTTGCCGTGGATGTACGTCGGGGCCCCTTGGCCGTCCACTCCGAAAGATCTGAGACTGTTGCCGCGATTTCCAATCGCCCTGGAAGGAGACATTCCATTTCTCCTGGTGACAGGCTATGTGTTGGCCGGCTTTCCTGAACAGCCCGAAAGCCATGTGGCGCAATTTCGGAAACAGGGACGGCTGCGCGCGCAGCCACTCAAGCCCACCGCCGAGCCCTTTAAGGCCTTGGAGGCGTTCGCCAAATCCCGCCGCTGGATTTTCGGCAGCGAGGACGGGAGCAAGAATGACGAAGCCGGACATCGGCTGCTTGCCGACCAGGTCGTTCGCCTGCTCGATTCCATCTACCGAATCGAGCCGGACAGGAACGGTGCTTTGCTGCCGTGGGGTGAGAACGCGGCGGACCGGCGGCGGAAGATCATTGAAAGCGCATCTGCGAAAGCGATTCGCTGGGCGCCTGAGAAGAACAAGTACGTGTTCTCCGATGGTACGAGTCTCCCAGAGCGCGACGTGAAACACTATCGCCGAGAGATCTGGAAGTCCGACATTCCCGATCTCGATGTTGAGCTGAGCCTCGAGCGCCAAAGTCAACACTTTCTCGGCGTCGGTCTTAGAGAATCCTACGAGATTGACAAAATCGGCCCCCGCGCCGTGCTAAAAGTGTTTCGAGTTGATTCTCCGCAATAGCCGATCACGGAATTCCGGACGGGACCGGAAGAGAAAGCCGGCGCTGCCCAAACCGTCGTTGGGGCACAAGCACGCGCCCGTGCGTCATCGAGCACAGTAATCGAACTGCCGGAGGGGACCGAAGTGCGAGTTGAAGTCTGGCTCAAGGGAGAATTGCACAAGAGCCAGGTTTTTCGGCCGTAGCTATCGCGTGGCAGCCGGTGGTGCGGAGCAGGCCACGCAGGGAGAAGGTGCGATGACGCCGCATTCTATTCCACGTTCAGTCGACGCGAATCGAAGTCCGGACCGTCGGCTCCTTTACTTCGTAGTCGGCTGCTTGCTGTCGTGGCTCGTGGCCGTTGGCGTCGCCGCGTATTTGGGCTACAAGGAATCGGAAATGGACCGCATTTTCCGCGCGGTGCCCCAATTTGAGCTCCCCCTTGCGCCCCCAGCGTCCAAGAAATGATCAATTAGGATTGAATGGACGGAATTATTGATTCTCAGGAATCCAAAGCCGTCAAGCGCAGTGTGCCATGCTTTCGCCGATCCTTTGCAAAGAGGGCAACCCTGGACCAGCACGGCGAAAGCATGCCAAAGCGCCAAGTTGCGTGGCGCTACCATGCCTTGGCGGTGCTAGGTTCGGGTTCACTGCACTTGCAAACGATCCGCCAAGGCATGCCACCCGCCACGACAACTGGAATCCATCATCGACTCCCTGGAGCGCGGAGTGTGCCGGCGAAGCAAAGCTAGCCCACGCCGAGAGCCATGATTGGCACCAAATTCCGTCTATTTTTCAATTTGCTGCCTATCAGGCACTTGACAACGAACGTGGCAGTTGTATTATTGAATTAATACAATAGACATTGGCGTTTCCGAGTGCTGGCGGCGATGCAACTGCACCTTTCTCCCAATGACGGCGTGCCGATCTATTTGCAGATCGTCAACCAGGTCAAGTACTTGATCGCGGCCGGACGGCTCGAGCCCGGGGAGGAATTGCCGCCCATTCGCGTCCTGGCCGAACAGCTCGTCATCAATCCGAATACGGTCGCCCGCGC
>JAKEFD010000060.1 GCA_022616245.1 Gemmataceae bacterium
GAGCAGATCAACCAGCGCGGCGGCGACCACACGACCAACTGCGTGCGCATGGGCATCGACGGCTGGCTTTACATCGGCGTCGGCGACTACGGCATCAAACAAGCCAAGGGCAAGGACGGCACGGTCATCGTGCTGCGCGGCGGCGGCATCGTGCGCGTGCGGCCCGATGGCACGGAACTGGAAATCTACTGCACCGGGCTGCGGAATCCGTTCGACCTGGCCATCGACCCGTTCCTGAACATCTTCACGCGCGACAACACCAACGACGGCGCTGGTTGGGACACGCGCGTCAGCCTCCTTAAGCAAACGGCGCTGTACGGCTACACCCAACTGTTCGCCAACTTCACCGACGAGATCATGCCGACGCTCGGCACGTTCGGCGGCGGCGGCGGCTCCGGTGGCCTTTTCGTTCAGGATCCGCGCTGGCCCGAAAAGTTTCGCAACACGCTCTATACTGGCGACTGGGGACGCAGCGAGGTCTATCGGCATGAGCTCGTGCCTAACAGCCCGACCTTCGATTTGAAGCAAGAGGTGTTCCTCAAGATGCCGCGCGCCACCGGCATGGACATCGACGGCAGCGGCCGGATGTACGTCGCGAGCTGGCGCGGCGGCTCGGCGGTGGGGTTCGAGGGTCCAAACGTCGGCTTCGTCGCCCGCGTCACGCCCAAGGATCTCAAAGCAGAACCATTCCCCGAACTCCAGAAGGCGGACGCCGCCAAGCTCACCCATTTCTTGGCCGCGCCGCAGTCCGTGTCGCGCCTGCACGCGCAGGGTGAGCTGCTGCGGCGCGGCAAGAACGTAGAGACGACCAAGGCGCTCGTGGCGCTGGCGTCCAAATCAACTGTGCCGCTGGAAGGACGCGTGGCCGCGGTCTTCACGCTGAAACAGCTCGACGGCCAGAATTCGCAGCCGGCGCTCTTGAAGCTCGCAGCCGACCCCGCGCTGCGTGAATTCGCATTGCGGGCACTCACCGACAGGAGGACGGAGCTTGCCGGCCTCGACGCCAAGCCCTTCATCGCGGCCCTGACCGATAAGTCGCAGCGCGTCCAGGCGCAAGCCTTGATCAGCTTGAACCGATTGAACGACACCGCCGTTGCAACGGCAATTCTGCCGCTGACAAGCCGTCCAAAGGGCTCCGCGCTGCCGACACAGCGGCCGGTACAGAATCAGCCGGACCCGGATCGCGTCGTTCCGCATCTGGCGGTCCGCGCCCTAGTTTCACTCAACGCCGCCGATGCGTGCCTCGAAGCGCTCGACGGCCCGCACTGGCAAGGCGCGCTGTGGGCGCTGCGCTACATGCATGAACCGAAGGCGGTCGAGGGGCTCATCAAGAAACTCGGCACCGTTCGCTCGCCGGAATTGCGGCGCGGCATTCTCGTCACGCTGGTGCGCCTCTATCATCGCGAAGCCGACTACGCGGGATCGTGGTGGGGCATCCGCCCGGACAGCACCGGCCCGTACTACGATCGCGTCCAGTGGCAAATGAGCAAACGCATCGGCGCGGTCATCACCGCCGCGGCGCTCGACGGCGACAAGGATGCGGCCGCGTTCTTAAGAGCCGAGCTGGGGCGGCACAAGGTCGCCCTCGCCGGACTGCCGCGGACGTTGGACACCGCGAAGGTCGAGAAAGAGGTCCCAATCTTTCTGCCCAAAGCCGACCCGAAAAACCCCGACCAGATCGGCAACATGGACTATGAAATCGCGCTGAAGCGAACTCGCGCGGCCAAGGGCGACCCCAAGCTGGGTGAAGCGCTTTTCAAGTCGCAGTCGTGCATGGCCTGCCATACCACCGCCGACGGCCAGACGCCGAAGGGCCCGCACCTCGTGGACATCGGCAAGCGCTATAAGTCGGACGAGCTGATCGAGTCGATCCTGAAACCCAGCGCGAAGCTCGCCCAGGGCTATGAGTCGTACCAGTTCAGCACAGCGGACGGCCGGTTCTTCACGGGCTTCGTGGTCAGCGAAAGCGCCGCCGCCGTCCTCATCCGCGAGGGCAATGGCGTGCAGCGCGAACTGAAACGAGCGGAGATCGAGCTGCGGACGCAGCAAAACTTGTCCGCCATGCCGGAAGGCCTGTCCGCGAACCTCACGCCCGGCCAACTGGCGGATTTGCTGGCATACCTGCAATCGTTGCAATGATCTGGAATGGCTGGCACATGAATTCTCCCAGAATTACCGCAGAGGCGCAGAGATACGCAGAGAAAATCAAGGAAGTGAAAGGAACCGTTTTCAATGTTCGTTGCTTTTTTTCTCTGCGTTCCTCCGCGCCTCTGCGGTGAGTTTTGAACTTGAGCCCGGCCGAACTTTCACCGGCACTCCATCGTAACGAACGCAAAGGAACAACAACGATGAAGCGCTGGCTTGGCAATGTCGCCGTGGTGTTGTCGTTCCACCTGGGGGCCCTAGTGTGCGTTCTTTGGGTCCGCGGCCGAACCGGCTCGGACACCGCATCGTGGACCTATTACCGCTATTTGCCCGACGGCAGCTGCCGTGGCGATGCGGTCCAGCTCGGCTCCGATCACAAGCACATTTGGCTGGACATCGGTTGGGGCCACTGCGAACCGTTCAACGGGCAATTGGTGCGGGGCTACTACATCAATGCCGACAATAGCGGCGGCCGGCCGCAACTCGATTTCCGGCATGAACCCTACCCCGACTTCATGCGTTGGTTCATCGAGAATTCCAAGAACTCGCGTTCGGCTTTCCCGCTCTCGTGGGAATCCACAAGCCGGACCAAAGAAGAAAACGGCGACGACTCGTACTGGCTGCACATCTGCATCGCGCACTGGTTTCTCGCTTTGCTCCTTTTCGTGCCGCCGCTCTGGAAGCTGTACCGGCTCCGCAAGGCGTATCGGGCGGCCAGGGCTTCGCCGACGGTTTCAACCCAAACGTAGAACTTCGCGTGTTCAGCTCAGACTACCGAGTCAGCCGGTGCTTCTAATCGCTCCAGAATTTCTAATAAATCTTGTTTTCCCGGCCGATCTCTTTTTTATGAATTGCACAGATAGTCCGCCTTTACGCAACGGGCATTCGAGGGCAAGGTCCATGTGCTACCATGAACACCCTTTTTTCCGCTTTTATCTGATTGCTGCAGTTTCCTGGATTTGTAGTGCAGGTATTGCCCAAGCCGATTGGCCTCTTTTCTGCCGTCCCCGGCCTGCTTGCCCCACACCGTTAGAACCTCTCACTGTGCCTCCCGAAGAAAAGAAGTTGCTCGAACCGGTCCTGACGCCCGTGACCACCGCCGCCTTGGGGGACGGTCTGACTTCCGTGCCCAACATTCAAGGCAACCTTCTGGGCGCCGGTAAATCGGTCAGGTTTTTCGTCAACAGAACTGAAGGGCGGGGCTTTTTGTTCGACAACGGCACCACCAATGTCACCAATGCAAAAGTGGCTGACAACAACAGTCCCATTCCGCAGGACCGGATCGGATTTCGTTACAACTTCTTCCACAATGCCCTGTCTGTAACTGGGTTGGGCGATACACCCCGATTCGACCCCTTCATCCAGGGAAACGTGGAACCTTCCAGGACGCGGTTGTATGACGTCCAGATGTACACCGTCGATTTTGAGAAGACGTTTCTCGACGGGCTCTGCTCCCTCCAGTTACGCGTGCCATTCGCCACCACCGTCTCCTCCGACCTCAACCTGAGTTTTGGGTCGATTGATCCCTCGCTGCCAATTATTACCCAAGACGGTTCTCCGGCACTCAACGTTACGCGAACGCCGGGTGAGACCCTGGGGCATGAAGCCACCGAATTCGGGAATATGCAAGTGATCTTCAAGAGCTTGCTCTGGCAGGAACCACGCTGGGCCATTTCCGGCGGCCTTAGCCTCGGTATTCCCACCGCGCAGGACACCACGGTGCGGGTTGCCGATTATATTGGAAGCCTTGCTTTGAATTTGTCGCAAATTCAAAGGGTCCGGGAGTTCCACATCGAGAATGAAACGTGGGCTCTGTCGCCCTTTTTGGCCTTTGTGGCTGTGCCGAATTCCCGATGGTTTACGCAGGGCTTCATGCAAGTGGAATTTCCCCTAAACAGCAGCGATGTTGTTTTGCGCGAAACGCTGCCGACGGCCATTCCCGGTCTGAATCTCAAAAGACTTGTTGTTGCGCCGGGCGGCAAATTGCCCCCGTTTGAAGACCGTGCACAGCTCAATGAACAGACTCTCCTGCATCTGGACTGGAACATCGGTTACTGGCTGATGCGCCGTCCGGAAAACCGCTTCCTCACTGGAATTGCTCCCGTCCTGGAGCTGCATTACACCACCACTTTGAATGACGCGGACATCATCACTTTGCAGAAGAGCTTTCCCGTTGTGCCGGCGAAGTTGCCGAATGGAAGCTTCGATTTTTTGAAACTCGCCTCTGAACCGTCCCCCCAGGTAGGGAACTTTCGCAACCGCATGGACTTACTGGATCTGACCGTAGGCACGACCTTTGAGATCGCCAATCGCTCCACGCTGGCTGTCGGAGTCGCGGTGCCTTTGCGAGGCGGAGATAACCGCACCTATGATTGGGAGTTCCAGGCCATGTTTAATTACTACTTTGGCGGCCCGCGCATCGCGCCCCCCAATATTCTGGGCAATTGACCTGAGGCCATTTCAAAGCGTGCAGCCACACCCCATAGGGTGCGGAATCTCCGCAGGCTAAAGCCTGCGGCTACGGCCAAAAAGAACATCTTTTTCACTTTTTCCTTGACAGCCAGACCCCTTCTGTTTCAATAGCCCCTTTCGAAGCCGTCTATCCCTCCCCCCAACGGGTGCCCGGAACCCACCTTGGGGATAACTTTCGGTTTTTTCGTCCGGTTTGGAGAAAACAACCGTCTCAGAGAATAGACGGTGGACGGTGGACGAGACGCCGTGAATCTTGCAGCGCTGGCTCGGGGTGTCAAACACCGCGAACGGAGGCGTGCATTCTCCATAATCAACGGCCACCGGCAGTGGTCCGCTGCCGGGCCGAGATAGTTGCGTGCATCGGCCCTCCTCCCTCGTGGCGCTTGCGCGAACTTCTGAAAGGTGCAACATGTTTCCGCATTTTTGCTTTGGATCGCTGTATCGGCGTTTTCGTGAGCCCCTCCGCCGCCGGGCAAGGACGACAAGGGGACATATCCAGTTGAAATTGGAGGCCCTTGAAGATCGGACCGTTCCCGCATTGACGGCAACGAGTCTTGTCGACGCAACGCAACTAGCCCAACAATTGATGCCCGGGACCACGATAATGAACGCCACCTTGGTGGCTGACCCAGGAGTTGCGGGAATGGACTTCAAAGGCGGCCACAGCGCGTCGGCCGGGACCTTTACGGGAGGTGACCCAGTCATCGGGCTGGAAAGCGGCATTATCCTCAGCACCGGTGGGGTCAAGAACGTTGAAGGAACCAACACCACCGAACTCATGACGCAGAACAACGGTCTCGCCGGTAACGCAACGTTGGACGGGCTTACCGGCGGCTTTACAACCAATGACGCAACGGTCCTTGACTTTGATTTTGTGGCGAACTCCAGCACGTTGCAATTTCAATACGTTTTTGCCTCCGACGAATTCAATGAATGGAAAAACACCAGGTACAACGATGTCTTCGCCTTTTTTGTCGATGGCCAGAATATTGCCCTGTTGCCAAATAGCAACGGTCCACAAGGCCCGGTAAGCATCAATAACAGTAACTTGGTTGTGAACAACTCGCAGTTTTTCATCAACAACGATCTTGCCAGCGGTCTTCCCCGGGAAACCGAGATGGATGGATTGACAACGGTCCTGACGGCGACTGCCACCGTCAATCCCGGCCAAACTTATCATATCAAGCTGGCCATCGCCGATGCATCCGACCATCTATGGGATTCCAATGTCTTTATCAAATTGCTTAACCGGTCTCCTATTTTGACCGTCAACGCTCCCACGGTAACCGTAGGCGAGGGCAGCGTTGCAACAATTTCCGGCGCCTTCTCCGATGCGGATGGAGATGCGGTAGCTCTTACTGTGTCCAAAGGTAACCTGACCGCGGGCAGTGGTACTTGGAGCTGGTCTTACACCACTCTAGACGGACCGGCTGATACCGGCCCAGTGACCATTTATGCCAATGACGGCGAGTCGCCGGTTAAAACTGTAGTCTTCGACCTGATCGTAAACAACCTGCAGCCGTCGGCGCTAACAATAGCGATTCCGCCGGCCAGTATGCAAGCAATCGACGACCTAACCGGCAAATACATCCCCGGCAAGTATCCCTGGAACACGAGCCTCCCGTTTACCTTTACCGCGAACGATCCTTCGACGGTCGACAAAAATGGAAAGTTTACGTACGTAATAAACTGGGGAGACGGGAACGTACAAACCGTCCCAAACCAGAATTTCCAAACGCAAATCTCTCATCAATATGTACACACCGCAGCCAACCCAATTCCAATCGGAACGACCGGAAAGACCTTCAACATCTTTGCAACCGTCCAGGATAAAGATGGCGCTTGGTTCCAGGGTGTAACCAATCCCGGCCCGCTGGGAGCTTCGAATCAAATCACAATCGTCAGAGCGACCGCGGCGGTACTAAACCCGGATCCGTTTTTTTGGCCTAGTCCCGACGGCAATCAAGTTTGCGCAAATCTTTTTTTCCACGACCCCGACCCCGACCCGAGCCTTCTTTATTCGTGGGATTTCGATAACGATGGGATTTTTGGCGAGAGCGACACGATCAATGGAAATGAAACTGCGGTGACCTCGGATTCACAGAATGTGGGCTGCGCGGTTTTTACAGCCAATGCCGTTGGAGTATATGACGTATACCTTCAAGTCACCGACCCGGCAACGGAATCAACCACTACCCATTTCTTGATCATCGAGGTTGTGAACGCTCCCCCGACCATCGACAGTCTATTAGTCCCGGCGACGTCCACGAAAGGATCCCTGACATCTTTCCTCGCATCGGCGTCGGATTTGAACGGGGATGAACTGACCTACGACTGGAGCGTAACCCTGCCCGACGGCGGCACTCTCACCTTTACCGGTCCGGCGCCCGACTTCACACCCACTGCGTTCGGCTTGCACAAAGTGGACGTCGACGTGAGCGATGGGGTTAACCATACTGTTGGATCAGCCTTTATGCACGTGTTCCCCGCGGTCACGACGAATAACTTGATCAGCCCCGATCCCTCACCCTCATTGGTCGGCACGGTGGATGACGCCGACCTCACGGTTTTCGTTAGCGTGCACGGCTTAACCTTCGTGGCTCAAATTCAGCCCCTAAACGAGGCCGGCGTCTACCCCTGGATCTTGCCGGACAACATCATTCCAACTCTGGAGAATGGCACGTACGAGATTGCGGTGTTCGCCAGCGATGGCCTGGGCAACACGAAATCGGCCGTGAGCGAGCTGGTCGTTGCTGCCGTCCAGGAAGGCGGCGTGGCAGGAGCCCTCGTCCCCGATCCCCTGGATCCCACGAAAAACATGGTGTTTGTTCAGGGCACGTCTGAAGCGGACAAAATCCAAATCACTCTAGCGGATAAAGCCGGCAGCTTGCTAGTCAGTGTCTGGAATGGCACCGTCTTTGTACCAACCTTTAGTTACGACGTCCAAAGAGACGGCCCGATCTCGCGCATTGTCGTCCACGCCGGAGATGGGGACGACGACATCCAGATCGCCGGCAGTGTCTTTTACGATTCCTGGCTGTACGGCGAGGGGGGAAACGATCGCCTCAAGGGCGGGGCGGGAGAGAACGTGCTGTTGGGTGGAGAGGGAGATGACCTGATCCTCGGAGGCGGCACTCGGAACCTGCTCATCGGCGGCACGGGCGCTGATTCCGTCCGAGGCAATGGCGGCGATGACATTTTGATCGCCGGCTTCACCGACTACGATGGCGATGAAACGGCCCTTGACGCCATCATTACGGAATGGTCCAAGACCTTTGTTGCCAACGACCCCTATCAGGACTACCTGGCCAGAAGAGACCGGCTGACCAGCGCCGACAGCGACTTCCAGTACAAGCTC
Organism: Gemmataceae bacterium; assembly: GCA_022616245.1. Taxonomy (GTDB): domain Bacteria; phylum Planctomycetota; class Planctomycetia; order Gemmatales; family Gemmataceae; genus JAKEFD01. The sequence goes on from JAKEFD010000060.1 coordinate 7,976, forward strand.
ACCGCGAGCTCAGTGCACAACGACACGGATGCAGACAAGCTGACCGGTTCTTCCGGCTTCGACCTGTTCTTTGCCCAATTGGCAGAGATCTCCGATCTGAATATGAACGGGCAGAAGAAACAAGAGTTCTTCTTTGATTTTTGATGGGGCGGCGGCCTCAAATGGCGCGGGCGTTTAGAGTGACCGAGCAGCCACCAGGGTTTTCCAGGACTTTGTCGAGCGGCTAGGTCTTCATGTTACGCCAGCCGCTCCTACGGACGAAGGAGCGGGACGATGTTTTCGGTGCAGCGGACGCGGTTGCGTATTCTGTCTATCGTTTGCGGCGCGCTTACGTGCGGGGCGCTGACGACTTCAAAAGATTGTCCACGAGGTTCTGCAGGAGGAGAAAGCCAAGACGCCGACCGACGCCGCTTTGCATAAGGAGTCAGATTGGATCGAAGTGGGCAAGGACCGCACGCTGCATCCGCGCTGGGACAACGGCTTCGTTGCCATTTCGGCCGACAAGAGCTTTCGCATCCATCTGGGCGGCCGCCTCGAGTTCGACAACAGCTGGTTCACGCAGGATGACAATCTCTTGATCGGCAAAACCGCCGATCAGCGACGACTTGCGCAGGCTTGGCGGGGAGTCGCAAGCCCTCGACAAGTCATGAAGGGTGCTAATTCGCAACGCCGGAGTAGATCTGAATGATCATCCGCCAGATGCGATCCGCTTCGCCCCGCTCGATGACCTGGATGGGCGACTGCCCTTCAAAACCGGGATTGGGCGTCCGCATCCACTCGCCGAGTTCGGCGAGAGGCATGAGCTCGGCCAATGCAGCACGGAGGCGCTCGGTCTCCACCAGTTTCTGGCGGGCGGCTTCACTGAGCTTTTTTCCCGCCTCCCACCCAGCGATGGCGCGAATCGAGTAGCCGGTGATTCGAGCAAGCTCGTCCTGCGAGACGCCGAGAAGGTTGCGAACCTCGCCTACGTTGACCACTTTCCCTTTCGGCAGCGCCGGGAAAAGCGAACTCTTGGCAACGTGAAGTGACTTACCCGTCTTACTTTTTCGCCGAATCGGCGCGGAGCTGCCCAACCTTGTTCTCGACACCGCAATTGCCGAGCGGCTTCTGGACGCAGTCTTGGCAGTAGACATAACAGGACCTCATCAATGCATGCACATTTGCATGTACATTCTACGACGGCGTGCCCAGCTTGTCCAGTTCATCGGCATTCATGACTTCGAGACGGCATGTCCTTGTCAGAGTTTCTGGAAACACAAGGACGTTTATCCCATCGGGGTCTGGTTTGGATAGCACCTTCAATCCCTGGAAACCCGCCGCGTAAGCCGCCCAACCGACGGCTTGCGACGCCGATTCCTTGTTTCTCGTCATGAGCGCCCGCCAGTCCTCGGCGACCAGTTGCGGCATCGAAACCGGAAGCAAAGACCACGAGCGCCGACGCATTTTACGGACGCCTTGCTGGACGTGCCAGCATAATGTGCCCAGTCCCAAGTTCGGATCGATTGCTTTGCGCGTTGCGGCGCCTGATAAGGATTTGAAGAAACTTCGGCCGCCTCTCGCCAACCGCAACCTTGGCGGCCGACAAGTTGGCGACAAGCCAACCCTCGCTTGTGACGCTACTTCTTCTTCGCCTCCGCTTGCTGTTGCTGCTGAATCGTCCGCAGCCGGTCGTTGACTTCGTCGTTGGTGTAGGTGACGCGGCCCGTCTTGGTCTGGACCGCGTCGTTTGCCTGTTTCAGTTCCGCGGACGACAGCGGGGCGTTAAGTTCTTTTTCGGTGAGTTTCTTTCCACTTTTGGCGGCGATATCCTGGCGCTGCACGCGGATTGTCTGGACAACCTTGAAAAGCGCCTCATCCACCGCGAACTGGTTGGCAGCTGAGGAAAACTGGCAGCCGCAACAGTTCGCGCCGGCCATGGTCGCGACGCCTTTGCTCGACTTGACGCGATAATAGCCGTGCCCCGGGTGAACGTCGCACGCTTGGCCTTCGCCGAGTTTGCCGGACCACACCTCCTTGCCGGTCTTGCCGTCCGTCACGCGGACGTCATTGTGGGGGTAGTAGGAAAAGATCCACAGCTCGCCGGGCGTCGTGATCAGGAATTCCGACTCGATGCCGGTTCCTACTCCCCCCGTGCCGAAGTGATGCTCGGCGTAACCGGCCCCATGATGTACATACGGCGCGACCTGCACACTGATATCGACGTCGGACGTGACCTTCACGTGCCGGCCCTTGAGCGTGAGCGTGTGAATCCCGCCTTTGGCAATTTCGCCTTTCCAGATTTCCGTGCCGTCGTTCACGTCCTCGACGCGGACCTTGGCCGTCACGTAATAGGAAACCATGCTGAGGTCGTTTTCCCCTGTCGTGATCGTGCCGACGTAGGTGTAAAAGAGCCGCCCCGCGCCGGTCCCGTTTACCGACGGCACCGTGAAGCCTTCGTCGTAGTAGACCTGCACCGAGATGGCCTTCTTGTCGGCTTCGAAGCTGACGACCTGGCTATCGATGCCCGCGAGCGCTTTGCCAACAAGCTCGTGATACTTGCCGGCCTTGATCGCCACGCCGGACGCGAGCGACTTCTTGGCGGTCCGATCCATAATGTCAACCTTCACATCCTCCCAGGCCCACACGACGATGCGGCAATCGGGGCTTTGGTGGCCGGACGGGGTCTGCGTGAACAGCTCGCGCGCGCGGAAATTGCCGTCCTGATCGCGCAGCCAATAGCCGACGACGGGACACGAGCTGGGCGTGCCGACAAGAATGCTGGCCTTCTTGTTGGCGACGAAGCTGAACACGCCCGGGCCGGTTTTGACGAGCGTGGTCTCCATGCGGCCGATCGTGCCTTCGTAGACCGTGCCCTTCTGCTCCATGGAGATGATGCGGACCTTCGTGTCGTTCTCGAAGCCGTGAATGATCGCTTCCGCCGGCGTGCAAAAGTACGTCGTGTAAGTCAGCTCGCCGGAGATGCCGTCGAGGGTGGCCGGGGCGTCCGGCTTCTTCTGGGCGGCCGGCTCGCTGCTCGCCGGCGGGTTGGCTTGCTGGGCTTGTCCACGCAGCACTAACTTTCGGCCGTGCTCGCGCATTCGGGCAGGACGCAGCGAACCCGCCGACGGCAACACAATCGCCGCCGTTTAGCGTATTGACTGAAGGTGGGCACTTACTCAAAGCCAGCGCGAACAGCCGTTTATCGGTTGACGTTTCGTCTTGTCGGTTGACATTTCTTCCACGGGAGGGGGGGTGTGGGTGTGTCGCGCGACCTATGTTGCAACTTCCTTGAAATGCAACTTTGCGCGCATGATCGCGATGTTGATTTCCACCGCGCGCCGGTTAGCCGACACGTTTCCGATTCGAGCCCAAGATGGCCGGTTCGGCCAGGTCGTGTTCGGCGAGCACGGTTCGGACCACAATGAGGTGATGGGGCAGCACCGCTTCAGCGAAAGGCGAATCGGGAAGAATCACTTTGGCGCCCGATATTTCGTGCTTGTAGATCCGCGCCTTGCCTTCGGCAAGTTGAGCGACAAATCCGCTCGCGCGAAGCGCTTCGTCCAATTGACCGTAGTTCAGCGTTGTTTCAACCATGAGATACTCCCTCAAGCTGGTCCAAGATCGCTCGTTTGAAATCGCGCCAACGTACGATTGCACGTCGGTTCACCGATTGCCTGGCGGGAACATGGACCCGCACCGTCTTGACGCCGCGGCCAGGTCGTCGCAGCTCGTCCTCGGCGAAATACTGCTGGACGTATAGCCAAAACGCCCGTCTCTTGCCGGCATCGAACAATATCAAGATTACCGGCATCGGCTCGGATTTCCAGCGATGGTAATCCCGGATGTCGAGGTCGAAAACGAAGCCGTCGCCAATCGCCGAAAGCGACTCGGACGCCTTCAGTTGCAAATATAACGCCCCCTCTTCCACATACCCATTGCTGTCGTAGGTGAACACGATCAGGTCATACCCATAATCCTGTTCGAACCGCTGCGCCGTGTGGCCCTCGTCGATGATGAATCGTTCGACGTAGTTGAGACTTTGAGCCGCGATCACATGCTGACGGGTACGCTGTTTGCGCGGCCCGCGAAACTGCTTCTTCATGGGCTCTCGTCTCGGTCGAGCGCCTTGGGTCGAATGCATCCATCTTATCGCGTGCGCCAGTTTATTGCAGCGTCAAGACCCGATGAGCATCTGATCTGTCTTAATCAGGGATCGCAAAGACGCGTCACTTCTTGACCACCCCAGGCGAAGAAATATATCGCCCCGCCCATTCATAGAACGCCGGGAAATTGGGCACGTTGGTGTGGCCGCCGTCGTGTTGCCGCCAGGCGAGCTCGCCGCCGGTAGATCCCCTACTCGCTGTCTCGCCGCGGCCGGCTGCTGGAGCGCTTGCGTTTGGCCGGCGCACGCGTCGACGGCTTGGTCGGTGCGCGAATGCCTTGGCCGAACTTCGGAATCTCCATGTGCAATGCCGCAAAGGTGTAGAAATCGACCTCGGAACTCTCATTGCCGAAGTAGCCCCAGGGGCAATAGTCGGCGGAGTGGAGGTGCGCTGCCGCCGGAAGCTCTCGATCGCGATCCTCCTTGGATCGCCAGGTTGTTGTGTCCGACGACGGAGGAGGCTCCAGCCAGGTGACACCGAAATCGCCGTCATTTTCAGAATCGGCACGAATCGGCAAAGCTCGTTCGAGGTCGGTTGCCTCCACCTGCCAATGCAATTTCGATTTCTCTTTGCTGGTCGGAAAGCGCTCGAGTTGCCAGGTTTCATCGACTCCGCTCTCGAACATGTAGGCGTTGAAAGTGACGTTCAATCCGGCCTCTAGCGCGGTCGCCGCCACGAGTTGATCGCGTCCTTTGAGCAAGGTTGCTGATGGCCGATCGAGCGGGCTCCGCTTTCTCTGATAGCGTGCATCCTGGTGGTAGAGATGGCAACAGGGATAGCCGAGAATTCCGCCCCTGGGCAGAAAACTCTTATCCGCGAGCAAGGCTTGCCATGCTGCTTCTATGCGCGGCGCGAGATCTTGACGAGCGACAATGCGCGTCGGCGCACCGCCCTTTGCGCGTCGCAAGAGATGATAGGTCAAGGTGACGCGTGCTCCGCCCCAAATTCTTTCGATCTCATGATCCACGTCGCCGAAGAACGCGGCCCAATGCATCCGATTGGGAGGGTCTTGCTCGGCGATCACCGATCCCCAGTCGAATTTCTGCACGACTCCCCGATGACTCAATACCAAATTGCCATTCATGAATTGCGACGGCAAGCAAACTACCAGCGTGCCGAACATGTCATGGCCACGCGGCGTGTCCTTGTGGGGCGCGAAATGTCCACCCTCGGTATAGACGTTGACCGTATAGAGCTCCGCCGAAATGGGATTCGGGTCGTGTGGAACGAGTTCTTGCTGAATCATCTTCAAAATGCCGGCGGATTCGGGGTCGAAGCCCAAGATGGAAAATGCCCCACCCTCGGCCTTGAGTTGCAGCGCGTCGCGCACGTTCCGATCGTAACGGGTCTTTTTGCCATCGCCAAAAGGCGCCGGCTGGCAGTGATCAAGCAACGGTTTCAACTGATTCTTCTGCTCATACGCATTTTTCGCACGAGCGACCTCAAACCGCGTCCGATCTCGGAAGACAAAGGTGACGGGCTGATCAGGAACGCATGAACCTTCGCATGAAAACGGAGCGGACACTCCATGAATTGCCAGCCGCAAATTCTCCAGTGTTGATTGTGCTTTCTTGCTCATATCGATTTCCTAGTTGAACATGGAAGGTATCACATTCTGTGATGCCAGCATCCCGGCTTCATCCTTGGCGACGAGCTACTTCTTCTTGACCCCGGGAGATTCGATATACCGTCCCGCCCATTCAAAAAACGCCGGGAAATTGGGCACGTTGGTGTGGCCGCCGTCGTGTTGCCGCCAGGCCAGCTCGCCGCCGATGAGGGTGTTGACGGGAGGCATGGGATCGGTCAAGTAATCGCCGGGGGTGCCGAAGTCTTTCTTGCCGAGCAGGCGATAGGCGGGGCCCGCCAGCACGCCGGCCATGAAGCTGCCGCGGGCGTCGACCCAGTTGGGATCGCCCTTCGCGGGGATTCCGTAGCTGATGAAGCAGAGGCGCGGGGCGCACAGGGCGATTAGCTGATGCTGATCGACAGGTAAGTCTGCCGCGGTTTTCTTGCCGAACTTGGCCTCGTCGGCACCATACTTCAGGTAATTGCCGGCCATCCAGTGGTACTCGCCGCGGCCGGCCACGTTTTCCAGAAGCTCGCCGAAGATGTGGCGATGCAGCTTGACGCCGCCGGCCCCGCTGGAGGCGACGAAGCCGGCTGCGACACGCGTATCGAATGCCGCAGTGACGATCGCTGCTTTGCCGTAACGCGACACGCCGGTGATGCACACCTTTGAAGGATCGACTCCGGAATCCGGATTGGCTTCGAAGTAGTCGATGAGGCAACCGACGCCCCAAGCCCAGGCGCGGAGCGCGCCCCAGTCTTCGGGACTGCGCGGCTCGCCCTTGTTGCACAGGCCGACAATGCCTTCGCGCAACCGGCTGTTGTCCCCTTGAATGCTGTTAGGGTTGATCGTGCCGTGGCCCCAGCCTTTGTTGAGCGCTTGCTGCTGCCACGAGTTCGCGCCGCCCTTGCCGCCGAACCCGAACCCGCCTCCGAACTGAATGATGATCGGCACCTTGCCCGCGGCATGCTTGGGCACGGTGAAGCTCGCCTGGATGGCGACCTTGATCTTTGGAAACGCGCTATTATCGACGTGGCCGACGAGAGTCTTGGTGACGGTCGCGATGCCGCCGCTTTCGCTTTCGACTGTGTTCGTGACTTCCCACTTTATCTTGGGGACGTTCTTGGGAATCCTGCCGTAGACCTCGCGCTCAAAGTCCTCGACGATTTCGGCGCGGCGTTTCGGCCATTGATCTGCCGACGTTACCTTTGTCCCATCCTTGAAGGCCATGAGGTCCGGCATTGTGTCCTTGTGGGGATTCGCGGTTGCCTCGTCGGAAGTGTCTTTCACTTTGGAATCGCGTCCTTTGCGCATCTTCTTGATGCCGAGCCGGTCGAGCATGTTTTGATAGTCGTCGTAACCGGCGGGAATGAAGTCGGGTTGCTTGCCCTTACCCTTGAAGTCCTGGGCAAACGATGAAGCGGCGGCAAATAGGAAAATGGCGAAGAGCGCAACGGCGGGTGGCCCAAGGACACATCGTTCCAACCGGTTCGCTGACATGGGTTCTCCTTGTGTGGTGACCGAACGCCGCACAATTGACGGGCGCCAAGTGGGATTTGCGAAACTCGCTTGTTGTATTGAAACAGCGCTGCCAGTAAAGCACGTGCGTCAACGTCAAAGGATGGGCAGCTCGCCAAGAAGTTGGGTACCGCAGAGGCGCGGAGAAACGCAGAGATAAAAGCAACAAGTGTTGAAAACGGCGAATTGAGCTTCGTCGATTCCGCACCTGACCAACTTACTCCGAAGGACGCCGGACAGGAGCGGAATCCTATCCTACGAGAGCAACGGCCTGATCACTTGCCCGCCGGTTTGACTCAGGTGTTTGAATCGGCCGCCGTGAAAGTACGTCAGGCGGTTGTCGTCCAGACCCAAAAGATGCAACAACGTGACGTGCAGGTCGCGCAAGGGATGGACAACCTCGACGGCATTCTGTCCGATGTCGTCGGTGGCGCCGACGATTCGGCCCGCCGGGGCGCCGCCCCCCGCGAGCCAGATGGTCATGGCGCGGGCATTGTGGTCGCGGCCGACCTTGACGCCGCCACGGTTGCCGTTGTCGGGCGAGCGGCCGAACTCGCCGCCCCACACGACCAGCGTGCTCTCGAGTAAGCCGCGCCGCTTGAGATCTTTCAGCAAACCCGCGATGGGCTTATCCACGGCCCGCATGCGATTGCGATGCGCCTCTTCGATGTAGTCGTGCGAGTCCCAGCCGCCGGCGTAAAGCTGCACGAAGCGGACGCCGCGCTCGACCAGTCGCCGGGCCAACAGGCACTTGCGGCCAAAGGCGTCCGAATCGCGCTCGCCGATGCCGTAGAGCCGGCGCGTGGCTGCGGTTTCGCCGTCAATGTTGAGCGTTTCGGGCACTTCGGTCTGCATGCGAAAAGCCAGCTCGTAGGAGTCCATGCGCGCCGCAAGTTCCTGATGATGCGGATGGCGCAGGGCGTGTTCGCGGTTGAGCTCGGACAAAAGCCGCAAGTTGTCCTGTTGCTGTGTGCGCGTCACGCCGGCGGGGGGCTGTAATTCGAGAATCGGCGTTCCAGAGTTGCGCAACGCTGTGCCTTGAAAATGAGCAGGCAAAAAGCCGTTGGACCAGTTGGCCGCGCCGCCTTGCGGATAGGTGACATCGGGCAGCACAAGGAACGCCGGCAGGTTCTCGTTGACCGTGCCGAGGCCATAGGTGACCCAGGCGCCCATGGC
>JAKEFD010000402.1 GCA_022616245.1 Gemmataceae bacterium
GTCAGGGGTCAGGGGTCAGGGGTCAGGGGTCAGGGGTCAGGGGTCAGGGGTCAGGGGTCAGGGGTCAGGGGTCAGGGGTCAGGGGTCAGGGGTCAGGGATCAGGAGTCAGGGATTAGGAGTCAGGGGTCAGGGGTCAGGAGTCAGGGGTCGAGTCACGGGTCAGGGGTCAGTGGTCGCAACTCCCCTGATTGCTGACCCTTGACCTCTGACTCCTGACTCTTGACTCCTGACTCTTGACTCCTGACTCTTGACTCCTGACTCTTGACTCCTGACTCCTGACTCCTGACTCTTGACTCCTGACTCTTGATTTCCGCGGCGCTGGGCCGCAGATAGATGGGCTCCAGCGCATAGACATCGTCCTTGTCTTTCGCTTGCCAGCGGCGACAACCGAGCCGCAGCAGGCTTTCGGCGTCGGGAAGCCACAGACACCGCTCGGCAATGTGGACGTGGGACGGCAATCTTTCAGCGAATGCTTCCAAGCCCGGCCCTGTCACCCAGTCCGCGGCCCTCAATGTGTTCTTCCAGGCGCCGAATGGCACGATCGACAGTTCGGCGGATTTTGCCCATTCGCCCTTACTTGATAGCGCAAAATGTTGCACGTAAATCTTGTCCTGCTGTGCGTCGGCAATGACGAACACATTGGACGCGTTTTGCGGAACTTGCAAGGCGACGGCGGCAAAGGTTTCGACAGACAACAAGGCGCAGCCGGTGGCGTAGGCGAGCGTCTTGGCGGACATGAGGCCGACGCGCAGGCCGGTGTAGCTGCCGGGCCCGCGGCTGACGATCACGCCGGCAAGGTCGCGCGGCTTCCAGCCCTGTTCACGCAACAGCTCCTGGGTGAACGGCGCCAGATCGCGAGCGTGCCGGCGCGATTCCTCGAGCAAACGCCGGCCCACGATGCGGTCGCCCAGAGCCAGAGCGACCTTGCCTTGGCGGTGCGAGGTCTCGATAATCAGGAAGCGGGGTTCGTCCATCGCGTCGTTGCTCGTGGGTCGTTGATTCGTCTTCTAACGTGCGTGACGTCCGCAGCCCTCGCTAGCGCGTCGGGCTTGTGTGCGCGTGACGTCCGCAGCCCTCGCTAGCGCGTCGGGCTTGTGTGCGCGTGACGTTCGCGGCCCTCGCTAGCGCGTCGGGCCAGTGTGTAATCATTCTATCGCCTCGCTTATGCGAATCGCCAAACTGCTGCTGGTCCTGTCGTGCTGGTTCTGGCAACCGGCGGCGATCGCGCTGGCGCAGTTTGATCGCGACGAGCGGAATCAAAAGGACGTTCAATTCTCCCTCGACGATCCGTGGGGCCAAAAGAAGGAGCAAGAAGCCTGGAAGAAATGGATCCAAGCGCTGGGCAAGGGTCCGGTATACCAGGTCGAGATTTTGCTCCGATACGACAACGCAAAACCCATCTATTATCTGCGCACGCTCGTCAGCTCCAAGAAACCGCACGGCGGCAAGATGGCCGGCTTCGGCTTCGACGAGCGCGGCAATCCGCTTGGGCCCCCAAATCCAGGTTATGTACGCCTGGAGCAGATGCGCTTGGACAGTCGCATCGGCATCGACAAACCGCCGCCTCCCTTGGCGCAAGACACGCGCTACCTCGGCGTCTCAATGCGGCCGGAAGACTCGGTAAGAGGTTCGCTCTCCGTCTCTTGCTCCGACATCGGCACCGACATGCCGCTGCCGAAGAAGCCGGGCGCTGCCGAGGTTTACTTTTTCGGCGACTCCTTCACGCGCGTGGCCCTGTTTCGGGTCGAATGGCTCACTGAGGAAAAACTGGCCAAGGCCGAGCCGCTCCGGCAAGATCCGGACTTCTACCGGCGCCGGCTCGCCGAGCTGCGCCAGGAGATGTTCACGAAGTTTCGCGACACGCTCTTGCACAATCAGAACCTGGACGAAGCGGCGCTCTTGTTTCTTGAGCCTTTTCTTCTCGAAGAAATTCGGCGGCGGCTGGCCCACTGGATCGACAACGGCCCTTTCAAAGAGGACTCCCGCGGCGTTCCCCATGCTTGGACGCGAACGCTGGAACTTTTGGGTGAGCCGAAAGACTTCGGTCTCTTCCTGCGCTTTGTCGAGCGGCACCCCCAGCGCGCACATTTTCTGGTGGATGAAGCGCTCAGCATGACGCGCCGGCTGGGCGCCAAAGAAGCCATGCCGGTGCTCACGAAACTCTTGCACGACCCGGAGCCATGGAGCCATGCGCCGCTTTTGGATCAGCTCATGAAGCTCGAACCGACCGTGCCGCCGCGCACGGCCGGCGACCGGGCTGTATCCGCGCTGGCGCGGGTCTTCAAACTTTACCCGGTCGACCTCAACATGCGGCTGGCGGAGTCGCGGCTCTTGGAGTTGTCGTCCAAGCACCCGCTCGACGCCAAGCTCAAGGAGGAAGTGGAACGCGCGCTCAGAAACCCGACTGAGGGTTACTGGATCTTCCTGAGCGACGCGGACCGCCGGCGCGGCATCGCCAAAGCCTTGGAACAGATGCGCGCCTATCAGCCGGACTGATGCTTTTTGCGGTTGCTTGTATACAAATCCCGGATGAGCTCAGCACAGGAATATCACATTTACACGGACGGCGGCGCCCGCGGCAATCCCGGGCCCGCCGGTTTCGGTTATGTCATCCAGCCGCCCGGTCAAGCCGTTATCGAGGAGCAAGGCTTCCTGGGCACGGCCACGAACAACATCGCCGAGTACACGGGGCTGGTTCGCGCCTTGGAGCACGCGCAAAAGCTTGGCGCCCGCCGAGTCGTCGTCTTTAGCGACAGCGAGCTCATGGTCAAGCAAATGAACGGCGAATACAAGGTGCGCAATCCAGGCCTTTTGGAACTGTTCGAAGAGGCCAAGGAGCTTTGCAAGGCCTTTGAGTCCGTCAAGCTCAGGCACGTGCCGCGCGCGGAAAACAAGCATGCGGACCGGCTTTATAATGAAGCGCTCGACCGCGCGGAGAAATCCTCCCCGAAAGCCGTCGCGAAAAAGCACAAGCCCAAACCCGGTCAGGCCGAGCTGGAAGGGCGCGTGCGCGACGACGCCTTGACGTGTTTGCGCGCGAGCGCCTTGGCCTGGTCGCGCGGCAATGAAAAGGATCCGCCGCCGGAAATGGTCTGGGAGCAGCTTTGGAGCCTGCTGGCCGATGCCGGCGTGTTGCGTTCGTGACAAGTCCCTTGCTCGCGCTTCGGGCTCGTATGATTAGACGCGCGGATTGGTCACCACTTCAACCTCTAAGTGCTGAAACTGCTCGCCGGTGCACGGGCACAGCTCCAGCCGATAGCGCAGCTCGTTCTTCATTTTCTCGAGCGCCTCGGCCTGGGTGGACGCCGTCACCTCGATCGTGCCGAGGCCGGCGCTTTGGTGGCGGGCGAGAAAGCGTCCGTCGCCGCGTTTTTCCATTGTGCACGGGTACTTCATGGCTTGGCTTCTTTCTTGCGCGCGATGACTTTCTCCAGCTCGTCGATGTCCTGCTTCAGCTCGGCCAGCTCTTCCGTTCGGGCGGCCAGCAATTCCCTGAGGCGGCGCAGGCGCTTCTCGTCGCGATTGCCCATCAGCCTTTGCAGAATATCCAACAACAGCACCGCCCGCCATAGCTTAAGGAGCAGGCCGCGCAGGCGATAGAGCCGGCCTATGCGACTTAGTTGTTGCAGCTCCAGCACGCGCGTCAGCCGGAACAGCCCCAGGATCGGCAAGAAATCGATCAAGGGCAGGGCAACGATCGCCAGGTCCATCCAGTTTTGCCAGCAATAGCGGGCTTTGTTCTTGGCGGTCGACACCATGAGCGTGAACTCGAGCGCGAACGCCATCCAGATGATGCTCGACGCGATGTCCAATGCCAGCGACCAGCCGAAGTGGGGCCGCACCTGTTCGATCCAGAAATACTCCATGGCCAATACCGGCAGCACCAAAAGCGCAATCACCATCATCGGCACGCTGAAGAAGGTCTCCAGCTTGCGCACGAGCGCCCGATCCACCGGTACGAAGCCTAACGTCGGCAGCCACATCTTGCCGACGTCGCTGTACGTTCGCGCTCCCAAACGCGCGGGCGGCATAAGGCACACGAGCACTAAGTGCCAAAAGCGCGGCCAGAAGCCCATCTGCCCGGAAGTCACGAAGAAGCGAAGAATGCTCTCAGCGATGAAGATCGGCCACAAGATGAGGAGCGACCAGACGATGATGCCCAGTTCGAGGAAAGTGAAAAAGCCTTCGCCGACGCGGTGGAACAATCCCGCCGCCACCAGAAGAAAAGCCAGGGTTAGAAAGAACATGGGCTTGGTCAGCACGCGATCCAAATGCGGCCCAAGCCCCGGTTTCGTGGGCGCGCTTGTTTCCGAAGGTGGTGCCGCCGTCGCCATGCGCATCGAGACCCTTGCCCTCTTTCATCCTATCGGAGAAATCGGCCGATATTGATCTTCAGACGCCCGGCGCTACTCCGCATTCTTGTGAAGGCGGCTACGTAGCGGAATTCGCAAGAATTCCGGGCAGCGGGCAAGACCCGCATTCTTGCGAATGCGGCTACCGGCCACAGCTTGACTGTTGCCGCCGAGCGCGTATCGTGAGGAAATGATTATCCGAGGCGGAAAATAGGCGAGCCAGTCAAGCTGGGAATTGTCTTTCCTTGGGCCCCTTCGCCAAGCGGTAAGGCAGCGGATTGCAAATCCGCCATCCCCGGTTCGAATCCGGGAGGGGCCTCTATCATCCCTCTTACTGCAATCCGGTGCAGACTGGAGGCGGATCAGTGCGTATCGTCCAACCTCGATTTGGAGTTATGGCGTCTAGCTGATTCGTTTCTCGCCTCGCTTGAGCGCAATCTGGCGCGAAGGCGGGCGAAATCATCACCTTGACCTGGTTCCATGTCACGAAGAGGCCCACCGAAGGGACTATCCCGCTGGAAAGCGAGTTGACCATCACCGACGAACTGACCATCAACGGTCTCGGCGAAAATTACCTGACCATTAGCGGCAATGACGCAACCCGGGTGTTCAGCATCAGCGGCAGCACGACGGACGTCGAGATCACGGGTTTGACGATCGCCGATGGGAGCGCCACCGGAACCACGATGACGGCCCCTTGGGCCCCGTCACCCTGGGCGGCGGCATCCTCAATAACGGCGGCCACGTCAACCTCGTCCACGTCACCCTGACCAACAACCAGGTGGTCGGTGTGAATTTCTCAATTGGAACTGTTGAGTTTCCTCCGCGATTTCGCAGAATAACCTGCCCCGTTTGACTTGCACCTGTGAGGATCGGCCATGGACCTTTATCTGATTCGTCACGCCGACGCGTTGGCACTTGGAGAACACGGCGTCAACACGGACGCCGAGCGCCCCTTGAGCGAGCAAGGCGAAAGCCAGGCGCGGCAAGTCGCCAAAGCCCTGCAAAAGCGCGGCATCGTATTGGACAAGCTGCTTACAAGTCCCCTGGTGCGCGCCCGCCAGACTGCCGACTTGATGCTGCGCTCGTGGAACGGCACAGCGCCGGAACTGGTAGTTTGCGACGACCTCGTGCCGGACGCCAAGCCGCGCAAACTCGCGCGTTTTCTGCGCAAAGCAGGCGGCGAGAAAATCGGCCTGGTCGGGCACTTGCCGCACATCGCAATTATGGCGGCGTGGCTGATCGGCTATAAGAAAGCGCAAATCGAGCTGGCCAAAGCCGGGGTGGCGCATGTCGCCTGCGCGAACGGATTGAAAAAAGGCATGGGCAGTCTGGAATGGCTGGTGACGCCGGCGTGGTTTGAATAGTGGGGCATCAGGGAAACTGCAGAATCAAGCCAACTCCGCACCGGCAAGGTAGACGTCCTCCAGTTCGATTCGTTCCAAAGCAGCGTGGATAGCCGTCAATGGCGCTTGGCGTCGATTCAATCTGTAGTGCCGTTCGAATTCTACTTCCCAATCGCGTACAGCGTCTTAAACCCGCGCAGGTAGATGCGGCCGTTCGAGATTACCGGCGAAGCGGTGAACGCGTCCGGCAGGACATTGTCCGCGAGCAGTTCGAACTTGGGGCCGGCTTTTACGATGCCGACATTGCCTTCGCGCGAGGTGAGATAGATCTTGCCGTCGGCGTACACCGGCGAGGCGCGGTAGCGTTCGTCGGTGTGCAACCGCTCTTCGTAGAGCTCCTTGCCGGTCGCCGCCTCCCAGCAGCGCA
>JAKEFD010000403.1 GCA_022616245.1 Gemmataceae bacterium
AAGCCACATAAGCCGCACAAAAGCCCTCGCGAAACCGATCACAGCCGACCGAACGACACCAAAGAAAGTTCTTGAATGTGTCGGGATTCCGCTCCTGACCAACGTGCCAACGACACAATGGAACACAGCGGACAGGATCGGAATCCTATCCTACGTCTAAGCGGACAACTTTTGCGTGGCGAATCTGAGTGACTGGCGCACGTTGTCATCTTCTCTTTGCAGCCGTTGCTTTGCGTCCAACGGGCTAATCCGCGGCAGTGTTTGCTTGCGCGAACGGACCAGAGCCAACATATTCGCCAAGGTGCGTGCCGTCAGATTTTCCATCGTCACCCAGTAACCGCTCGTCAAACAGGGAATGCGCAATGGGTCGCGCGTGATCATCTCCAAATTGAAGCGAATCTCAGGCCGCGCCTGGCGCGTGCGCCGAAAGATCGCCGCTAGATCTAGGAAGCCTGTTCCGAGCGGCACTTCGGAAAGCAAAAAGCCGTCGGCGTATTCCTCCACGCCCATGTCCTTGATATGCGTCGTGAAGGTATGCGGCGCGAGGGCCTCCAGCGTTTCCTGCGGCGTTTCCAAAAGGGCGATGCTGTTGCCGGTGTCGAGACAGACGCCGAAGCTCGGGCTCTTGAGCCAGCGCAAAAGACGGATCAGTTCGTCCGAGCGCCAATCTTTATGGTTTTCGATCGCGAGCAAGACTTTGTGTTTTTCCACGATGGGACGAGCCAGCGTCAGGGACTGCCGGCTGCGTTCTTCGAACTGCCGAAAGTCATCGGCAGCCTTGAACACTTCGTAGCGGCGGCCCGAGAGCAAAACTGTGCGCAAGATCGTCGCGCCGCATTCGCGCGCCGTGCGCACTTCCGCGTCAAAGCGCTCGGCGTCTTTTTGATCGCGCGGCAAACGGATCGAGCCTTCCAGATACATCGCGTGTTTCTCGAGGAAGGCCCGCACCCGGCCGATGTAGTCCTTGTCGCGCACGCCGAGGGATGTCTGCCCGCCGCCCGCGCCGAATTCACGGCAGACTTCAAGAAATGCGAGCGGGTCTTGCAGCCGGCCTTTGGGTTCTGACGCTGCGCGAATCGGAAAGGAATGGATGACGATACCCATGCGGGCGCGCTGCGCCGGTTGAGCGGCTTGCAAGATCGATGCGATGCTTCCCATGGAGACACCGGCCGCCGTGCCACAGAATTGCCGTCGGTTCATGTCAGCCTCCCACGCCGAGCGCCTTGAGTTCGCGATCCCAGGGCGCGCGATAGGGCCGCACCAGCCAGCGATTAGCCTCCGCGTCGCCGATGATTTCCTCGCGCTCGGCATTCCAGCGCAGCTTTTTACCCAGGCGCATTGAAATGTTCGCGAGATGGCAGGCCGTTGTCACCCGGTGGGCGCTTTCGAGATCGGAAACCGGCTGCCGGCGCGTGCGAATGCAGTCGAGAAAATCGCGCACGTGCCGCTGAAACTGCTGCGCCGTGCTGCCAACCGTGTCTTCGATTGGCTTGGTGCGCAATCGGCCCGGCTCCGGGTTCTTCACGGGCTGTGGCCCGCCCGCAGGATGCGCGCCGGCGAATTGGGGAATGGCGTTTTCCGGCGGCACGAGCGGATCGGCGTGAACCGTGAAACCGCGCCGCGAAATCGTCAAGCTGCCAAGCGTGCCGCAAAACTCCATGCCCGACTGCGGCCGCTGCCCGGCGCAAGCCTCCCGATGCGACCAAAGTGCCGTGCACTGCGGATACTCGAAAAACGCGTCCTGCGTGTCGGGCGTTTCGCCGCTGTCAGTGAGGCTGAAGCGTCCGCCCGAACTGGAAACCGCGCCCGGTCCGGCAAAGCCGAGAAACCAGTGCACGAGGTCAAGCGAGTGCGCGCCTAGGTTGGTCATCTGTCCGCCGGAATAATCCCAAAACCAGCGAAAGTGGTAGATGCAGCGGTTGGGATTGTAGGCCCGGCGCGGCGCCGGACCCAGCCACATATCCCAATCGAGTTCCTTGGGCGGGTCGGCGTCAGCGGGCCGGCCAAAGCCGGGCATGACATTGCGAAACGACGTCATCCGCACCGCGTGGACCCTGCCAATGTGTCCGTCACGGACAAGCTGGCGGGCGCGCTGGTAGTGCATTCCCGAACGTTGCTGCGTGCCCACTTGCACGATGCGCTTGTGCCGATTGGCGACATCGATCATCCAGCGGCCTTCGCGCATGAACAACGTGAGTGGCTTTTCAACGTAGACGTCTTTGCCAGCGGCACAAGCGAGCATCGTTTGCAACGCGTGCCAATGGTCCGGCGTGGAGATCACCACGGCGCCGATGTCCTTGCGCTCGAGCAGCCGTCGAAAATCGCGATAACCCTGCGCGCCCTGGCCCAATTCGCCCAGGCCTTCGTTCAAGCGTCGCTCGTGCGCTTCCGCCAACGCGACCAGACGCACGTCCTTTTCCGCGCGAAAGTCGAGCACGTGCCGCTTGCCGATGAGCCCGTAGCCGATAAAGCCGACACCGATGCGTTCGTTAGCGCCCGGAACCTGAGCATAGGCTGACGCTGTCAGCGGGCCGGCCGCTCCGGCTTGGACAAACGCTCGGCGACTGACCCTTCGATGGGATGACGACATAGCTCCCTCTTACTCCGAATTCGCGCCGATGGGAAGCGTTTTTCCGGCGTGGTGGGCATTCTGGCGAATCGGTTTTGCTTCTGCTAGGATCGGGCCATCCGTCGGGAGTGCATCATGAAACCAATTCGATTGCTGAGGCCGCTTTGCGTGTTGGCGGTGCTTTTTGCGGAAGCCGCTCCAGGAGAATGCCAAGAACCGTCGGCGACAGGTTCCATCTGTGCGCCCAGCCGTGCCGCTGTCTTTCAAGCGGCGCCATTTGATTGGCAATCCGCCACGCCCCAAAGTCAAGGATTGTCCAGGGAGAAACTCGATGCGCTCAAAGATGCTCTGGCGCGAAATACAAAAGCATTCCTGGTCATTCGCAACGACCGCATCGTACTCGAGTGGTACGCGGCCAGTCACAGCGCCAAAGCCAAGCACTACATCGCCTCCGTGTCCAAACCGATTGTCGGCGGCCTCGCGCTGGCGTTGGCTCTTGCCGATGGCCGAATTCGATTGGACGACAAGGCGTCGCGTTTCCTGTCGCAATGGGCCGACGATCCGCGCAAATCGAAGATCACCATCCGCCATCTAGGTTCGCACACGTCGGGGTTGGCGGATGCGGAAGAAAACGACCTGCCGCACGAAAAGCTGACCGGTTGGAAGGGCGATTTTTGGAAGCGTCATGCGCCGCCGAACGATCCCTTTACGATCGCGCGTGATAAGACGCCGGCCCTGTTCGAGCCGGGCACGCGCTTCCAGTACAGCAATCCCGGCATCGCCGCGCTCGGTTATTGCGTCACCGCCGCATCGAAAGAAGCGCCGGAAAAGGACGTACGATCACTTCTGCGCGAGCGGATCCTGCGGCCCATCGGGGTGCCGGACGAAGAGTGGTCCGTGGGCTACGGTCAAACCATTAAGTTGGACGGTCTGCCGCTGGTCGCGCCGTGGGGCGGCGGCAATTTCACCGCCCGTGCGCTGGCACGCGTGGGCCGGCTGATGTTGCGCAAAGGCGATTGGGATGGAAAAAAGGTGCTCACCGAGGAAGCCGTTCGTTTGACTACGTCGTCTGCCGGCTTGCCAGGCGAATGCGGCATGGGTTGGTGGACGAACGCCGACGGCCGCTACAAGTCGCTGCCGCGCGATGCCTATTGGGCGGCCGGGGCGGGGCATCAGATATTGCTCGTTGTGCCGAGCTTGAATCTGATAATGGTCCGCCAAGGGGCGGCCCTCGGTGGCCGCGCGGATTACCACGAAGTGCTTTACCGCGATCTCTTCGCGCCGCTCATGTCCGCGCTGGAAGAAACGAAAGAGAGCGCTGCACCGTATCCGCCCAGCAAAATCATCACGCGCATTGACTGGGCGCCCAAGGAGTCGATCATTCGTCTCGCCAAGGACAGCGACAATTGGCCCATGACCTGGGGCGATGACGGAGACCTCTATACCGCCTTCGGCGACGGCTTCGGCTTCGATCCCAAGACGCCCTACAAGCTCGGATTAGGGTTTGCCAAGATCACAGGCGATCCTCCCAACTTCAAAGGAATCAACATTCGCGCGCCGGAAACGGAAGACAAGCGTTTCGGCGCCAAGGGCAAAAAAGCCAGCGGCATGCTTATGGTGGACGGCGTGCTCTACTGCATCGTCCGCAATGTCGGCAACGCGCAGCTTGGCTGGTCCACCGATCGGTCACAAACTTGGACCTGGAGCGATTGGAAATTCACCAGCAGGTTCGGCTGTCCCACATTTCTCAACTTCGGCAAGAACTACGCCGGCGCGCGCGACGATTATGTTTACATCTACTCGCACGACGCCGACAGCGCTTATGTCGCCGCCGACCGCATGGTGCTCGCGCGCGTTCCGAAAGATCAAATCAAGAAGCGTGAAGCCTTCGAGTTTTTCAAGTCTATGGACAACAGCGGGCAGCCGATTTGGACGAAAGACATCGGTGAACGCGGCCCGGTACTTGTTAATCCGGGAAAATGTTACCGCTCAGGCATCACCTACAATGCCGGCCTGAAGCGCTACCTCTGGTGCCAGACGTTGCCGGCCGTCTCCCCTCGCCCTGAGGGAGAGGGGCTGGGGGTGAGGGGGCAGCCTGCTGGCGATGCCCGCTTCAAAAGCGGCTTCGGCATCTACGATGCACCCGAGCCTTGGGGGCCGTGGACGACTGTCTTTTACACCGAACAATGGGACGTGGGTCCCGGTGAAACCAGCAGCTTTCCCACCAAGTGGATGAGCGCGGACGGCACGACGCTGCACCTGGTATTCTCAGGCGACGATTGTTTTTCAGTCCGGAAAGCGCAACTGATCGTGGCCGCTTCCATTTCGCCTTCACAAAGTTCCGGCAAGGGGGACGTTTTCCAAATGAACCAAGAGCAAGCATCGCTATTTGCCCGACTCGCACTTAAGGGAATCCACAAGGAGTACCCGAATAAGCCGGCCGACGTGTTGAACAGCGACAAGGACGTGCTGTCGCCGCGCGCCGTGCATCCCGCATTCTACGGCTGTTTCGATTGGCATTCGTCGGTGCACGGACATTGGATGCTGGTCCGGCTGCTGCGGCTATATCCTGAGTTGCCTGAAAGACAAGAAATCCGCGCCGCCTTGGCCAAGAACTTGACGGCCAAAAACTTGCAAATGGAGGCCGACTACTTCGCCCGGCCGAACACGCAATCCTTCGAGCGACCGTACGGCTGGGCATGGCTCTTGAAGCTGGCCGAGGAACTGCACGGCTGGGACGACCCGGACGGCAAAGCGTGGTCGAAAAACGTGAAGCCGCTCGCGGACAAGATCGCGGCGCGTTACGTCAGCTACTTCCCCAAGCAGACTTACCCGATCCGCAGCGGCGTGCACTCGAGCACCGCATTCGGATTGGCGTTCGCGCACGACTACGCGCGAACCATGAACGACAAGAAGCTGCTGGAACTCGTCGAAGAGCGCAGCCGGACGTACTTTGCCAAAGACGAGAACATTCCGGCAGCCTGGGAACCGGACGGCGCGGACTTTTTTTCGCCGAGCCTGATGGAGGCGGACCTCATGCGCCGGGTGTTGCCTGCGGATGAGTTTTCCAAGTGGTTCGAGCGCTTTTTGCCGAAAATCGCGAAAGGCGAGCCGAAGCGGTTGCTGTTCCCTGCGACGGTCACCGACCGCAGCGACCCGCAGATCGTGCATCTGGACGGCCTGAACCTGAGCCGGGCCTGGTGCATGCGCGGCATCGCGCGGAATCTGCAGAAGGACGATCCGGCCCGCAAAGTGCTGGAGGAAGCCGCCGCTCGTCACGCCGAAGCCGCCCTGCGCCACGTGGCCAGCGGCGACTACGCGGGCGAGCACTGGCTGGCGTCGTTCGCGGTGTATTTATTGACCGAGCCATAACGGTTGCTTGTTCAATTGCGACGTAACGAGTAAACTACGTGATTAAAGTGAACATTGCGTATGTCGCAGGGAAATCCAATGACAGCAGAGAATTTCGATCAAGTTTTGCAAGGGCTGAGAACGCAATCACCGTTTCGGGTTTTTACGGTCGAGTTGCATGGCGGCAAGCGCTTTGAAGTGGATCACCCCGGCGCCATGGTCGTGCGCGACGGCGTCGCAGTCTTCCTTGCTCCGGGTGGCGTACCCATTTGGTTCGACCATGAGAGCGTAACGCAGATCGTCGGGGCACCGGCAAGCACATCGATGGATTGACGCGTTGGATGCCAGAACTAGCGAAGAAGCTGGAGTTTACGTATGCCGAACAATTGTATTAGACAATGCTAGATGAGCCTAACAATTCTTTTGTTGGTTTTCTCACTGGTGTCCACGAGTCAGAATCAGGAGCAAGTTCGCGATCGTGACAGAATCGTCGGCAAGTGGAAAGTCACGGAAGTAAAATCAGATTCCAAGACCGACGGATTGGCCGCGGGGATGATCCTTGAATTCAAGGACGACGTTGTACACTTCATTAGGGACAAAGCGATTGCTTCGAAGTTTCAGTATCGACTAAACGAAAGGTCTAGTCCGAAAGAGATCGACTTCGTACTTGAGAAGCCCGCTCAGACTCATTTATGCATTTATGAACTAGGGCCTGTTGACATTAGTTCGGGAAGACTGTTGAAGCGGCGGAAACGGGCGCTGGTCTTCGCCGTTTTTGCGACTGTTTAGGTCTCCCCAGTTTGT
>JAKEFD010000404.1 GCA_022616245.1 Gemmataceae bacterium
GCGAGGGATACCCGAACACGCGAGGGATACCCGAACACGCGAGGGATACCCGAACACCCGAGGGATACCCGAACACCCGAGGGATACCCGAACCCTCGCTTACGCGTCGGGTTGGTGCAGGAATTACTCGGCTTCGGCTGGCTCCTTGGCCAGTTCTTCGTCCATGCGCCGCAGATCCCGGTCGGCTTCTTCATTGATGCGTTTTTGTTCCCGATACGGGGTGAACGGCAAGTTGAGCGTCTTGCGATGGTGTTCCAGGACGTCGTAGAGAAGGTTTTCCTTCTTCCATCTGGCCACGGACTCGGGGAGCCAGTAGCGGAACGGGTCGGATTTGCGGCCGGCCCCCTCTTTGAGCACGAGGTTGTCTTCGACGGCGCGGCACAACATGCGGTAGAGCGTGCCGGCATCGGGCTTGTCGAAGTCCTCGGGCCATTCGTCGAGGATGTCCAGCCGTGTAAACTTTTGCGGCGCGTCCTCGAGGACCTTGCGCAGCGCGTCCCAGAAGCCGCGAAAATCCTCGGTGTCCTCGTCCACGGGATGCACGGTGTAGCCGGCGCCGTCGGCGTTGAGTTCGAACACAAGCCGCGCGGGCGTGGCGCTGTAGCGCGAGCGGCACGACAAGCGGCGCACGCGCGAGTGGCGCGAACTGTCGCCGTAACGCATGTCGAGCAAGACGTCGGCGTGGCTCAAGAGCGAACCGTGGCCGCGACTGGCTTCACTGGCGGCGGCGGCCCGTTTGCGCGGATGATGGCAGATAAGGGCCGCCAAACCGCGCTCCGTCAAGGCGCGCAGCGGCAGCAGGAACTCGTGCACGGTTCGGCCCTCGTTTTCACAGGGCAAGAGCGGCGCCAAAGGATCGATGATGACCACGTCGAGGCCGTGCTCATCGTGGAGGCGGCCGACGTGCTCCAACAGCGCGCGCCACTCGGCGGGCGTGGGAATGTGGGCGAACGGCCTTAGAAAAAAACAAACTTGGCCGTGAACGCTCCAGTGGCGAATGCGATCCGCCCAAAGCTCGCGCGACTCTTCGGAAATCACTGCCGTTTTGCCCGGCTTGACTGCCAGGCCAAGCAATTCGCCAGCTTGTCCACGACTGCCGAGCAAGTGCGCAATGAGCGTGGTCTTGCCGGACTTCCACAGGCTCGTTAGCATCGTGAGGTTTTTTCGCGCCAAGATGCCGTGCCACAGCCAATCGGCGGCATCCCCCGCAGATGCTGCCACATCTTGGTCCCAGAGTACTTGAGGCGATTCAATGGGCGACATGAGCGACTCCTCAATGAAGCGTAACGGCGCCAACTACTGTACTTATGTATATTATAAGGACAAGCCGCGATTTGCCAAGGTAAAGACTTTGGATTTGGTTTCGTTGCGATTCGTTGCGCGGTGGGGGGTGCGTGCATCCGCGCAACGAATCCCGTAACTTGTTTACTTTCGGCTACTTAGAAAGACGGATTCGTTGCGCTCGGCCCGAAAAAACCAATCCAGCGAGCTTGACTTCAACGGCGCGGCACAACTTCCGGTCGAGCGTCTGTCACTTCGTCATCGCGAATGTCTCGGGCAACTCGGCCTTCGCAATGACCACGACGCCTTGATCGGTGACCAATAAGCCGCGGCGGCGGTCGTGATCCAGGTCGTGGCCGATGGTCGCGCCGGGCGGGATCTTCACGTCCTTGTCGATGATGGCCCGGCGAATGCGCGCGTGCCGGCCAACGTCGACGCCGCTGAACAGAATCGAATTCTCGACGCTGGCATAACTGTTCACGCGCACGTTGGGCGACAGGATGCTCTTCTTGACGTGGCCGCCGGAGATGATGCATCCCTGGCAGACCATGCTGTCGTGGGCCTCGCCGCGACGGACGCTGGCGCCTGAACCCTCGTCGGAGAAGACAAACTTGGGAGGCGGCAGTTGCGGTTGGTTCGTGCGGATGGCCCAATCGCGGTCGTACAGGTTCAGCACCGGGTCCACTTCGATGAGGTCCATGTTGGCTTGATAGTAGGCGTCGAGCGTGCCCACGTCGCGCCAATACGGCGTCGCTTTGCGGTTCTTGTCGCGAAAGCGGTAGGCGAAAATCTTGTGGGTTCCGACCAGGCTGGGAATGATGTTCCTGCCGAAATCGTGGTCGCTGTCGGACCTGGTCGCATCCTGGCAAAGTAGCTCGTACATGAGGCGCGCGGTAAAGACGTAGATGCCCATCGACGCCAGAATCTGGCCGGGCTCGCCCGGTATGGTGATCGGGTCTTTGGGCTTTTCCTGAAAACCCAGAATGCGGTCGTGCTCGTCCACTTGCATGACGCCGAAGTGAATGGATTCGCGCGCCGGTACGGGCAGGCAGCCCACGGTCAAGTCCGCCTCGCGATCCAAGTGCGAGCGGATCATGTCGCCGTAGTCCATTTTGTAGATGTGGTCGCCGGCGAGGATCATCACATAGCGCGGCTCGGCTTTTTCAATGGTGTAGATGTTCTGATAAATGGCGTCGGCGGTTCCTTTATACCAATGCTCGTCGATGCGCTGTTGCGGCGGCAGCACTTCGACATATTCGTCGAGTTCGCGCGGCAAGAAGCCCCAGCCGGCGGCGATGTGCCGGTCCAGGCTGCGCGCTTTGTATTGCGTCAGCACCAGAATCTTGCGCAGGTTGCTGTTGATGCAGTTGGACAGCGTGAAGTCGATGATGCGGTACAGGCCGCCGAACGGGACCGCCGGCTTGGCCCGATCGCGCGTCAGCGGCTCCAGCCGTGTCCCTTTTCCCCCGGCGAGGATCAGGGTCAATACATCCTTCACGAGCCTTGCTCCCAAAAGTTCGTGCTCGGGGCGTGGTCGTTCAATTGATTGTTGTGAGAGCAGGCGCAGTTGGCAATAGAAAAAGGAGTCAGGCCGCCGTGCTTCGCAGCAACTGCTGAAAATGCGCTGAGAACTTGTCGGCCGAGAAATGTTCTTGCACCCGCCGTTGCGCGGCAAGGCCGAGCTGCTGACGCAGGTTTGCGTCATGCAGCAATCCGCGCGTGCTCCGTGCCAGTTCAAGCACGCGTCCCGGCGTTGACAAGTAGCCGGTTTCGCCCGCGACGACGATTTCGCGAAAGTGCGGCAAGTCGGAAGCAACCACAGGACAGCCCGACGCCATTGCCTCGAGGACGGAATGCGCTCCGGTCGCGGCCGAGCTGGGCGCCCAGAAGGCGCTCGCTTGCGACAAGAATCCCCGGACAGCCTGTTGCTGCCCGTGAAAGTGCATGTGGCTCGGATGATAGAGACCTTGCGCGAACCGGCGCAAGGTAGGCCCATAAGCGCCCGCGCCGAATAAATCGAGCCGCAAGTCAGGAAAGACATAGATGAGATAATCGGCGGCCCAGATCGCTTCGCGGTAACCCTTATGCGGCGCGAGTGCACCCATACAAACCAGGCGCTGGCCATGCGGCCATTTCTCCCCTCTCTTTGAAAAGGAGGAGACTTCAACTGGCGCGAGGGCGCCGCATTCCACGCCCGGCCGCACCATCTCGATTTGCGATGCGCTCATCCCGCAGCGCAACAATTGATCGGCTTCCCAGGCGCTCTGCGCCGCCACCTTGAGCACGCGCCGCAGCAACCAAGCGCTCGGTTTCGACAAGGTAGGCCGTAATACGCGCGAAGAAAACGGCTGCCGGCAGATCGTGGCTGCCAAGCTTCTTCGTCGAACCAGCGCCAAGGCACGCAGCGCAGGCATGCCCCATGCGACGATGTTGTCCGGCCGCTGTGCGCGTACGATGCTCCGCAGTCGCCACAGCGGCCGCAAATCGAAACTCCGCGTCCAATCCAAACAATGCACCGCCGCGCCGGTGCTTCGAATTGCTTCGCTCCAGACGCCCCCGCCCACGAACACGCAGACATGAATCTCGTGCCGGCCAGACCACGACCTGGCCAGCAGCAACGCTTCTTTCGCCGCGCTGCGATATTCCAATGCTGGGAGAAGGAATAGTACTTTCATGTCAAGTCAGGAGTCAGGGGTTAAGGCCGCGATAGTAGAAACGAAATACGTGCAAAAATGCAAGGCGATTCGGCTTCGAGACTCCTGCCCCCTGCCATGATTTCTAAACTCAAACCCTGACTCGTGTCCCGCAATGCGAGTATTCCATTTTGATTTCCGTTCTCACTGGTGAGACAACGGAAATTGTCCTATCCCTTTTCCGGACCGAAGCAGCACCAATGCTCGTCTAGTTGTTCTTGGACAGACCGGCCATACGTCATCCGAATCAGTTCGCGCTGCGGCTCGAGGCCGACGCCGCGGTGCCAGGAGAATCGATGATCATTCTGCTTGGGCACGTCCATGATCGCCGGCTCTTCTGGAATGAAGTAGTGAATGGCCGAGAGTATTCGAAAACAGGCTTGGAGATCTCCCATACACGGCCCGATGTGCCATGCGGATCTCCCCGGGCGACACCCAGCGTAGGCGATCACTTCGCCGTCTCGTTCCACAATACGAGGGGCCATGTGCGCCAGCAGCTTGGCGCGCGGCGTGCCGGTGATTCTCAAGTCGAGCTGATAAAGGCCGGGCAAATCTCGGTCTTCTGCCGCACGAATGCCTGCGCCACACGCGTTCTGGGTGCTAAGGACGCCGTGAAAGCGAATTAAGCGGTAGTCCTCAACAAAGCCGAGCTTTTCGTAAATCGGCTGGCCGAGCGGCGTGGCATCCAGGCGCACCGAGCGCACGTCGCGGTCTTCGAGAAACTTCATCACTTGGAGCATAAGGCGCGTGCCAATGCCCTTTTTGCGATACATCTCATCAACGAGAACGAGATTGACCCAAGCGACATCGTCGAAAACACAGGCGCACGCCGTGCCGATAACCTGCCCGCCGTCTTCGGCGACGAAGCAACCCTCCGGCTCCAATTCGAATTGCCGCGCCCAGTCCTGGGGAAGCTGGTTCCAGCCGGCTTGTTCGCTGAGCCGTACGCCGGCGGGGATGTCCTGAAAGATCATGCGGCGAATGTGCATCGTCAGCTTTTCATGCCAACAAGGTTGCGAACGAATCAGCGTCAAATACCGACGCACCAAACTCAGTTGCTTGCCCGCAATCGTAACTTGACTTCCTTGGAAGAAGCACGTCCTTCCCACAGCCCATCGGGATAGGTTATGCCGGTCTTCCTTGAACTCTTCTCTTTCGAATCGAACACGTACTCAAATGACACCTTGTAGTCACCTTCGGAAGGAACAATGTGAGGAATGCCTACTTGCATTTCGTACGAATCCCCCGCGCGAATTTGGATGACATAATCATCCGGCCACTTGATGCCCGACCAGAGACCAGACACCCCGCAGCGCGACGACAGTTTCAGCGCTTGGCCAGTTCCATCCAATATCGTGAAACGGTAATAGGGCATGTGCCACGACCATTCCGACCCATCCAATGGCCTCAAGATCTTCAGCGTCTTGTTGGTGCGGTTTGTGAAACGGACAATCACCGGATGCTGGTGGAAAAGTGATCGCTCCTCTGCGAACGCAAGGATCGCTACTTGCAACTGGGCTGGGTCTTTGCCCTGCGCGCCGGCATTTGGCGCCAGTGCCAGTAACATGACGATTGCGATTGACGAAACGAAGTGCACTCTTAACCCTCCACACTACTCCGAGCCTTCAACCCTACTTGCCATCTCCCTGCGACCATGAATAATCAAGAGTCTCCGTGATCCACAAGCGCCACGGTGGTGACGGCGCTGAAGGTGCCGAAGAGGCGAAGCTGGTTGGCAATGACATAGAAATCCTCGGAACTCGCCGCTCCGCCCGGCGGCGCGGGATCGAATGCA
>JAKEFD010000405.1 GCA_022616245.1 Gemmataceae bacterium
CACGCGCTTTGTGCAAGTTTTTCCAGCATCGGCACGGCGAGATTCGTCTGGTGCATCCAGCGGCCCGCGTCGGGCGCCCCTTGCCAACGCTGTAACGAGATTGATTTTACGTGGTCGCGCTCTTCTTCGTCCAGTAATTCCATGAACGCATTCCGGTAGCCGGCCCTTACCTGCGTGGACGAACGATTCAAATACAGCAACATGTCTGATCGATCGTCAAACACCGCCACCGCGCGCCAGCACTGTGGCTTGGCCTCGGTCTGGTAGAACATGGTCGGAACCCTCCTTGGTTTATCAACCACTAACTCATCCTGAGTTGCCCCAAAGTGACGAAGTTTGACACCACAGTCAAGAGCAGAATCGTGGAGGGTAGAGCGCGACTCGCAGAGCGCGAAGCGCAGAGCGCGAAGCGCCAAGCGACCTTTCCCTTAATGAACTGCGCTTCGCGCTAGGCGCTTCGCGCTAGGCGCTTCGCGCTCGGCGCTTCGCGCTCCGCGCTCCACTTCTTGACCCTTACCTGCGCTGGTCTATATTGACCCTGGCGAAGCTCGACAGTGCGTCGGGTTTTCTTTTTGCCCATGCTTGTGAAAAGAATCACAAAGTCGGTGCCGAATGAACGAGCCGACATTCGATCTGACCACATACTACCCGATCTTTCTTTATCTCGTCGTTATTCTCGGATTCGCGGCAGTTGCCATGGTCGCGGTGCATCTCATTGGGCCACGACGCCGCACGGCCGTCAAAGAGATGCCCTACGAGTCCGGCATGGATCCGATCGGCGACGCGCGGCAGCGCTTCGATGTCAAGTTCTACCTCGTCGCCATCATGTTCCTCGTATTCGACGTGGAATTGCTGTTTCTCTATCCTTGGGCGGTGGTCGCTTATCAGGAAGGCGGCATTCCGCTTGTCTTGCGCGGCCCGGTGTTTTGGGGCGTGCTGGCGTTCCTGGCGATGCTCTTAATCGCATACATTTACGATTGGCGCAAAGGGGTTTTCAAGTGGCGGTAGAACTCCCCGATGTCGTTTTGACCAAGCTTGACCACCTGGCCAATTGGGTGCGGTCCAACAGCCTATGGCCCATGCCCTTCGCCACCGCCTGTTGCGGCATCGAGCTCATGGCCACCGGCGCCGCCAAGCACGACATCGCCCGCTTTGGGGCCGAGGTCATGCGCTTCAGCCCCCGACAGTGCGACCTCATGATTGTCGCCGGCCGGGTGGTGATGAAGATGCTGCCCGTCTTGCAGCGGATTTG
This sequence comes from Gemmataceae bacterium, assembly GCA_022616245.1. Classification (GTDB taxonomy): domain Bacteria; phylum Planctomycetota; class Planctomycetia; order Gemmatales; family Gemmataceae; genus JAKEFD01. The sequence goes on from JAKEFD010000405.1 coordinate 1,253, forward strand.
GCAACAAATGCCTGAGCCCAAATGGTGTATCTCGATGGGGGCCTGCGCCTCCTCAGGCGGCGTCTTTGACACCTATGCGGTTGTGCAAGGCATCGACCGCTTTATGCCGGTGGATATGTACGTGCCCGGCTGTCCGCCCCGCCCCGAGCAGCTCATACAATCGGTCATCGATCTGCAGGAGAAGATCAAGAAGACCGGCACGCTCATGGGCCGTGAGTTCGCAAAACGCACCGCTTACGAAGGTCCCAAGACCAACGCCGCCATCCCGGAAGATGTCGTAGTCGCACCGGGCGATTACACAAAATCGCGGCGAATTAGCCTGAATTGAGGACTTGAAGTTGAACCACAGAGACTCAGCGTCACAGAATATGAATCTCAAATTGCAAATTGCAAACTGCAAATTGCAAATTGAAAACTCCAAATCGGTGCAACCGATGTGCATTTCAATTTGCAATTGAAAATTGGCAATTTTCAATTTGCAATTGGCATTTTCTGGGGCTCTGTGTCTCTGTGGTGATTCAAAAACCGATGCCATTTGACGCCTTGTGTAACTTCCTGAGAGAGCGCTTTGGCTCCGACAGCTTCACCACGTCGGAGTTCCGGGACAATCGCCGCATCCAAATCAACCCGGATCGGCTGCTGGCCTTCATGAAAACGCTCAAGGAAGAGTGCGGCTTCGATCAGTTGTCCGAGTTGTGTGGCGCGGATTACCTGAAATACCCAGGGGCGCGCGATCGCTTCGGCCTGTGGTACATCCTGCTCAATACGACGACCGGCGAGCGCGTCATTGTGAAGACGTTTCTGAACGAGCCCGATCTCACCATCGCTTCGGTCTTCTCCCTGTGGAAAGGGGCCGACTGGATGGAGCGCGAAGTCTACGATATGTACGGCGTGATTTTCGATGAGCATCCGGACCTGAGGCGCATCCTGATGCCGGAGGAGTTCGTCAGTTTTCCTTTGCGGAAAGATTACCCGCTGCGCGGTCGCGGCGAGCGGCATAATTTCCCCGTTATTACCAGGGCAGAAAGCTGAGTCTCTAGCGGAGGACACAATGACCCAACACCAGGCAGACATTCTCTTGTGGCTATTGGGAGGTCACCTGCTGTTGATGTTTGTGTTGGGCTGGCGGCTCAACGATTGGCTCCGCGCCATTCACTCACGGCTCGATCGGATTCCCAAGCAAGATAAGCAACCTCAATCCTAAGTAATCGTCTCTCCACGAGATAACGTTCACTTACGCAGCAAGTGTCATTGACTGAGGACCGGCTTCATGCCGTTGGAACAGGCATCCACCTTGGCGGCTTTGGAGAATGCGGACCAGGAGTTTCTCTGGACGCTCAATTTCGGCCCGCAACATCCTGCCACGCACACCACCCTGCGCCTCATCCTCACCCTCGACGGCGAAACGATTGTCAAAGCGGTCCCCGATATAGGTTTTTTGCACTCCGGCTTCGAGAAACTCGGCGAGGACCTCGATTTCAATCAATACGTAACTATTGTCGACCGCATGAATTACATCTCGCCGGTCGCCAACGAGATCGCCTGGCATCACGCCGTTGAAAAGCTCATGGGAATCGAGCTGACGCCGCGGTGCAATTACTTGCGCACCATACTGGGCGAAATGGCCCGCATCAGCGATCACTTGCTGTGCACCGGGGCGGCCGCCCTCGACCTGGGCGCCTTCACCGCGTTTCTTTACGCCTTTCATCAGCGCGAAGTGCTCTACGACATCTTCGAGGCCGCGTCCGGCCAGCGCTTTCACCCCAGCTACACGCGCGTGGGCGGGTTGGCTTTCGACGTGAATGACGACTTTGTCCGCAAAGTCCGCGATTTTGTGAAGGACTTTCCCAAAACGCATGGCGACATGTGTCGGCTCTTGAACCGCAACCGCATCTTCGTCGAGCGCATGCAAGGCATCGGCGTCTTGTCGAAAGAGATGGCGATCAACCTGAGCTGCACCGGGCCCATCGCGCGGGCCAGCGGCGTCGTCCGCGATATTCGCAAAGACGAGCCTTACCTCGCCTATCCCGATTTCGACTTCAACGTCGTCTGCGCCGAGGAAGGCGACTGCTATGCCCGGTATCTCGTACGCATGGAGGAAATGCTCGAAAGCTTGAACATCATCCACCACGCTATCGAGAATCTGCCAAGCGGCCCCGTTAACGTCGACGGCGACAGCAAAGCGGTATTTCCCGAGCAGATGTCGGTGTATCGCAGCATCGAAAGCATGATCCACCATTTCGAGCTAGTGATGCCTAATCAGCAATGGACGCCGCCTGTGGACGAAGTCTACGGCTGCATCGAATCGCCCAACGGCGAACTCGGCTTCTACGTGGTCAGCGACGGCACCGGCGTGGCCTACCGGGCCCGCACCAGGCCGCCGTCGTTTATCCATTTTGCGGTGTTTCCCTACCTGATCGTTGGACACCAGATCGGCGACGTGGTGGCGGTATTGGGAAGCTTGAACATCATTGCCGCGGAATTGGATCGATAAATGGTGAGTGGTGAACACTGAGTGGTGTGTGAAATGTCAGCCCTAAGTGACGAACTCCGCAAGAAAATCGAGTCCTACTTGTCGCGTTACCCGAGCAAGCAGGCGGTGACGCTACCAGCGTTGCATCTGGTGCACGACGAGCAGCGGTGCGTTTCGCGCGAAGCAATCAAGGAAATCGCGGACCTGTTGGACCTCGCGCCGGCGGAAGTGTACGACTCAATGAGCTTTTACGAGTTTTTCCGTGAGGAAGACGCTCCCTTGGGCAAGGTGCGGCTCTGGGTGTGCCGTAGCCTGGCCTGCTCTTTGCGCGGCGGCGAGGAGTTGCTCAGGCACTTGTGCCAAAAACTCGCCGTCAAACCGGGCGGCACCACGGCGGACGGCAAGATCTCCGTCGAATTCGCCGAATGCCTGGGCGCTTGCGAAGGCGCCCCGGCCGTGATGGTGGACGACGAGCACAAACACAACATGAACACGGAAAAGTTGGATGAACTGGTAAATGAGCTGAAGAAGTAGATTGAATCAAATGCCCGACTTCGAACCGGTACTCCTGCGCCGCATCGAGAAAAAAGCCAGCCCCTGGCTCGACGCTTATCGTGCCGACGGCGGCTATCGCGCCTTGGAAAAAGTGCTCTCCTCGATGACACCTGCCCAGGTGGTCGACGAAGTGAAGAACTCCGGCCTGCGCGGTCGCGGCGGCGCGGGCTTCCCCACCGGCGTCAAGTGGACGTTTCTACCCAAAGACCATCCCGGCCCCATCTACCTTTGCGTCAACGCCGATGAATCCGAGCCGTGCACCTTCAATAATCGCATCTTGATGGAAGAAGACCCGCATCAAGTATTGGAAGGCATCCTGCTCGCCAGCTACGCGACCAAAGCATCGACGGCCTACATCTACCTCCGCTACGAATACGGCAAGTCGTTTCGCCATTTGCAGAAGGCCATCGACGAGCTGTACTCGGCCAACCTTCTCGGACAGAACATCTTGGGCAAGGGATTCAACCTTGACGTCTACCTGCATCGCGGCGCGGGGGCTTACATTTGCGGCGAGGAGACCGGCCTCATCGAAAGCCTGGAAGGCAAACGCGGTTGGCCGCGCATCAAGCCGCCCTTTCCCGCGGTTGAAGGCGCTTTCCGCAAGCCCACTGTCGTCAACAACATCGAGACTCTGGCTTGCGTCACGCACGTGATCGACCGCGGCGCGGATTGGCTCAAATCCATCGGCATCGCTCCCGACGCTAAAAACCCACGCGACGCCGGCAGTTACGGGCCGAAACTCTATTGCATCTCCGGCCATGTCAACAAACCGTGCTGCGTCGAGTTGCCGCTCGGCATCAGCGTGCGCGAGCTAGTGGACAAACACGGCGGCGGCGTTTGGAAGGGCCACAAAGCTAAAGGCTGCATCCCCGGCGGCATCAGCATGGGCATTATGACCGAAAAGGAATTCGATACGCCGCTTGATTTCAACGGCCCAGGCAAGGTTGGCTGTCTCGGCTTGGGCACGGCAGCCGTCACGATTTTCGACGATCAAACCAGCATCGTCGATGTCTTGTACAACATCTGCAGGTTCTTCGCGCATGAGTCGTGCGGCCAGTGTACCCCGTGCCGCGAAGGCACCGGCTGGATGTACAAGATGATGGATCGAATGCGCCGGGGCCAGGGCAGGCTTGAGGACTTGCAGATCCTCGACGAAGTCGCGAAATCCATCGGCATCATGCCCGGCACGACAATCTGCGGCCTTGCCGACGGCGCGGGCTGGCCGGTGAAAAACGCCATAACCAAATTCCGCGGCGAGTTGGAGGACTGGATTCGAAAGGGCAAGAAAAGCGAGCACCGTTCCCGCGTGGCACGCATGACTTAGGAGGCAACTATGAACGATTTTAGAAGCGCTGCATTGGTACTTGCCTTTGCGATTGTCGGCTGCGGCGACGCTGGCAAAGGCGGACCAGGTGGAGGCGTGCCCGGCGGCCCAGGCGGGCCGAGTGGAGGCCCAAGCGGCAGCTTCGGCCGACAAACAATGTCCGATCTACAGGTCATTGGACTGGCGTACCACAACTATGTCGACAGTTTCAACAAGGGAGCGCCCAATGCAGAGGAACTCAGGAAGTTTCTCACGGGCGAAAGCGCCACCACCTACACAGGCTTGCGCGATGGAATTTATGTGATCCATTGGGGAACGCGCTTTCTCAGAGACATGCCGGAGGGTTCGAGCCGGACGATTCTCGGTTATCATAAAGACACGCCGGCCAACGGCGGCCTGGCGCTTTTCGGCGACGGGTCGGTACGCGAAGTCACGGCCCAAGAGTTCGCGACGACGCCCAGGCCGAAAGGGAAGTGAACTCATCCATTTATACCGTCGCGGAACTCGCCAGAGTTCCGCTCAGACCGAATTCTGGCGAATTCGGCTACGGCATTCGGAGGGATTTATCATGCGTTGTTTAGCGGCCTTCATGACCTTGGCCGCGTTGACCGTGCTCGCGGTCGGCTGCGGCGAAAACAACAAGCCACCGCCCGCGGCGCCGGTTGCTGGCCCTGGCGCCTGGCTCAACCCGGAAAAACCCGGTGAAAAACCAGCGCCCAAGCCGGAAAAGGAAACTTCCAAAGGCCTTAAGCGCGTCATTGATCGTACGCAAGTAATGAGCGAGCTGAGGCAAATCGCCATCGCCTTGAACCAGTATGCGGATGACTTCCGCAAGTTGCCCAAGACGAAGGAAGAAGTTGTCAACTACCTCGGCGTTCAGGGCGGCGCTATTACAGCGGCTTTCAAAGACGGCTACTACGTGCTGAATCCAAACGCGCGCCGCGAGTCCAGTTCCATCTGGGTGACCGAAGCGTACCCGGACGACAAGGGGCTCCTTTACGTGGTCAAAGGCGACGGCTCGGTCACCTTCATGACAAACGCGGAGTTGAAGGCGGAATTGGGAAAGTAGATCCGCGAGTAGGCCCTCACCCCCGACCCCTCTCCTCCGCAGGGGCGAGGGGAGAGTTGCCCCGCGGCGTGAATGGAAAGCATGCATGGCGATTCTGTACGTCAACGACAAGCCGGTGGACATTGGCAGCGAACGCTTGAACGTCATTCAAGCTGCCGGACGCGCCGGCGTCTTTATTCCGCATTATTGCTGGCACCCGGCGCTATCGGTCGTCGCCAGTTGCCGGATGTGCCTGGTCGAAGTCGGCGAGAAAAAACCTGACGGCACTGTCGCGATGCAGCCGCGTGTCGTGCCGGGATGCCAGACGCCCGCCAAAGACGGCACGGTCATCGTCACCACTAGCGCCAGGGCACAAGGCGCCCAGCAGCAGACCTTGGAGTCGCTCCTCCTCAATCATCCGCTCGACTGCCCGGTTTGTGACAAAGCCGGCGAATGTCTGTTGCAGGATTTCAGCTATCGCTACGGCAAATCCACCAGCCGGATGATCGACGAGAAGAACCAACCCCCGAACAAGGACTACATCGGTGAGCACATCGCGCTATTCGCCGACCGCTGCATCATGTGCTCGCGCTGCGTGCGTTTCACGCGTGAAGTGAGCGGCAAGGCGGAGTTGCAAGTCATAAGCCGCGGGCATCACTCGGAGATCGACATCTTCCCCGGCGAGCCATTGAACAACAAGCTGGCGGGCAACGTGGTCGACCTGTGCCCGGTCGGCGCCTTGTGCAGCAAGGACTTTCTTTATAAGCAGCGCGTCTGGTTTCTGAAATCGAAGAACAGCGTATGTCCGGAGTGCAGCACGGGTTGCAGCATTCACGTCGATGCCAACAAGGACATCGTCTATCGCTTGCGGCCGCGCGAGAATCCGCGGGCGCAAGGCCACTTCATGTGCGATGAGGGCCGCTTCGACATCGGCTACATCAACGCCCGCGCACGTCTAAAAGAACCGCTGAGTCGCCAAAAAGATAAGCAAGTCGCGGCCTCGTGGGAGTCGGTGATTTCTCGATTGCGAATCGATCTGCTCGACGCGGCGCGGCGCGAGGGCAAAGGCGTGGCCGCGGTGCTGTCGCCGTATCTTACTTGCGAAGAAGCGTACTTGCTGGCGAAGTTCATGAAAGGGCTGTCGCCGGAGGCGCGGCTCTATCTCGGCTGGGTGCCGGTCGAGGGTGAGGACGACACGTATCCCAAGGACCGCAAAGGAAGGCCGTTACAGCCGGTAAAGTTCACGATTCGCGCGGAGAAATGCCCGAATCGTCGCGGCGTTGAGGAGATTCTCAAGCACTTTCACGGCGAAGTGCTGTACTTCGATCGCGCATTGGAAGCGGCGGGCGCGGGAGAAATGCAAGCGCTCTACCTTACAGGCGGCTACCCGCCGCGCTTGGGCGAGTGGCTCCCGGCGCCGGTCGTGGAGAAACTCACCAAAGTGCCGCTCCTGGTAGTCCAGGACATGTTTACGAGCGCGGCCCAATCATCGGCGAAGTATGTGCTGCCCGCGTCGAGTTTCGCCGAAAAAGACGGCTGTTTCGTCAACCACGCCGGCCTGGCACAGGCGATTCACTGGGCTGTGCGGCCCGGCGTGTTGGCGCGGACCGACGGCCAGATTCTCCTGGATTTGATGGAACGCCGGGAGTTGATGCACGCCGAGACGCTGCGTAAGGATTTGGGGGCGGAGGTGCCGTTTTTCGCGCCGCTCAAGGACGGCGTGTTGGGCGACTTGGGAATTCGGTTAGCCGTTTAGCGTTCGCACCATGCCATGCCGCATCGACGCAATGGCGCGAACGCGAAGCGATAAATCAGAACAAATGCACGAATTTCTGTTTTGGCCAACGCTGATAACCATTGCCGTCGTCTTCGGCATCTTGCAAGGCACGGCTGGGTTCCTGGTTTATGTGGAGCGCAAGGTCTGCGCCTACATGCAGAACCGGATCGGCCCCAATCGTGTCGGCCCTTACGGGTTGCTGCAAGTCCTGGCGGATGTGCTCAAGTTTCTCTTCAAGGAGGAAACGCTGCCGCGCAAGGCCGATATGGCATTGTTCTTACTCGCGCCGGTGCTGGCGTTTTCGACGGCGCTGTTGTCGTTCGCGGTTGTTCCCTTCGGGGCGACCGAGCCTGCCCCGTTGCCGCCGGCGCCGCCCGCCGCCATCATGCAAAGCGCAACACCGCTGGAGAAGCAGCAACACGCTTTGATCGAAGCAGAGTACAAAAAGAAGTTGCAAGACTATGAAGCGAAAGTGGAAGTGTATCGCTCGAGCTACCAGTTCATCATCGCACCCAACATCGACATCGGCATCCTGTTCATCTTCGGCATCTCCAGTCTGGCGGTGTACGGCGTCATCCTGGGCGGCTGGTCGTCCAACAACAAATACAGCCTGGTCGGCGCGCTCAGAGCCAGCGCGCAAATCATCAGCTATGAAATCCCGCTCGGACTATCAATCCTCGGCGTGCTCTTGATCACCGGTTCGCTCAACCTGGAGCGCATCATCTGGAACCAGGCGGAACAGGGATTCCTTGGCTGGAACATCTTCATCCAGCCGGTCGCCTTTTTGCTCTTCATGACCAGCGCTTTCGCAGAGTGCAATCGGCTGCCCTTCGACCTGCCCGAATCGGAGCAAGAGCTCATCGGCGGCTACCACACCGAGTACAACGCCTTCAAGCTGGCGTTCTTTCTCTTGGGCGAATATGTGCACATGATCACCACCAGTTTCTTGATGGTAATCCTGTTCTTCGGCGGCTGGCATTTCCCGATCATTGCAAGTCCGGAAGCGGGCTGGTTCCTGAAGCTGATTGTCTTCGCCGGCAAGGTGACGTTTTTCATTCTGTTCTACATGCTCATACGCTGGACCATTCCCCGTTTCCGCTTTGACCAGCTCATGGCCCTCGCGTGGAAAGTGCTGATACCTTTGGCGCTTGTCAATCTGGTGATGGTCATGGTCGTGAAGGAAATGGCCTGGCCTGAATGGGTTTTGTTGCCCGCGTCGCTGGCCGCCGTGGTTGTGGCCGGCGCTGTCGCACTCAACGCGCCGCCCCGGCCGCGCGACCGCAGGCTGAAGCCTGCGGCTACGGATTTGTAGGCTACGGATTTGTAGCCGCAACCTTTAGGTTGCGGAACCCGCGAGAGAACAATGCCAATTAATGAAAACGAAGTGACCTGGGTGAAGCCGCCCAGGATGGGTCTTCTGGAGAGACTGTATTTGCCGGCCATCGCGCAGGGACTGCAAACCACGCTCAAGCACATGTTCGGCAAGAAAGTAACGCAGCAGTTTCCGGAGGAACGTCCGAAGCTGCCGCCGAACTATCGGGGCGTGCATCGGCTGAACCGCGACGAGCAGGGGCGCGTGAAGTGCGTCGCCTGTTACATGTGCTCGACGGCGTGCCCGGCGCGGTGCATCGACATCGTCGCTGCGCCGTCGCCCTGGCCGGACCGGGAAAAGTACCCCGAGGTCTTTGTCATTGACGAATTGCGCTGCATTTACTGCGGCATGTGTGAACAAGCCTGTCCGTGCGACGCCATCGAGTTGACCTCGCTTTTCGATCTCACGGGACTCAGCCGCGAGGAGATGATGTTCGACAAGGAAAAACTGCTAAGCGTTTTCGACCAGACCGCGACGAAAGGGGAGGACCCGATTCGCACCAAGTCTGGCAAGTTGAGCATCGCGTCGGAACCTAATGTATAAGGCATCTGATTCATCGATTCGTGCTCGATTCGAACATGCGAGCGCGAAGCGATGAATCGGAAATGAGTTTTCATGCAAAGTTTCTTGCAACAATATTGGCCTTTGCTCTTGCCGGCGGCGCTGGGCTTTTTGGGCGTGTATCTGCTCCTGCCCAGACCCGGGCGGTCGCTGCCTCTTTTGGGGGCGTTGGCCGGCGGGGCCGCGCTCTTGGCCGCCGGGTTTTTCGTCGTGCGCTTGCCCGCTTCCATTCCGGAATCGATCCTGTTCTACGCCTTTGCCGGCGTCGCCCTCCTGGGCGGCGCCATGATGATCACGCAGAAAAACCCGGTGCATGCCGCCCTGTCGTTCGCGCTTGTGGTCCTGGCCAGCTGCGGGCTTTTCTTGTTACAGGGAGCGCCGTTCCTGTTCGCGGCCACGATCATCGTCTATGCCGGCGCGATCGTGGTCACCTTTCTCTTTGTCATCATGCTCGCGCAGCAAGCGGGCTTGTCCGATGCCGATCAACGTTCGCGCGAGCCTTTCCTGGCGAGCCTCGCGGGGTTTTTGCTCATGGGAACCCTCTTGTGCGTGCTGGAAAAAAACTTCAGCACGAGCGAGTTGGACCGGCTTCTGGCTGAGGTGGAAAACGTTTCGCGCGCAAAAACCACGCAGGAAGTCAAGCAACTGCTCGGCGACCCAGACCTGATGCCGTTCGGCGAAAAGTCGCTGAACCTTGTTACTCAGTTAGGAGCATATTTTCCGGAAACGGAAAAGCCTCTGGTTGACAATCTCGAGGAAGCTTGGGGAAAAATGGATGTCGCACTATTGGCCGAACGGTGCCAGAAGGTAATCGATGCAGGCCGGCGTCTGCGGCTCTCGACCGGTATTCTGACGCCTAGCCAACCCCGGGCCGGAAGGCGTGAAGACGCGCAGTTGCCGCTCTCGCCTCATAGCGGCGTGCCGGCCAACGCGGAGTTTCAGCCGACAGCAGACGGAAAGATTCCCGAACGCCTGGCGGCCCGCAACGTTGCGGCACTGGGTCGGTCGCTCTTCACCGATCATCTGGTCGCCGTGGAACTGGCCGGCGTGCTCTTGCTGGTGGCGACCATCGGCGCCATTGCCATTGCCGGGCGGCGCGCGGAGGGCCTGCGATGACCCCCGTTTATCTCGAACACTACTTGCTCGTCGGCGCGGCCCTGTTCGCCTTGGGTATGATCGGCTTTTTGGCGCGCCGCAATCTCATCATCATGTTCTTGTCCGCCGAGATGATGCTGCAGGGCGTGGCCATCAATCTGATAGCGTTTTCGCGCTATCGAGGCAACCTGGGCGGCCAGGCGCTGACCTTGTTCATTCTGACGGTGGCGGCCTGCGAAGCCGCCGTCGCCCTGGCGCTCATCCTGATGCTCTTTCGCCGCCGTAAATCGCTGGACGTGAGCCTTTGGCAAGAGCTGCGCGAACCGGACCAGGAACCCATCGTAGACGAGGAACCGCTGCCGCCGGCGCCGCACGAGGAACCGTCGCCGCGCCTTACTCCGGCGGGCC
>JAKEFD010000061.1 GCA_022616245.1 Gemmataceae bacterium
ACGAGCAAATGGCCGTTGTTGTAAGGAAAGCGGTTCAAGACCACCACCGACCTGGCTTGCCTCTGAACGACAAGATGGGCCCGGTCGTCGTTCTGTGCCAAGCCGTGGCATAGGAAACAGAGATCACCCGGCGCCGGCGGTTTCGCTGCGGCGACGTAAGCCAGCCGCCAGGGCGCCCAAAGCTGTTGCATACGGTCTTCTTTCAAAAGAGGTGCGTGTTGGTTCGCTTCCATCTTGTCGTCGCTCTCGTGCTGTCGATGGCAGGCGCCGCCGTCGCGTGGCGCTTGTTCGCGCTTGCGCACACGTGGCCGCAGTGGCTGGCGGCGTGGCTGATAGCCATCAATCTAATCACTTTCGTATACTATGGTTACGATAAACGACAGGCCCGACGCGGCGCAAGTCGAATTCCCGAAATCGTGCTTTTCGCATTGGCGCTTCTGGGCGGCAGTCCCGGCGCGTTTCTGGCCATGTCTGTCTTTCGACATAAAACAAACAAGGGTCCGTTCCGGCTCTTGTTCTGGTGCATCGTAGTCGTCCAAGCGCTCTTGATCGTCTGGTTGGCGAAGATTCATTGGTGGCCGGAGTGATGCCGAGGGCATGCTGGGGTAGCGGAACTCGCCAGAGTTCCGACAAGAAGACGATCGGAATTCTTGCGAATTCCGCTACAGCTCGTCCTGTTATATTCACGGATTTCACGGGCCTTGATTTGTAGAGTGTAGCCAAGAGATCGAACCATGGCTGTTCCAAAGAGACGTATGTCCAAGGCGCGGAAAGGCAGTCGCCGCAGCCACCACCATCGCAAGCCCAAACAGAACACCTACTGCAATCGTTGCGGCAATGCGGTTCTGGCCCACACAATCTGCTGGAACTGCGGCTGGTCCAACACGCAGGGCCGCGAGCTGGTGGCCGTCGCCGAAAAAGAGGAGAAATAAGCCATGCGGCTGGCGCTCGACGCGATGGGCGGTGATCACGCGCCCGGGCCGATCGTCACAGGCGCCGTCAAAGCGGCCCAGAGTGACGCCGAGCTGCGCGTGGTTCTGGTCGGCGACCGCGCCCTGATCGAGCCGCACCTTGCAGGCGCGGACAGCGTCCGCGACCGCTTGGAGGTTTTTCACTGCACGCAAGTCGTCGGCATGGACGAAGCGCCGGTGGTGGCTTTGCGAAAAAAACCGGACAACTCCATCAGCCGCTGCTGGCAGCTGCTGGCCGAGCGCAAAGTGGAAGCCATCGTGAGCGCGGGAAATACCGGCGCCATGGTCGCCGGCGGCTTCCGTCTGCGCCTGTTCCTCAAAAACGTGAAACGGCCGGGCATCGCCGCCATGATGCCCACGCTCAAGGGTCCGTGCGTCCTTCTCGACGTGGGCGCCAACGTCGCCCCCAAGCCGGAGCATCTGTATCAGTACGGCGTCATGGGCGCCATTTTCGCAAAACACATCTTGCAAAAACCGCAGCCCACCATTGGCCTCATGAACATTGGCTCCGAGGAAGCCAAGGGGCACGACCTGGCCAAGGACACCCATGCCCTGTTCAAGGCCAGTACTTTGAAGGATCAGTTCATCGGCAATATCGAAGGCCGCGACATCAACAAAGGCGTCTGCGATGTTGTCGTCACCGACGGCTACGTGGGCAACGTGGTCCTCAAGGTCTGCGAAGGCGTCTTCGATTTCGTGATGAAGATGGCCGGCAAGGAGCTGTTCGCCACGCTGCAGAATGAAAAGCACCTGGCGCAGCTGGCACTGCAGAATCTGGTGAAGCGCTACGACTACCACGAGCACGGCGGGGCGCCGCTTCTGGGCATCGACGGTATTGCCATCATTTGCCACGGCAGCTCGGGCGAACGCGCCATCGAAAGTGCTCTCGCCATCGCCGCCACCTATGCTCGGGCCAAGCTCAACGCGCTTATCGTGCAGGAACTCGAGAATAGTCCGCACTTGCCCTCGGGCGAGGAATAGTAAGCAACGGCTCTGATCACGGATAGTGGTCGCTCTGGTTCGCGTCTTACGGACGAGGTACAATACTCGGAGGATTCCGCGATCTCTACCGAGGTGTCCCGTGCACAGCATTGCCGATCAGCTTCCGCCGGAAATCGCCCGGCAAATCCATCCCGACCGGCGCAAGAACGAAGCAGCATATTGGGCTGCGCGCGAGCAACTCCTCGATCAATACCAAGGCCAATGGATCGGCTTTGCCGATGGCAGAGTCATCGCATCCGGCAGCAGTCCGGTGACGGTGTTTGCGGAAGCTGAGGCGTCAGGGCTACACCCTTTCTTCATCTGCGTGGGCATGGAAGAAGAACCACGCCGCATCCGTCGCGCCGTCTTTCCGTACGTTTGTGCGTGAGGATCGTGACCGTTTGAGGGGCAACTATGATCCAAGCCTACGAAGCGACGTTTGAAAATGGCGTTTTCAAGCCCGACCAAGTGCCGGCCCTGGCCGACAGCACACGGGTTCGTTTGCTCGTGGAGACCATCCCCGAAAAAAGTGACGAATCACCCCGGCAGCAAGCATGGGCCAGCCTGGAACAGCTTTGGCAGTCGTCGACCTTCGATTCGCACGGAGATCGCCTGAGTCGCGACCAGCTCCATGAACGCCATTGATACAAATGTTTTCCTCTATTCCGTTGATCGCAATGAGCCTATGAAGCAATTCAAGGCTCAACAGCTGCTTCAGCAACTGCGTTTCAAAACTGAGCCGACTTTCTTGCTTTGGCAGGTGCTCGGCGAGCTGGGGCAGCAACTTCGACGCTGGCGAAATCAAGGGAAGCTGACTTCTGGCGAATTCGCACAACATGCGCAGGCATTTCGTTATCTCTATCCGCTCGCACTGCCGACTCCAGCGGTGTTCGACGTGGCACTGAACTTGGCAGAACGCTTTAGCTTGGAGCATTGGGACAGCACGATTCTCGGCGCGTGTCAGGTTGCAGGAATTGCGAATTTGTTTACCGAAGACATGGGCGCTCCCAGAATCATTGACGGCATTCAGCTGATCAATCCCCTCGTTTAACGCGTTGCGTCCAAGCGGCAGTAAATGCCACGGTCCAAGTGAACGGGTAACGCTTGCGACTGTGCGGTTGCCTGATAGAATCCAGCCGAATTCAGCCGAATGACAAGTTCGGCGGCAGGAGTAATTGATGCACACCCATGAATTGCCCATTCCTCCCGCCGTCGAGGACGACGCAAAAGCGCGGGAGTTGATCAGAGTATGGGCCGCGTCCGGCAGGCAACACTTGTCACTGGCTACTGGCCTTTGGAAAGATCCGGCGGCGTGGGGCATCATGTTAGTTGATTTGGCCCGCCACTTGGCACGCGCCTATGAACAAGCACAAGGGATTGATGAGAACGCGGCATTAGCCCGCATCCGAGAGGGAATGAACGCCGAATGGTCCGAGGATACCGATCCGGATCGGCTTGGTGGACTGCACATTGAGGGCGGGTAATCCTCCGGCCAAGCACCCGGCGGCTTACGCCGCTCGGCTCGCCAGTTTCCCGAGCTTTTTTCTTGGACGCGCCAATCAAAAACCGGCTATACTTATCCAAAACCATACCCGTGGTCAGGATGCGCCATGTCAAACTTCGCGCTGGGTTGTCCGGAGTTTCGCCAAAGCCGCCGCCATCTCCTCAAGGTCAGCGCTTTTGGTCTGGCCGGCTTGGCTGTCGGCGCGCCGGGGCTGGCAGCGCCGCAAGCGAACGGCGGAGCGCGCGCACGGGCCCGCGCCGTTATCTATCTCAACCAGTTCGGCGGGCCGAGCCATCACGATACCTTTGACATGAAGCCGGACGCCCCGGACAACATCCGCGGCACGTTTGACCCCATCGATACAAGTGTGCCCGGCATCCGCATCTGCGAACACTTGCCGCGCATGGCCCAGCAAATGCACCGCGTTGCCGTGCTCCGCGCCGTGCATCACCGCATGCGCAATCACAACTCCGCGACCTACTACAGCCTGACCGGCGTCGCCCCGCTTCTCGACGACATCCGCCTGCGCGACACGCTTGATCTTTACCCGTGCTACGGTGCGACCATGGCCCGCCTGCGCCCCGCCGACCATGGCATGCCCAGCTTCGTCGCGTATCCCTTTGTCCTGCGCGACGGCAGCGTCACGCCCGGCCAGCACGCCAGCTTCCTCGGCAAGCAATATGATCCGTTGTTCTTCACTGAAAACCCGAACAGCCCGGACTTCCGATTGCCGGAATTGACCCTGCCCGGCAACCTGTCGCTCGAGCGCTTGCAAGATCGCCGCTCTATGCTGCGCCTCCTTGATGAGCAAACGGAAGCGGTGGAAAGCACTGCGGGCCGTGGCTTGGAGACGTTTTACGATCGTGCCTTTGGCATGCTGGCCTCGGCCCGTCTGCGCCGCGCCTTCAACCTTGGCGAAGAGCCCGAGCGCACCCGCGATCGCTATGGCCGAACCACTTACGGGCAATCCTGCCTCTTGGCCAGGCGACTTGTCGAAGCGGGCGTCCGCTGCGTCACGGTGTACTTCGCGCCCAACATCGGCAACAGCGGCAACGGCGGCGGCTGGGACACCCACTCCAACAACTTCCCCGATCTACGCAGCCGTCTTTTGCCCGCAACTGATCAGACCGTGCCCACGTTGCTCGCAGATCTGGCGGATCGTGGACTTTTGGATGAAACGCTGGTCGTGTGGATGGGAGAGTTCGGCCGTACGCCGCGTATCGGCGGCAATCCGCGCTTCGGCCCCGATGGCCGCGACCACTGGCCGCAATGTTATTCCGCGTTGCTCGCCGGCGGCGGCGTCAAAGGCGGCATGGTCCACGGCGCCTCTGACCGCCACGGCGCTTACCCTGCCAACAATCCGGTCCGGCCCGACGACATCGCCGCCACCATGTTCCATTGCCTGGGCATCGACCCCGCGACGGAAGTGCGCGATCCATTGGGCAGGCCGTTGCCCATAAGCGCCGGTGAACCGATCCGCGAAGTCTTGGCGTGATGGGTGTCGTCGCGCAAGAAACAATCGTAGGAATGAATGCAGAGCGGGAAGGTTATTTCTTCAACTCGAGCCGGCAGCATCCCAAATCAAGGACGCGGGTTTCCGACGTAACGCCCTCGTCGAGCGAATAGACCACGAACTTGCCGCGTTTTTCATCGCGCACCAGTTCGGCGTTGCGCAAGACGCCCAGATGGTGAGAAACGTTGGCGATCTCCAGCCCCAAGAGTTGAGCGAGTTCGCTGACGTGTTTCGATCCGCCTAAGAGGCATTGGATGATCTTGAGCCGATCCGGGTCGGCGAGCGCCTTCAGAGAGCGGGCACACTTTTGCGACTGCAGTTTGTCTTGCATGACAAGGTAGTTTTATTTTCTTAACCGCGTCCTCTGCGGTTAGTTTTCAAATTCTCGTTTTGGTTAGCTCACGAGCAACTCAACCGGCTTTTGCAATCGCTGCATGAGGGCGTTGCCGAACTGCGTGGCGACCGCCCCGTCCAGCACGCGGTGATCGAACGACAGGGACAAGTACACCATGTCCGCGGGGCGAACCTGGGCCTCTTCGTCGAAAACGGGGCGCTTGACAATCTTGCCGACGCCGAGGATGCCGACTTGCGGGTGCGCGATGATGGGGGTCGCGAACAGCCCGCCCAGGTTGCCGATCGACGTAACGGTAAAGGTGCCGCCGCGCAGCTCGTCCAGCGAGACTTTTCCCGTGCGTGCGCGCTCACTCAGCCGATCGATTTCGCGCGCGGTTTCGAGCAACGAGAGCTTGTCGGCGTCGCGAATCACCGGCACGATCAAACCGCTGGGCGTGGCCACCGCAATGCCGATATGGTACGCATCGTGGAGCGCGATTTCGCCGGCTTCTTCGTCCAGCGAGGCGTTGACGAGGGGCACTTCCCCAAGCGCCGCGGCCGCGGCCTTTACGAAGAACGCAAGATACGTGAGCTTCACGTTCTGCCGGCCATACGGCTCGCGCAAAGCTTCGCGCAGCTTGACCATTTCTGTCACGTCGCATTCATCAACATAGGTGTAGTGCGGAATCGTGTGCTTGGACTTCACCATGTGCTCGGCAATCACCCGGCGCACGCCTTGCAGCTTGACGCGCGTGCCGGGCTTGCCCAGGTCCATGGGCGGCTTGAGAACTCCTCGCTCGCGCGTCGGGTTCGCGCTAACAGTCCCTCGCTCGCGCGTCGGGCTGGTGTTGACAAGGGCCGCGACATCGTCCACGAGGATGCGCCCGGCGGGTCCGCTGCCGCGCACTTGTGCCAGGTCGATGCCGAGCTTGCGCGCCAAGAGCCGCACGCTGGGCGCGGCTTTGACGGGAATGCGATCGGCCGCAACCCCGCTCCGCGCTCGCAAGGAGCGCGGGGGACCGTTGCCGGACTTTACGGCTGCCGCAGTGGACTTGCTCGCGGCAGTTGCGGGCTTCTCGGCAACTGCTCTGGCTTTCTTTTCCTTGTAAGTGAGGATGACCTGGCCGACTTTGAGTGCATCACCGTCCTTGACGGCCAAGTTTTCGATAGTGCCTGCGAAGGGCGCCGGCACATCCATCGACGCTTTGTCGGTGAGCACCTCGAGCAACACCTGGCCGGGCTGGACCTCGTCGCCGGGGTTAACGAGCCAGCGGGTCATTTCCGCCTCGTAAACACCTTCGCCCAGCTCGGGCAAATGAAAGTCCATCAGTGCGCCTCAGTTATGTAGTAGGCACACTCCGTGTGCCGTGGCAGGAGACGGCACACGGAGTGTGCCTACTACTTTTGCAGTAAGACAATATGGTTTCCGCGCAAAAGGCGACGGCGCTCGCGCCAACCGAAAAACAGCGGCCGCAGAACGCTTTTCGCCCAGCGCCAACCGGCAAAACCGCGCTTGGGGTATTGGCAGCGCGCTGTTGCCTGGGGGCGCTCGACGACGGCGGCAGCGCGGAAACCGAGCGTCCGGGCTATTTCCATGATATGCCATGGCGGCATGTCTTTCTCGGTCACACCATAGCGCTGGGCGATTTCTTGCGCCGCCCGCGCGTGGCCGTCGCCTGGTTCACAAGTGAGACAGACGCCGCCGGCTTTGAGCGCTCGAAAGGCGCCCGCCAGTGCGCGATTTTCGTCCTCGGCGTGATGCAAGGAATCGTAAAACACCACCGCGTCATAGGCCCCGGCAAAACGCGTTTCTTCGTAGTCGCCGGCGACGAACTCGATGTTGTCCGCGCCCCAGCGCTCTTGATTCCGACGGGCCAAGCCGATCATGTCGGGCGCGATGTCCACCGCGGTCACGTCGTAGCCGCGCAAGGCAATGAAAGCACTGGTCCAGCCGGTGCCGCAGCCCAGATCGAGCAACCGCGCGGGCGGCGGCGGCAAATGGGCAAAGATCGCGCCCAAATCCAATAGATATCGGCTGCATTCGGGATCGGAGAACGGCTTGCCCAATGCGTGACGGACCCCGGCAGCGCCAATGTTGCTTACGTAGGCAAGCTCGCCGGCTTTGGGCATGGTGGAGTCCTTTCCAGCCGTTTACGTTTCGCGCTTCAGGAAACGAAGCTGCGACAGATTACAGTAAGCGTGAAACGTAACTGTTATGCCTCTTCGGTTGCCAGTTCGCGCATGGCGTCCTTGATTCTTGGCAACTGCGGGACGGTATTGCGTTCATACTCTTGATTTAGACCGATGCCCGGTACGTGTTTGCCCATAAGTACGCGCGGCCGGACCACCAGCTCGTAGAAATGCTCGTCGATCACGCGCCGCAAAAGGTGTTCGCCGAAATTGGTCACTTCCGTGTCTTCGTTGACGATCAGAATGCGTCCGGTTTTTTCCAGGCTGCGGCTGATCGCGCTCCAGTCGTAAGGGAAGATGCTGCGCAAGTCGAGCACTTCAATCTCCAAACTGTCCTCGTCGCGCAACTGATCGGCGGCCTGCGCGCACAGCGGCAGCGTTCGGCCATAGCTGACGACCGTGGCGTGAGTTCCCTCGCGCACCAGCGATGCTTCGCCCAGCGCCACAAAATGCGGCCCAAGCTCCGGCCAGCGCGGCTGCCAGCGCGTGCGGTCGCCGAGCGGGGCGTCGATCATGTCCTTGAGTGCGGCCTCATTCGCGGGTTCGCCGGGCAGAAGCTGGTCGCCGCGCATTCGCAAGAGGGCCTTGGGCAACAGCACCATTACCGGGTTTGGGTCGGCGATCGCGGACAACATGAGACCGTAGGCATCGAGCGGATTGCTGGGCATGACGATTTTCCACCCTGCGAGCCGGCTGGCCCAGCTTTCGAAGCTGTGCGAATGATACAAGCTGCCGCGGATGCCGGAGCCGGACGGCGTCATGAGGACAATCGGCATGTCGTAGTTGCCCGCTCCGGCCCAGCGCTGGTTGCCCGCGACCTTCAAGAGATCGATGGTGTTGAAGCCATAGTCGCAAAACTGGATTTCGCATACTGGCCGGCCACCCGCATAGGCGATGCCCATGGCGGCGCCGATGATGCCGCGTTCGTCCAAGGGAGAATTCCACGCGGTTTTCAGTCCCTGCGTCGCGGTGAAGACGCCGCCTAAGGGCGGGCCGACATCCTGGCCGAAGACGTCGGTTACGCCGAGGTGTTCCTCGCCGTAATGAAGCGCCATGCGCACTGCCTGCACCATCGTGGCCATGCCTAATCCTCGTCCTCTGTGTCGCGTTTTTTCTTGCGGCGCTGGAGCGTGACTTCGATGGGCGGCTTGGCGACGCGGAAAAAGAGCCACACCACGCACAAGATCACAATCACGCCGCCGATAATGACCGTCCCCGTCGTTCCAAGCCAGGTGAACAAATAGTAGAAGAGTGCTGCCCAGATGGGCACGCGGGCGCTGCCTTCCCAGGTGGACATCCAGTGAGCCAGCCATGCCAGCCCGCCGGTCGCCGCTGCCACGGCAACGATGGTGATGAGGGGCGCCACCGCGGCCGTCAGCGGAGTGAAAACTTCCTTCTTGTATTTGAATTCGTCGTCAAGGCGGCGGCGCAATTCCTTCAAGGCCGCGTCGCGCTCCTCTTTCGGTTCGAAGAAAAACGAGGTGGAAGTGTCGTCGTCATTTGCCTTGTAATGAACAAACAGCGTCTCCAGGTGAAGATTGGTAATGAACTTGTCTATGGCGTCCCAGGGAATGGCCTGCGCCTTCTTGCTCAAGACGTCTTCCAGGGGTTCGCCGTTCTCCAGGTCTTCCGCGGCGTTCTTGGCTTGTTTCTTGTTATCGAAGTAGTCGTAGCAAATGCCGTCCCTGGCCAGGATGAACAAGCCCTGGGAGCCGCCGGACTTGAAATGGAAACACGCGCATTCACTTTCGCCGCGGGATTTCTTTTTCGGAGTTTCCTCGGAGTCGTCGTCGTCCTCATCTTCTTGGCGCGCTCGAACAGGCTGGACAGGCTGGAGCGGCGGCGGTCCTGGTCGGATAATTGGCGCAGGAGCCAGGATTTCCGGCTCAAGGATGGCTTCCCCGGCAACGGAGATTTCACCGCAGGCCGGACACCGGACCTTTTTGCCGGCGAACTCGTCGCGGACCTTCAGTTTCTTACCGCAGCGGCATTGAAGTAGGATGGGCATGGTGATGATTCAGCGTGCGAGAATACAGTTCCAGGCGCGCTCGGAGCGCGAAACGTAAACGGGAAAACCCTAATCGTCTATTCTCTGCGGGACGCCCGTGTAGTCGCCGGGATACACTTTGTCCACGGAGCTCGGGGCGTAAGTGAATCTCTCCACATGTTCTTTGTGGGGCTTTTCCTCCTGGACCGCCTGGGCCGCGGCGGCGTCCGCTTCCGCCTTCGCTTCAGCGTGAAGGCGTTCGATCGCTTCCTGGCTGAGCCAGCCTTGCACGAGCAGTTTTTCCTCGAACATGGCGATGCAATCCGGATCGCTGCTGCGCGGCGCCCCGCTCGACGACGAGTGCCCGTAGAGCCGTGACACTTTGGCTTCCAGCATGTACGCCCGGCGTTCCTTGCGACAGTACTCCAGTGCCCTCTTGATCGCGAACCAGCTCGCCACCGGATCATTGCCCTCGACAACTTCGCCGGGAATGCCGAATGGTTTGCCGCGGTCGATGACGTTCTTGGCGCCGTGCTGCGAGCCATGCGGCGTGGAAATACCCCAGCCGTTGTTCATGACGATCATGAGCACAGGAAGTTCGTTGCCCGGGCGCGTGCTCCAAATGAGGCACGAGGCGAAATCGCCTTCGGCCGATCCGGACTCGCCGCCGACGACGATGGTGACGGCGTCGCCGCCGCGCCGTTTTTGCACGATGGCGGTGCCGGGCGCGATGACGAATTGATTCTCAATCACGGAGCTGATCGGCGTGACATTCCACTTCTTGAACGCGAAGTGGCCGGGAAAATTGCGGCCAAACGAATGCGGGTCGGTGGCCGTCATCGCCATCTGCCGGATGCCGTCGATCATCGGCATGCCCATGGCGACCATGGTGGCGCTGTTGCGGTAGTGCAGATGCAAGAAATCGAAGTCAGGGCCCTCACCCTTTTTGATCAGCAGTCCGAGGGCCGCGTTGAAGGCTTCCTCGCCGGGCCCGCCGATCCAGAAATAGCCCTCGCCGGATTTGGACATTTTGATCATGCGCTCTTCCATGGCGCGGGCGCGGACCATGATGCGGTGCAATTCAAGACAGCGATCGCGTGGAAGAGATTCAGTCCCCAAAGAGCCGGGGGCCGGAATGTGCGAGTCCACTTGAGCGGAGGCGGATTTTGTCATTGGCCGGGCTTGCCCATTCCCCGGAAGCGTCCCAGATTTGCCGCGCACACCCAATCCTCCCTTGCGGATGATCCAGCCAAAACACTCCTACCTTATATTATGCGTCACGATGCGAAGCGATAGCAATTCGAGCATTCGGATGCAATCAGGCCGTGGTTGACTAAAAGTACGAGAGCCTCCCCGTTTGGGAGTTGCTTGTAAGTTGTTGTTTGGAAGGAGGAAGATGTGGTGGCACGGGGCTTCGTGGGACTCGCGATCCACCGCCCCGTGCCCACTTGGAGGAGTGTGTAAGGCAGGTTGAGGCTCTTTCGTGAGCAGTTGGGACTCGCTACCAACTTCTCACGCCTTCTGTAATTGCAAGGCCGATGCCAATTCGTCGCCGCGCCCATCTTTTTCTGCTTATCTCGCAAGCTGTTTACTTGTAATAATTTGTGGAACATGCGTGACTTTGTTGGATTGGTGGCCTTCGTTCAATGTTCCGTTTCGCAACAAAGCCGCTGACTCAATTTGCCGGAACGAGCAGTAATGCGACATCGTTCGCCGACGCGACAAATGGTGGTTCTTTGCCCATCTCTCCCATTTTTTTCTTTCTTTTCGTGATCAATTCACTAGTGTGTATCAGTGCGCGAACAACGAAGGGGATTGGCGGCAACGATGAAGGACGCGAACGTCCTTTCGCAGCCTGCTTGGAGCGGCACCGTCTGCCGATTCCCCTCACGTTTTTTGTTCAAAAGGAGTTTACGATGCGCAAATTGCTAGCTGGATTGGCGGCACTTGCTTTGGTGCCGGGCGGACTTTTGGCAGCTGAGATTCGCGGACAGGTCAAGAAAGTGGACAGTGCCGCGAACACGGTGACGATCACCGTGGATGGCAAGGACCAGACGTATCCATGCGCCCAGAACTGCCAAGTGACAACGATGTTCACGTCGCGGGGCGGCTTGCTGTCACGACGGAACACCACGATGGAAGTGGCGGGCACTATGCAGGATGTGACCACCGGTTCGCAGGTCACGCTAATCACTGAAACCAAGAATGGCACTGAACAGGTGACCCAGATCCGCACGCAAGGCGGTTTGCAAACCGGCGCGCAAGCCAGCGTACAATCCGGCGTGCAAACCAGCACCGGCATGGGTTACGGCGGAATACGCGGCCGATTGGCGAATCTCGGCAGTCGTGTACGCGGCATTATCCGCTAGCGGATAGCCCGCCGGTTCCCAAGTGGAAACCAGAGTAAAATCTTAGGCCCGGTCCGTTGGACCGGGCCTTTTGCTTGTCCGCGGCGTTATTTCGTTTTCCGCTTGTACGTGATCTTGAACAATTCAGCATTCTTGCCGTCCGGGCCGGGACCGCTCATCGTGAACACCAGGTTGTTCGCATCCTTCACCTCGGTGACCGAAGTAGTCTTCATCGTCTTGCCGTCGGGCGTGGGCATGCTGCCGTGCATAGTCATGGTTTTCTTCGCTTTATCAAACGTGCCCTCGGAAGTCATGGCGCTCGTGGACATTGAATCGATCCAGACATTGACATACTTCTTCTTGGCCGGGTCGTAGCTGGTGGCGCCGATGCCTTCGAAGCCGGAGCCGGCGAACTCACCTTTGAAATGCTCCAGGAGCCAAAGCCCGCCCAAACCAACTTTCCAGCTCATAGTGCCCTTGGAGGTTTCTCCCTTGAAGTGCACGGTTGCGTCCCACGTGCCTTCGAACTGTTTGAAATGTTCTTGTTCCGGACCAGGCTTGGCCGGCTCTTGCGCGGACAGCCGGACGGCCGCCGCCAAAGCCAAGACACCGATGACGATTCCTACGCTGCGCATGATGCTGCCTCCAGTTGTGAAGAAAAAAGTCGCCACGCGACGCGCGGCCAGTGAGAGGTAGCAGTAAGGTATGCCGGGCCGGGACGGAGGTCAAATGGAATTTGGCTGGGTCAATTTGCAGTTTCCAATGCGGAATTCCGCAGCAGATAGTATTCGATCTTTTCCTCCCGCTCACGGCGGACCTGAGTGAAAGTCCGGTCAAAGTCCCTGGTTTCGTGTTCAAAGGCACTTACGAAATAGCGTACGATGGACTCGGTCACTCCGCCTCGACAGTCGAGATAACTTTCCAACGTAGTGAATTCCTTGCCCGTTTCGTCTTGTCGCAAGACGACCCTTACAAGGCGGCGATCCACGTTGTACTTGTTGAGTTTGTCGAGTGGAAACTTGGGAAATGTCGATTCGAGCACCAACACTGCGCCTGCTTCGCGGCAACGCAGCCGAAACTTGTAGTTGTCTTTGTCGAATTCGAACTGGACATTGCCTTTTTCGTCCTTCTTCTTGAAAGTCAATTTGAGATCCCGCAGGATCTTCTCAAGGCGTTCCGCCGAGGCAGCCTGAAACTGCTCTTCTTCCAATTCCAGCGTGTCCCAAAACTTGGAAAATGCCTGCAAGTCGGACTCGAATGTGCGCAAAAACTGCCGGATCATCCCGTCCGTGACTCCGCCCCCGCACACCAGCCATGTTTCCAGAGAGAGGGTGTCATTCGACAATACTACCGCACGGCTCACATGCCCGTCGCGATTCCAGCGGTTAACATCCTCCAGTGGGATCTTCATGAAAACAGCATCGATAAGCAGGTGCAGTCCGTTCGTGTTGTGCACGCGGATCTTGTGGTTGTTGCGCGTGTAAAAATACGAGAACCCTCCGCCAAACAAAGCGGGATTGGGTGTCTTCTCGTAGCTTACGTCCAACTCCTTCAAAATGCGTTCCAGCCGCTCGTGAGACACTTGATATTGCACCTTGACCTTCTGGGCACTAGCGGTGTTGGGAAGAGCCGCTACCGCGAGGGCCGAGAAAACGAGCGAAAGATGGCGAGTTGTTTTCATGATTGCACCTCAGGTTAGGCCGGTGGAACGTGGGAACCGACCAGTTGAACGGATCACATGGGGACCGACTTATTGTGTCACAGTGTGCGGAATCTGCAACGCATACTTCTTTGAGGAAACGCCTTTGCCTACTGTTCGGCGCCGCCAGTGAACCTTCGTTGAAATTCACTTCTGCAACAGGTATTCTAAGCGTGGAAGAACTCCACTTTACAAAACCCGTTTGTCTCCAACTAACCAGGAGGCGAAAAAGTCAGTTTCCGCGCGCCGTCTCCTGATACTCCCATATACGAGGTAGAACCATGCCAGCCCGTCCTTTGCGAACGTTTACCGTCTTGCCTTTCCTGCCCGCCCGATTGCAAGGTTTGCAGCAACTGGCCTACAACATGTGGTGGTGCTGGAACCACGAGGCCGTTTCCCTCTTTCGCCGCATCGACGAAGACGCCTTTTTGACCCTGGAGAACAGCCCCGTCAAGCTGCTCGCGACCGTCAGCCAGGAACGCTACGAGCAACTCGTGCACGACGATGGTTTCGTGGCCCATATGGACCGCGTCGTCCACGCCCTGCGCAGCTACGTGAACGGCCGCACTTGGTTTCAAGAGTCCTACGTCAAGAACCCAGAGGAGGCCGAGAGCATCGCGGCGAAATATCGCGTCGCCTATTTCTCGGCGGAGTTCGGCATCCACGAAAGCGTACCGGTGTATTCGGGCGGCTTAGGACTCTTGGCGGGCGATCACATGAAGGCGGCCTCCGACCTGGGCCTGCCGATTATCGGCGTCGGCCTCATGTATCGCGAAGGCTACTTTCGCCAATACCTCAATGTGGACGGCTGGCAGCAAGAGCGCTATCCGGAGAATGACTTTTACAATTTGCCGCTCATTCCGGAGACGAAAGCGGACGGCGCGCCGCTCCTGGTGGCCACGCCCATGCCGGGACGCGACGTTTGGGCCAAGGTGTGGCGCATTCAGGTAGGTCGCGTACCGCTTTACATGCTCGACACCAACATTCCGCAGAACAACGCCGACGACCGGCAGATCACCGGCCGACTCTACGGCGGCGACCACGACTTGCGCGTGCGCCAGGAAATGGTCCTCGGCATCGGCGGCTTTCGGGCGCTAAGGGCGTTGGGAAAGCCGCCGTCCGTTTGCCATATGAACGAAGGCCATTCGGCGTTTTCCGGGCTTGAACGCATCCGTTGGATGATGGAGGAGCACGGCCTGGACTATGCGGCGGGCAAGGAAGCGGTCGCCGCCGGCACTTGCTTTACCACGCACACGCCAGTCCCCGCCGGCAACGACGTCTTCCCTCCCTCCTTGATTCAGCACTACTTCTCGAGTTACTTGCCGCTCCTCAAGATCGACTGGAACGAGTTTCTGGGGATGGGCCGTCAGAATCCAAGCGATCTCAACGAACCGTTTTGCATGACGGTCCTGGCATTGCGGTTATCCAACGTCAGTAACGGTGTTTCCAAATTGCACGGACAAGTGTCGCGGCGCATGTGGAAAGCGATCTGGCCTGACCTGCCCGAGGCCGAAGCGCCCATCACATCGATCACCAATGGCGTACACACGCGCACCTGGCTGGCGCCGGAGTTTTCCCAGCTATACGATCGCTATCTCGGTGTGCAATGGGAGGAGCGGCCCACGGACCACTCGATCTGGAGGCGGGTGGAAAACATTCCCAACGCCGAATTGTGGCGCACGCACGAGCGCCGCCGCGAACGGCTGGTCGTCTACGCGCGGGCGCGCCTGCGGGCTCAGCTTCAGCGCCGCGGCGCGCCGCCTTCGGAAATCGCCCGCTCCGAGGAAGTGCTCGATCCGGAAGCGCTGACCATCGGTTTCGCGCGCCGTTTCGCCACCTACAAACGCGGCACCCTCATCTTCCGCAACCTGGAACGGCTGGCGGCGATCGTCAACGACAAAGACCGGCCGGTGCAGTTCGTGTTCGCAGGCAAAGCGCATCCGCGCGACCATGGCGGCAAAGAGCTGATCGCGGAAATCGTCCACGTCTGCCGGCGGCCCGAGCTGCGCCGCCGCTTGGTTTTCCTCGAAGACTACGACGTCAACGTTGCACGCTACCTCGTCCAAGGTGTGGACGTTTGGCTCAACAATCCGCGCCGGCCTTTGGAAGCTTCCGGCACCAGCGGCATGAAGGTTTGCATCAACGGCGGCATCAACCTGTCCATCCTCGACGGCTGGTGGGTCGAAGGCTATGTGGGCGACAACGGCTGGGCCATCGGCGCCGGCGAGGAATACACCGACCTCAATTACCAAGACGACATTGAAAGCCGGGCCATCTATGACTTGCTCGAACAGGAAATCGTGCCGCTGTTTTACAATCGCGGCGGCGACGGCTTGCCGCGCGGCTGGATCAAGACCATGAAGCGGGCCATCGGCACGGTCTGCCCCGTATTCAACACCGCCCGCATGGTGCAAGAATACATGGAGCGCAGCTATCAGCCGTCCGTCGAGCGCTACAGCCGGCTCATCGAAAACAACCTGACGCCGGCGACAAGTCTGGCGCAATGGCGGCAGCGCTTGAAGAAGGCCTGGGGACAAATCCGCGTCGAGAACGTCGAGGCCAACGCCGCCGACCCCATGCGCGTTGGCGCCCAACTCGACGTCCAGGCCCGCATCAGTCTGGGCCCGCTCACACCCGACGACGTCGAAGTGCAACTCTTCCACGGCATCGTCGATAACCAGGGCGAAATCCCCCGCCCCGCCACCGCCGGCATGAGTCATAACGGCCACCCGTCCGGCTCGAGTTGGGTCTTTACCGGCACAATCCCGTGCCGCACCAGCGGCCATTACGGCTATGCCGTGCGCGTCTTGCCCAAGAACCCGAACCTGAGCAATCCGTTCGAGCCGGGACTGATTTGCTGGGGATAGAAAGATCTTGGATTGAGCGGCCGCGAAAAACACAAAGGACACAAGATATGAGCCTGGCGATTCCGAAGCGGCGCACGCAGTGATTCCATTCAGCGCTGACACTTTCGACCGAGTTTGCGGCGCGTTTTGTGTACTTTGTGTTTTTCGCGGCAAGGCCGCTTCCGCATGCCACCCGGCGCTTTCAGTTGCGATACTCCGCAGGAATGCTGTCGACGTTGGCGGGATCGAGGCGCATGGCTTCGGCAAAGTCTGCCCGAGCGCGCGTTGTCTCGCCGAGTTGATGGTAGGCCGCGCCGCGGTTGCGATAAGCCGAGGCGAAATCCGGCGCGAGTTCGATGGCTCGGCTGAAGTCCGCGGCCGCTTTCTCGTGATTGCCCGTCGCGCCGTGCACGCCGCCGCGGTTGTTGTAAAGCTGCGGATCGCGACCATCGAGCTTCACGGCTTCGTCGAGATCCTTGAGCGCCAGCTCGAGGCTGCCTTTCTTGCTGTAGGCGTTGCCGCGGTTGCTGTACGCGAGCGCATTCATCGGAGATATCTTGACGGCTACATTGAAATCTTCGATGGCGGCGTCCCATTCACCGCGCTTGTAGCGCGCGTAGCCGCGGTTGATGTAGCCTTCGAACATCCCTGGATCGAGCCTGAGGCACAGATCGAAGTCCGCGCTGGCTTTGTCCGTCAATCCAATGTCCAGATAA
>JAKEFD010000406.1 GCA_022616245.1 Gemmataceae bacterium
ACCATGAGCACCAGCCGCTGATAGACGGCCATGCGGATGGATTCTTTCTTCCACAGCTTCCACCACAGGCGCCGGCTGCGCTCGGCCGTGTACTCGCCGCGCGCGAAGCCGGCAAGCTTTTCGAAAATGCCGAAATCCACGTCCATGTTCAGGCCCCACTCGGTCACTTCCTTGGTGGCCTTTTGAAAATCCTGCGGACCGAGCCGCTTGAAGTTGGCTCGCTCCATGAGCGTGACGAAGCGATTGAACAGGTGCTCGAGCTGCTCGAGGCGCTCTTGCTGACTGAGCTGGCGCAGCGTTTTGGTGGTGGCGTCCGGGTTAAAGGGAGCGTATTCGTTCTTGAGCTCCTCCAAGAGATGATGGTATTCGAAATGAAAAGTCGCCGTGAGCAGGTTGCTTAGCTGGCGGAACTGGTCGGCGTCCTTGGCCGAAAGACCGCGGCACAAGTGTTCGACGAGGTCGCTTTTGCGAATCGGGATGTAATGTTCCCGGTCGTGATATTCGGCCATGGCGTCGCTCCTTGTCGGCCCCGCTTTCGGAGCGGGACCTGGGCGAAGGCCCGGCCCGGCAGGCCGGACCTACTTGGGTAATTCGTGGGAGGGATTGTAGCATTTAGAGGCAAGCAGTGCCACAATGAGGCTCCAACGTGGACAACATGAGGACAACTCGCATGTCACTGCTCCCGCCACGGAGCCGCTGTCAACTGGAATGGAAGCAGTTTTTCCAAGACCAAGACGGCAATTGGTTGCTACACTTGCAACCATACTATGCTGAGCTTTTTGCTAACTACTTTCCAACGCTGATGAAGCAGTCACCAGCGGGCTTTCGCGACTTTAAGAGCGCAAGGAACAAATTCGCACTTTTCTCTAAGCTTCCGGCTCGAGACGTACAACGCATTCAGGGCTTCCTCAAGTTTTTCGAACGCGCCGTCTGTCTGGGAATCAACAAGCACTTGAAGAACAACTTTACCGATGAGCTGGATTTTTGCTTGGCTCTGGATTTCAACAAGCCAAGCCCTCAAGCGGACCGAACGGAAATCGGCGAATTGGAATATCAGGCGAAATACCAGCAGAACTCTGAAGCACTATCGGAATTGGCCAAGGAGTTGGCCTTTGCCATTGAGGCCCTGCCTCGATGTGCCATCCCTCAGCCGCGCCTTTTGACACACGTACCTTCTCGGCGCGGACTGACGTTTTGCTTGCCCAGCGCATTGTGCCGAGCTATTGTGAGCTTTGTGAAGGATTCGTTTTGGGGAGACCCTCGACCGGTCGCACTGCCGTCACTATCGGTCGCCAAACAGTCTGCCAAGAATCTGACAGTGGACCAAAAACTCGACCAATGGAAGAGCATCGTTGCATCAAATGGGATTCGAATGTCGCGCCCCGTTGAGGATTGCTCGATAATCGTAATCGACGACCTTTACCAGTCTGGTGCATCCATGTGGACGTTCGCGAGCTTCCTCAAGAACCGAAAAGTCCGCTCCGTTGTTGGCCTGGCATGCGTCAAATCGCTGCGCGACACGGACAATCGGTAAAGGAGTACATGATGGCGAATGAAACCTTGCCGCTCCTGCAGGTGATGCAGGCCAAAGGAATCGGGCCGCGTTCATTGGCTCGGTTGCTCGACCGGCTGGAGCAAAGTGAAGTTTCTTTGAGCGATTTTGTCGTTTTGTCGCCGGAGGAAATGGTGGCTAGTTATGGGTTGAGTGAAGATCAGGCAGCCGCCGTTTTTGCGAGCGAGGAAATCGCGGCACAGATGGCTGAAATCCTCGAACAGAATAGCGTTCGCACGATGTTTCGGGGTGATGCGACTTACCCCTCTCGGTTGCAGAAGGTATTGGGGCCGAAAGCGCCGCCCGTCCTTTTCGCGGCCGGCTCAGCGTCATTGCTCCAGCAACGTGCCGTTGGGTTGTGCGGCGCGCGCGATGCTTCCGATGAAGGAATTCGCTGTGCTGAGCTGATCGCTGGGGCCTTCGCAAAAGAAGGCCTTATCGTTGTGGGCGGACATGCGCCGGGGATTGACGAATCGGCGCATCGAGCCGCATTGGCAATAGGCGGCGCCACCGCATTGGTTTTGCCGGAAGGCATACTTCAATTCCGTCCCAGACCGAGTTTGACGGAATTGCTCGTGGAGGACCAATTTGTTGTCGTGTCCGAGTTCCCGCCCAAGCTGCCATGGTCGATAGGCAACGCCATGCAACGGAACAAGACGGTTTGCGGACTGGTGCAAGCATTGATCGTCGTAGAAGCCGGCACATCGGGCGGGACTTGGGAAGCGGGCCAGGCGGCGCTCGAGTTGAGAGTGCCTTTGTTCGTCCTGGATTTTCCAAAGCCTGCCGCCTCGGCGCAAGGCAATGCCCTCTTGCTAAGGAAAGGTGGTCAGCCTTTACCGTGTCCTACTGGTGGACCGCCCGACCTGACCCTGCTTCGCGAAGCTTTGAATGCGAATGAATTGGAGTCAATGAGCAAGCAGCACACGTTATTCTGAGGCTGTCTTTCTTTTTTGAGACTTCGCAAATCCAAAAGCACGACTGTCGTCGCCTTCCTTTCGGTGGCGTCACGCCGCCTGCGCGAACGGCTGCTCCTTGCGCTCGTCCAGTACTTCCTTGAGCAGACGCCGGTATTCGTATTGCATCGCCTGGTGAGCGCCGGGTTGCACGCGCGTGACGGCGCGGACCGTCATCTCGGTCGGCGTCAGTTCCACCAATCCCTTGACCACGGTGTCGCCCAGCACTTCTCGGCGGCGTTCGCGCAGGCGTCGGCCCGCTTCGGCCAGATCGCGCATCACCTGGTCCAGGTTTTGGCTGGCCGGCATTTTGAAGTCCACGACGGCGTTGACATAACCTTTCGAGAAATTGATGACACTCTTGATTTGCCCGTTGGGGATAATGTGCAGCTTGCCGTGCTCGTCGCGGATTTGCGTGTGCCGAATGCTGACCGCCTCAACGCGGCCGGCGGCGTCGCCAATCTGCACCACGTCGCCGACAAGATACTGGTTTTCGAAAAGGATGAAAAAGCCCGATACGACGTCGGTGACCAGGCTCTGCGCGCCCAAACCAGCCGCCAAACCGACGATGCCGGCGCCCGCAAGGATCGGGCCGGTATCGATGCCCAGAACGCCCAGCATGATGACGCCTGAGCCGAAGTAGAGGACGTATTGCCCGATGGACTGCAAGAGCGGAAGGAGCGTTTGCCCCTTCTGATCGAGCGGACGCTCTTCGTTGCCCAAGCCAAACGCCTCGTGCAAGAGCACTGTCAATAGCTCGATGAGCACACGCGTGCTGAAAAAAATGCCGATGCACTGCACAACGCGCGGGCCAATGTCCGCGATGACGGCGACAAACTTCAATTCATGAATGATGAGCGACGCCGCCGAGACGTAGACCGCCGCCTCGAAGCAGCGTTCGCCGAAAGGGAAGAGCCGGGTCACGCGCTCCCAGTAGCGGCGATAGCTGCCCGCGCCGAGATGCCGGTTGCCCAAACCGGCGAGGGAGTTGGAGATGGTCCTGCAAGCCAGCGTCAAGAGCCGGGCCACCATGATGATGGCAACCAGACGTATGAGGAAGCCGATGAGGGTGTCCACCGCCTCGCGCAGATACACGATGTGGCCCGCGATCCAGAGGGCGGCGAGGGCCAAAGTGCACAGGGCGAACCGCTGCAACAGGTTGAACCAGCGCCGCACCGTGTCGCGATGATCCTCTTGATTCGTGCCTGCGTCCGCCTGGGAATCGCTCATGTCTTGCGCGGCCGGCTGCGGCGTCAATCCAAGCGCTGCCTTCTCCAGATAAAGCCGGCCCCGGCGAATGAAGCGTATCGCAAAGAATACGCCGACCGCGAGCAATGCCAATTGACCCAGCGCCAAGCAGAGGTGAAAAATCTGTTCCGCAGTCAGGTGCTGGTACCAGAGATTCAGGTCCAGCCGGATGTCCCGGCCGAATGCGTGATAGGCGACAGCGCCCACGATCGCGAGGAGCATCAAGCAAACGGTTGTCCAGAAGAGCAGCGTGCGAATCTTGCGCACAGCTTCTTTGCTGATGCCGTCGAGCCAGTGCAGGCCGATCCAGCGCACAAGAACGTCGCCGCCTTGCATCAGGATCTTGCGCAACATCACCGAAACGACCAAGAAAACAGCCAGGACGACGTGCAGACCCACAAGATTGGCCAGCAAGCGGTCGTCGGCGAACCAGTCGCCGACGCGACTGAAGAAGTCCATGATTTGTATTTCCTCTTGTGGGACACTTTCAGCGGTCGACACTTCGCAGAGATCGGCCCGCAACGCCTACGCTTAGGCGGTGCGGCGCAGCGTGTCGCGCAAGGCGCGACGCCGTTCGAGACTCGTCTCGGCATGCAGCCGGGTGTAAAGCTCTTCGTGGGCCGGAGTGAGTTCCTGGCCGCGGCGTTTCATGACTTGCCGGGCCGTGGGTAAGAGTTGCTCCAAGTCGAAGCCCTCTTGCAAGCTGCCGTTCCACCAATTGCAGAAGGAAGGAACGAATTTGGGCGCGAAACGCCCCGCAGGCAAGAGATTGCAGAAGGCGCCGACGTTTGTGCCGGTGTTGAAGAGCGTGCCGAGTCCGGTCTTGACGTGGTCGCCCAAGAAGCAGCCGACTTTGTTCAGGCCCGTGCCGATCTTTTGTCCGTTCAAGATTACTGCCACTTCGCCATAGTCGTTGCGCAGATCGCTGTTGTGCGTGCCCGCGCCCAAATTGACCCACTCGCCGACATAGGCGTGGCCCAGGAAACCGTCGTGGTACTTGTTGCTGTAACCATGAACAATGCTTGCTTCGACTTCTCCGCCGATGCGACACTCGGGACCAAGCGACGTGCCGGCGCGAATCTTGGCGCCGTGCACCTGCGTTTTTGGTCCTATGTAACACGGCCCTTCTAAACGCGAAAACGCTGTGATGGTCGCGGCGTCATCGATGACCACGGGGCCGGCGCTGGTGTCCGCGACCACGTAAGGATCGATGTGCGCCTGGGGATGGACCCACAAGTCTTTCGCCGGGCCGACGAGGGCAAGCGTGGACCTGGGCGCGGAACTGAGTCCAAGAATCTCCGCGAAATCGCTCGCGATTTCCGCGCCGTTCCGCGCGACCAGGTCCCAAGCGAAGCGAATCCAGCTTCCTCCAGCGTCCTGGGCCGGCAACTTTTCCTTCCAGCGCTCGAGGAAGTCCGGCAATGTGCTGGGCGTCAGGCCGCGCACCTCGTCAGGTCCCACCACGGCAAAAGCGACTTCGTATTCAAGAAGTCCAACCTGATTCTCCCCTGGACTTGGGGACACGGGCGAAAGCACAGGCGGCAGCCAGCGCCCGTTCACCAGCACGAGCGGTCCGGCGTGCAACCAGTGCAGGTCATTTACCGGCGCGCCTGGGTACTGGATGCGCGTCAGTTCTTCCAAAACAGGGCGCACAATATACCCGCACTCGACAGCTGGAAAACTGCGAAGTTGCTTCGACGCGAGCGTGGTCAAGCCGCAGCGCAAGTCGAAAACTGGCCGAGTAAGACTGAGAGGTTTGAGACGATCCGCCCGGTCTTCGAAAAGGCACACGCGCATGGATCCATCCTTTCGTGCCCAAGCGAGCCAACCCTAGCCCGACGCGCAAGCGAGGGGAACTGCAAAAGATAACCGAAAGTGGATTTCGCGCCCAAGAGGAGTTTGCGAGATTTGTGGATTAAATGGAGCAGTTGGCAATTTGGAGAATCTACGTGGACCAATTCAAATACGGAACACTGTGGGATTGGATCACCCGCGCAATAGCATGTAGACTGTTACAGCACCTGCAAGTCTTGAACGCGCGGCAAATCGTCGAGGCTGCGCAAGCCGAATAACTCCAGAAAGCGCGGCGAGGTGCCGTAGGAGACTTCGCGTTCGTGGGCGTCGGCGCGATAGACGACTTGGATCAGACCGCGGCGAACCAGTTGCCTCAAAAGCGGGGTGGAGTCGGCGCCGCGCAAGTTATCCACCTCGCCTCTGGTTGCGGGTTGGCGATAGGCGACCAGGGCGAGCACATCGACGGCGGCGTTGGACAGTCGCGCCTCGCGCGGGCCGCCGAAGACCTTTTCCACGATGCCGCGATGCTTCGAGCGCAGCGCGAGGACGTAGCCGTCCCCCTTGGGGACTATCGCGTAAGGACGGCCCTGGCGTCGATAGGCGCGATTGAGCCCGTCGAGGGCCTGGGTAAACTGCTCCGCGGACATGCCGCGGATGATCTCGCCGGCGCGTGTCGCGGTCAACGGTTCGCCGCCGACGAAAAGTAACGCCTCGACGATGCGCGTCGGCGACGGCGGGGCAGGGCTATCTTGTGGGGCGGATTGCCGGCCCACCGCGGCGTCCGCCGGACCGGTCCCGACCTCGGCAGGCGTCGAATCCCGATCGCGCAGGAGCGACGCATAGGATTTTCTCAAATCTTCGGCGGGTTCGGACATGCTTACAAATTCTCATGCGGCAAGAAGAACACGCCGGTGACGAATGTGCCGGTCCACAGCACCAGGAACAAGAGGCCGAGTCCGACGTGTAGCCGCCGGCGGTGTCGCAATCCGGTCAGCGGCATGAACAGGAGTACGCCCGTGGCCGGCAGCGAGAAACCCAGATGCACGCGCAGCGCGTCCATCGCCTGGTGTTTCTCGAAATGCTCGGCGAAAATCGCCGGCGCCAACAGGCGCGCGACGACCTCCAAGCCGAGCAAGGCAGCCAGGGTCAGAGCGAAGAACACGAGATTGATGCGGCCATGCAATTTGAAGTTGCCGCAAGCGAGCGCCCAAAGGGATAGCACGAGCAGCACGGAGACGGCAACGACCGCAATCTTCAGAATCAAGATAATAGTGCCCGCCGCCAAGCCGTTCGACTCCTTTTCGCGCCAATAGTTACCGTAGGACAAGCGTCCTCGCTTGTCCGCATGAGCCACCGCCGATGCATGCTCCCCCTCGCCCTTGAGAGAGAGGTGTCGGGGATGAAGGGGAGCTTGGGTTACGCGGCTTTCTTTTTTCCCTTGGCGATAGGTTGGTGCTTCCAGCGACGGTGCAGCCAGAAATACTGTTCTGGATATTGGCGAATCAATTGTTCCAGCGCCGTGGAATAGCGCTGCGTGATGGCCTTGATCGCGTCGGGCCGGCCTTCGTATTCTTCCGGCAATATCACGTCTTCGACCAGCGCGCGATAAACAAGCGGCCCATCGGTGCGTACGGACGCCAACACGACAATGGGCACTTTGTGTTCCAGGGCCAAAAGAGCGAGCGCCTTATGCGTCGAAGCCGGGCGATGAAAAAACTCGACGAAAAGTCCGCGTTGGCCGGCATCCTGATCCGCGAGCGTGCCGAGGATGCCGCCCTTGGTCAGCACTTCTTGGATATGCTCGAAATCGCCCTGCTTGGCCAGGATTTTTTGGCCGTGGAATTCGCGCAGCCGGCGGAGGTAGTCGTCCACGTACGGGTTGTCGAGCGGCCTGGCGATGGCGTAGAGCGGCACGCCCAGGAGTCCGAGCACGAAGCCGGACAACTCCCAGTTGCCGAAGTGCCCGGTCGCCAGCAGCACCGGCCGGCCCGACAGCGCCATATCCAGGAATCGGCGCACATCTTCTTCCGTGCGAAACTGGAAGTGCCGACGCCAGTTCTGGATGTTGACGCGCCGCGGCAAGAAAAGAATTTCAATGAGCAACAGGCCGAAGTGCTGAAAAACCTTTTGCACGAGTTGCAGCAATTCGTCTTCGCTGAATTGCCCGGGGAACGCATGCCGCAGATTCTCCAGGGCAACATTGCGATGGCGCTTGTCCACGCGATAACCGAGCCAGCCGATGAATTCGCCGAGCCGGCACGCGAGCGCGAAAGGCAGCGCTTGGATGAGAGACACAACCACGCGCATCAAGGCGTAGACGATCCAATCGAGGGTGGGCGAGCGTTCCTTCGTCATGGGCCGTTCTCCACGCTTCGGCCTAAGTGCATTTCAAAATGACAATTGCAAATTGCAAATTGCAAATTGAAATCACGAATTGCGTGAATTCTTGTTTCTTGACCGGTTTTTCGCAATATCAGGTTCTCTTTATGGCGAGCCGAGCCGCGTAAGCGGCCGGGTCTGGGGCAGGCCATGCACCCGACGCCTTACGGCGTTCGGCTCGCCGGCAACGAGACGATACGCTTCGACTTGACTGAATCATAGATACTAAGAATCACCTCCACGGCGCGGCGCCCTTCACGGCCGTCGACGAGCGGCGCGCGGCCGCTTTCCAGCGCTTGCACGAAGTCGGCGAGCTGGCGCGCGTGGCCCACGTGCGAGATTGCCGCGGGATTGCTCGAACCGCCCGAGGCGCCGGTCTTGACCGCGAATTGTTGCCGAATCTCCTTGTCGCGCGGGTCTTCCGGATTGAATTCCCAGCGCAACAGATCATCCTGCTCGATCACGACGGAGCCCCTGTCGCCGTGCACCGCGATGGTCTTGGGCAAACCGGGCCAGACGCTGGTCGTCGCTTGAATCACGCCCAATGCTCCGCTCGCGAAGCGTAGACACGCGACGGCGCTGTCTTCCACTTCGATGCGTTCGTGGGCAAGCATGGCGGTGAAGCCGGCGATGTGTGTGACCGGTCCCATCATCCAGAGCAAGAGATCGACGTTGTGGATGGCTTGGTTCATGAGGGCGCCGCCGCCGTCCAATGCGAGCGTGCCTTTCCAGCCGCCTTCGTCGTAATACGATTGCGGCCGCCACCACTTGCACGTGGTTTCGCCCAGCGTGAGCCGACCGAAGCGGCCGGCAACGATGGCTTTCTTGAGCGCGACGTTGGCATCGCCGAAGCGCGAAGGAAAGATCGTGCACAGCTTGACTTTATTCTTGTCGCAAGCGTCGATGATGCGGTCGCAGCGTTCCAGAGTGATTTCGAGCGGCTTTTCGACCACGACGTGCTTGCCGGCGTTTGCCGACGCCGCGGCCGGCTCCTGGTGCGCGCCCGACGGCGTGGTGACGATGACCACGTCGATATCCTTGCGCTTTAGCGTCGCTGCCAAGTCCGCCGAGGGCTCGACGTCTTGGAGCTTATTCTCCTCTACAAACTTGGCGGCATTGGCGGCGGACCGACTGACCACGGCCCGCAGCCTTGTCCCCGGCACGTCCGCGAGCGCCTTGGCATGAAACCGCGCGATCAGCCCGCAACCAACGACGGCGAATCCAAGCATGTGCTTCTCCGCTTCTGGCTTTACTTTCATTATTCTCTTTCCCTTGCGATGTCTATCCGCTACTTTGTGGTGCATCACTTCTTTTCGCATGAGGATCGACCATGAAGCCCGCAATGCTCTTGGCCGCCGTTTGGCTTGTCGTGCCCGCATCGTTTGCCCAGGCCCAAACCAAACTGCCCAACATCTTGTTCATCGCCGTGGACGATCTCAACGACTGGACCGGCGCCTTGGGCGGCCATCCGCAGGCGAAGACGCCGAACCTCGACCGGCTGGCGAAGAGCGGCGTGCTCTTCACCCGCGCATACTGCGCCGCTCCCGCCTGCAATCCGTCGCGCACTGCAATCCTGACCGGGCTGCGTCCCTCGTCCACCGGCGTCTATCACAACAATCAGCCGTGGCGGCCAGCGCTGCCCGACACCGTAACGCTCATGCAATACCTCATGAGCCAGGGTTACTTCGTCTTGGGCGGCGGCAAGATCTTCCACTACCAGGATCCACAGTGCTGGCATGAATACTTCAAAGCAAAGCAGAAACCGGACGCGGTTGCTGAGAAAATAAAGAAGAAAGGCAAGAAGAAGGCGGACCCCCTCACCCCCGACCCCTCTCCCCCCCAGGGGCGAGGGGAGAAGTCAGGCGGCATCGGCGGCAACATGACCTGGGGCCCGCTCGACGCTGCGGACACCGATTTGCCGGATGGCAAACTCACCAACTGGGCCATCGAGCAAGTCAAGAAGAAGCACGACCGGCCCTTCTTCCTCGCGGTGGGGTATGTCAAGCCGCACCTCGCCTGGCACGTGCCGAAGAAGTATTTCGACATGCACCCTCTGGACAATGTCCAACTGCCTAAAGTGCTGGACAACGATTTAGACGATGTGCCCGCCGCGGGCGTCAAGATGGCCAAACCTGACGGCGACCACAAACAGATTGTCGCCACCGGGCAATGGAAACAAGCCGTGCAAGCATATCTCGCGTGCTGCACCTACATGGATGCGCAGCTTGGCCGCTTGCTCGATGCCTTGGCCGACAGCCCGAATGCCGCGAATACTATCATCATCCTTTGGAGCGATCACGGTTGGACGCACGGGCAAAAGCAGCACTGGCGCAAGTTTTCACTTTGGGATCAGGATTGCCGTGTCGTGTTTACGATGCATGTACCCGGCTTGACCAAAGCAGGCCAGCGCTGCGAGCGCACCGTGAGCCTCGTCGATCTCTATCCCACGATCAATGAGTTGTGCGGCTTGCCGGCTAAGAAGGGTCTGGAAGGCAACAGCCTCGTGCCGCTCCTCAAGAATCCGCAAACTACGTGGGATCATCCCGCGCTGACCACGCACGGATTCAAGAACCACAGCTTGCGCACCGAGCGTTGGCGTTACATTCAATACAAGGACGGCAGTGAAGAGCTGTACGACCACACGAAGGACCCGCTCGAATGGAAAAACCTGGCGAAAGATCCAGCTTACGCGGATGTGAAGCGCGACATGGCTTCGAAGCTGCCGGGGAAAAACGCGCCGGACACAGTGAAGAAAAAGGAGAACGCGCTGGAGGTCTTGGGAATTCCAGTGTTGCAAGTAGAAGCATCTGATTTGTCGTTTCGCGCTCGCCAGTTCTCTGCGAACGCGAAACGATAAATCAGATGCTTAGGGGGAGTCGTTCATGCCGCTTCGTCTGGGAATGCTGGGAATGTGGCACACGCATGCTGACGGCATCGTGCGCCAGGTCGCGGAACATCCCAAGGAATTCACGCTCGTCGGCTTCTACGAGCGCGACGCCCAGGTCGTGGCCGAGCGGCGCAAGCAATGGGGGCCGCGCCTGGGCAACCTGCGCATCGTCGACAAGCCCGAGCAACTCTTCGAGCAGCAGCTCGACGGCGTCGTCGTCGAGGGCCGCGTCAACGAGAACCTGCGCCTGGCTCGCCTGGCGCTGGAGCAAGGCAAACCGATCATGTTGGAGAAGCCGGCGGGCGACAATCTCGAAGACTACCGCCGGCTCGTGGATCAGGCGCAGCGCAAGCACCTCCACATTCAGATGATCTATCTGTTCCGCTATATGTCCGCGGTTCAGGAATTGCTCCAGCGCGCCCGCAAGAACGAGTTTGGCCGGGTCTATCACTTTCGCGCGCGTTTGCCGAAGGACCTGGGCTCCTACAAGCGCTTCGTCGAAGAACTGGCGCCCTACAAAGGGGGCATGTTCTTCGAGATGGCCGGCCACGTCATCGACATGATGGTCGCCATCCTCGGCACGCCGCGGCAGATCACACCCTTTTTAGCTCACCACCATCGCGAAGGCCCGGCGCACTACATCGACAACGGCGTCGCGGTTTTCGGCTATCCCAACGCCTGGGCAATCATCGAGATTCCCGCGCTGGAAGTGGCGCCGCATTCACGCCGCCTTGAAGTGTTCGGCACCGAGGGGGCGCTGGTCATTCCCCACCTGGGCAGCGGGCATTTGGCGAACAAGAACGTGCAACCCGTTGAAATCTATCGCGCCGGCCAGGGTGATTGGCAAACAATTCAGCTGCCGGCGCGAACGCTGCAAATCTCCGACCTGCGCGAATTCGCCGCGGTGGTAACGGGCAAGAAGCGCCCAGAATTCAGCATGGAGCACGATTTAGCGGTGCAGGAAACACTATTGCGCGCGAGCGGAATGTTGCCCGCGAAGAAGTAATTCGTGCCCATTCGCATGTTCGAAACGGAGTTTCGAGGAACGCACCTCCGCGAAACTCTGTTTCGATACTTGGCCGCAGTCACTGGATTCCTTCGCAACGTGCGGAGTCTTCGCCTAAGGCACTTCGCCGCCGCTGCGGCCGAACAGCGACTCCATGAGCCGTTGCCAGCGTCCTTGCCTCTCTTGCTGGAGCTCGTTGACCCGTTGCGACAGGAGGTTGTGCAGATCGGCGCCCGTGCCGCCAGCCGCCGCGGCCGGCGCGGGATTGGGCGCGAGAAAGGACGACTCTTTCTTCAGGGGCACGGCACCTTGCGCTTTCCCGTTCTTGGGCAAGGCACTCTGGGCACTCGTTTGGGTGACCCTTGCTTGCGTGTCGGGCTCAGCGCTTGTCAATTGGTTGAGCTCGGCGCGACGGATGCTGTCCGAGCTCCCTTGCGGGTCGCGGCTAAACGAAACTGGACTTCCGTTGGGCTGCGGAATCTGGTCAGAGCCGTCAGGAAGCGGGACGGTTGCCGAGAGCATCGCAGCCCACTGCGGCCAGGGCGGACTCGCGTCTTGCTGTTTGTTCTCGAGGGCCAGCTGTTGCTGCAGTGTCTGCAATTCGCGAGTCAATTCGTGCACGCGGTCCAATTCCTCGCGCAGTACCTGAAGCTGATCCTTGTGGAGCGCGCTAAAGAGCTGAAACATCCTGAGCATGGACTGCTGAAACTGATCGTACATCTGGTTCTGCATCTGATTGAATTGACTGATCAGCGGCAACAGCAGGGATTGCAAAGTGTCCGTTTGCAGCGCACCCGGCGACGCCGGCAACGGCGCAAGTGGCCGCGTGCTTGGCGGGAGCGTCGCCAATTGTCTTCCAGCAGGCTGCGTGGGCAACTCGCTCCGCGAGTTGCCGTCCACGGGATAGCGGCACCACGTGCGATAGTTGCCGACTTCCAGAACCGCGCCGTTGTTGATCTTGGCGAAGCGTATCGGCTGGCCGTCGACTTTGATGCCGCCTTTGCCCAGGAGGTCAACGACCCACGGCCCTTCGTGTGTAAGCACCAGGCTGCAATGTACGCGCGAAATAGTGCGTGTGTGAATGCGCACCTTGCACAAGGAGGAGCGGCCGACCAGCGCCAACTGCCGGCGCATGTGCCAATGCGATTCGATGCGCGACTCTTGTCCGAAATCAAAAGTGACAAAAGGCACTGCCAAATGGGCGGTGGACCCGGAACTCAGCGGATTGCTCGAACCGCTTCCGTCCGAGCCGCCCGCATCAGACAGCGGTGTCGCCCCATCATCGAGCAAAGTAACTCGATACGTGCCGACCTCGAGCGAATCTCCGCGCGCGAACCAGCCGTACGCAAGTCTTTGCCCTTGATGCAGAGCACCCCGAATGCGGTCGGTGACGAAAAAGAATAGCTGGCCGCCAAACACTTGCAAGTACACGTGGCGCGCGCTAACGGACGAGTCTTCCAACAGCACGTCGGCTTTCGGCGAGTTGCCCAAAACGGCAAACGGTTGCTGCAAGACGAGTTCCTGAGCCGTGAAACCGCGTTCCACAGCCAGATGAATCGGCTTGCCTGCACCACAAGCTCGCAGAAAGGCGGCAGCGGGATCGGTGAGCACGATGAGTTCCCTTTCGATTCCTCGCTTCCAGTCCGGTGGGATCGTGTAAACTTAGAATTGCGAGCAAACCGCGCGCCTTTATTGAGATGAAATGGCGGGCATAGCACAAATAGGGTGGTTCACATGAGGTTGCACGACCGCTCGCTTCTGGGCAATCACTTACCCCCCTCCCTCTCCGAGTTGGCCAAATCGTGCGCGAGCTGGTTCATAACTGATTGTCTGATAGTGACTTATGACGTAGCAACGATTTGGCCAACTCGCCGCGCGAGTTGGCCAAATCGTGGAAGGTCTATTGTGAGAATGGTCGGACAATTCCGGAGGTCATCGACCGCCGGTCTTGGGCCGTGCCTGCGTAGTGAACTGAGCTCTTGTTGGGCCGCGGCTGGCGCTCCCCAGGTTTCCAAAGTACTTCAGGTGGTTTTGGAAACCGGCGGCATGGCCCGTGGCCGGCAGTTGTTCCGGCGCTTCCTGCAATTCAGAGATAGTTTGGTCGGTAGCGCGCGCGTCCTGTTGCAGTTGCTGAATGGCGCCGCGAAACGCAAGCTCTGGCTTGACCAGGCCATAGTAGTTGATGGCCGGATTGCCTCCGCGTCGGGCAAGATTAAGGTAAGGGCTGACTGTCGGCTTGCGGATGGCCTGGGCGGATGCAGTTTCGGTCGCCCCACTGAACAGGAACACCGCGCCAACAAGATAAATGCATTTCATCACAGCCTCCATGGGTCAGTCGCTAACGTCAGTTTATCAAAAGCCTTGGTTGAAGTTCGGGTCAAAGGCCGACTTTCCTAGGAGTATGATGCCCAGGACACGTTCAAACGGCGAAAGAACGCGCGCCACGTAAGTATCGAGTGTGACCAATGGAGCGCCCATTACATAGACACGGTCACCCGGCATCAGTTGGTAATTGGTCGCGGTGCGGCCTTTTTGCGTAATGCCGTTCCAGTCCACGGCCATCTTCATTTCCGGTTCCTCATGCGCCAATGCCGGGCGCGCCACCCAGATGTGATCCTTCGACGAAACCGGTGTCAGGCCGTTGACTTGTGCGATGGCGTCGAGGACCGTTTCCTTCCCGGTAATGGGCAAACGATACACTTGCTGGCCGGCGCCCGCCCCGTCTGTGATGACGTAGTACACCTTGCTGTTAAAGCCGGCTACATCCAACGAGATTTTGGGATTTAGCAAAAACTGGGCCAGATGGTTCTCGATTACGGACTTGGCCTGCTCCAGCGTCATCCCGTCCACATAGACGCTGCCGTACGTGCCCAAACCGACAGTGCCGTCGGGACGGACGAGGTGCTCGCCGCGAATCTGTTGCAACGCTTGATTCGACTGTGCCAAATCGACGGAGACATTGAGCGGGCCCTTGAAACGCAAGAGCAAGTGCTTTTCGACAGCGGATTTGGCCTGATCCAGCGTCATGCCAACCACTTGCACGGAGCCATAGGTGAAACCAAGGTCGACCTTGCCCTCGGGACTCACCGCGAAAAGCGCCGCGATTGGCTCGCCCTCGATGAGGGGCACCTTCTTGTCGCCGTGCGTGACTTGGATGGCCAGAACGTCCAGGGCGCCGATCTTATAAGGCGGCCGGGGAATGAGATTGGCCGCATCGATCAGCAATACATCAGGCGGCTCGATCATATAGGTTGGCTGCGTGACTTTCATCGACTCATTGGGCGCAGCAATGGGGGCGTACTTGTGCTGGCGATGTGTATGTAAGCAACCGGAAGCGGAAAGCGTGAGCAGCGTAATGACAAGCGCTCCAAACGCTTTGCGTCGAGTCGTAGTCATGATCAGCCCTCTAATGCGAATGAGCCGAGCTTCTGGTTCTCGGCAAGCGTGGATGACTGCCTATGCGGAACGCGGCGACCCCGCATTCTCGCTCTTTCCATTGCCACCTACACAATCGGCATCTCCGAATCTGTTGGATTAGGGCAAACAACCTGAAACTCCGAACAATCCGAGATGCCCGGCACGGTCTGCCCATTTTGTTTTTTGCACACCGGAGAGATTCGCGCGAATTGCCCAGCTTACACACCGGGGAACATGTAAACCGCAGTTGACATGTCTGCCGCGTACTGGACGCCGTGCAAGGATTTCAAAACGGTGCTGAAGCTCTTATTTGACGTGAGTTTATCGCCCTCGCGTCAGCGTCACATCACACACGGCGCGGGATTTGCCTAGAGAGTACCGCTCAATGAAACCATAGTCTGGGAATCACATCCCACGGGGACGGAGTTTGCGCGAATCGTCTCCGCGAGCGGATTGCAGCCGGGAGTTGACGTCAACGGAAACGTGGAGTCAGCAACGGTGAACCGAGAAGGGCAAATGACGAACGATCGGAAATCTTTGATTGTGCTTGCTATTGGACTAGCCCTCCTGCTGGTCTGGTGTTACTGGACCTCTATGGAGGAGGTTGTGTCGCGCTGGGCTAATGATCCGCAATATGCCCAAGGCTATTTCGTTGTTGCCTTTGCGGCCGCGGTTCTGTGGGCGAGACGGAGCCGCTATCCTCAGCAACCGCTGCAGGGGAGTTGGTGGGCCATTCCGTTTGTCGGTTTGGCTGTCCTCATGCGTCTGGGCGGAGCGCGCTTCTATGTTGAATCCATTGAATTAGTGTCGATTATTCCTGTTTTGATTGGCTGCTGTCTGGCTCTGGGTGGCTGGCGGCTTTTGCGCTGGGCCTCGCCGGCGATCTTACTTTTGGTTTTCGTCCTCCCTCTGCCGCATCGTTTGGAACATGCCCTTACAAATCCGCTGCGGCGCATCGCAACATCAGCCAGCGCCTATTGGCTGCAAACAATGGGAGTGCCGGCCGTTGCGGAAGAGAACATCATCCTGGTCGACGATTTCACGATTGGAGTGGTTGAGGCCTGTAGCGGCCTGGGAATGATCATCACTCTGTTCGCACTCACCTTTACCGCTGCCTTCCTTTTCCGGCGGCCGCTCTGGCATAAGGCAGTCGTTATCCTGAGCGCTGTGCCCATTGCCATGCTGGCCAACGTCCTTCGGATCACGCTGACCGGCGTGTTGTACGAAATATGGGGAGGCACCGCGGCGGATGTGTTCTTTCATGACCTCGCCGGCTGGGTCATGATGCCGGTCGCATTAGGAATCTTATGGTTTGAGTTTTGGATTCTCGACAACCTCTTTTACGAGGTGGAAGCAAACGTTCAGCCGCTGCGCAGGTTTGGACTGTCCGCGTCTACCCATGTCGGTTAACTGCGACCGTCGAACCATCTGCGCTGTTTGGGTGAATTTAGCAGCTATTAGAGCGCTCAATCGCATTCGGGCGATAGGTGCGACACTACGGAACAAATTAAACGAAGTCGGAAAGAGGTAAAGGGCATGCAGCAATCAATCGACAATGTTATGCCTCTGGTTCCTGCAGTGGAAGGCGCCCAGATTCTGGCGCCTGCCGGTCTCCAGCGCCAGTCCGGTCTGGCCC
This sequence comes from Gemmataceae bacterium, assembly GCA_022616245.1. GTDB lineage: Bacteria > Planctomycetota > Planctomycetia > Gemmatales > Gemmataceae > JAKEFD01. Next base: position 16,873 of record JAKEFD010000406.1, read on the forward strand.
CAGATATTGCTCCGCCGTCGGTTCTGACGGCGCCGCCTACTCCTTTGGCGCTTCTGGTCGCCCTGAAAAGACGTTGGCTGTTAGCATTAACCCTGGGGCTGCTGGGCGCCGCCATCGGCGCGGCCGTCGCCTGGTACATGCTGCCGGTTTCGTGGCGCTCCCGCACGCTCCTGCATATTGCCTCGATGCGCCCTTTTCTGGTTTTTGACAATGCGGAAGCCCGCGCCGACTTTGCCAACTATCAGCGTTCCCAATTGGCATTGGTGCGCAGCCGGTTGGTGCTCAACGCCGCTTTGCGCGATCCGGAAGTGGCCGGGTTGGAAATC
>JAKEFD010000407.1 GCA_022616245.1 Gemmataceae bacterium
ACGCACTGATCACCGCGATCGAATGACTAGAGTGGCCCTAGACCTTCGACCTTGGCCAGTCCTCTCATCCGTTCCAAGGCTAGCAAAGGGCGCGCTCCTTCGCGCGCACTCCGAACCAGGGGCGCTTCTCGCCGCTAGTCTAGGATGGGAACTCTCCGCTCCGCTCCGGCTGGTTGGCGGATTGCGATCCATCGCGCAGAATGCAAATCAAGGGCGTACTCCCGCCGCTTGTAGATGTGTCTCTTAGTTCTGCCCCGGCTGCCTGATTGGCCAATAGCACTCCTTCGCAAGACATGATCCGTAGACATGATCCGTATCGGGCTCTACGGCTGCTCCAATGTTAGTGAGAAATTATTTATCTTCAATTGCAAAGTTGCAAGTCAAAAATGAATAACAGTAGTTGTACTGTAATTCCTGACGTAGGCTGCATTGCACAGGAAGATCGCTGCGCAGACATCATTTCAATCGTAATATCCACTCACGCATGAGCTCTACCGTCGCCTGATCCACGAGCGATGTCGCCAAGGGCGGCATGTGGCCCTTGTCGCGGTGGCTGATGCGATGCAAGAGGATCGACTTCTCGGGATGGCCGGGATAGATGAGCTTGGCGTCGGCTATGCCGTAAGTGTCGTGAACGGGCTTGACGCCGATGAGCCGCATTTTTTCCAAAGGTGTGGTGAACTCGAGCTCCATCTGGGCGTTGCCGCCGCCGGCTTCGACGTGGCACTGAGCGCAATTGGAGTGCAGATACGACCGGGCCCGCAGCGTCAGATCTTGCTTCTTGTCGTAAGGATCGACCAGCGTGCGATAGCTCTCGGGCGTCCGCGGCAGCATCGAGGACATGGTCTTCGGCTGGCGCTGGCCGCTCGTGTCCATTTTTTTCTCCGCGGTTTTGTTGGCTTCCTCGTCCTTCAGGCCTTTGGCCCTGGCTTCCTCGCGCAGTTGCTTGCGCACGTCCTCCCAGTAGTTCATGGGCTGAAAGAGGCCGAGTCGTTCGAACACGCGCAGTTGGTTTTCTTGCGGACTCCCCTCGCCCACTGGGAGAGGGGTTGGGCGGACGCCGCCGTAGTCGTGGACCTTGTTCATTTGCACTTCGCTAAGACCGAGCACCCAGTTCGCGGCCCGGCTATGGCAGACCATGCATTCGGTCCGGCTTGGGTAATGCCAGGTCTGCTTGCGCATGCCGCCGTTTTTGGTCTTGATGACATACTCGCGATCCTTCCCCTGCCCTTCGACGAGGAAGCCCTCGGTTTGCTCGTCGTTCCAGGCGTAGGAGTAGCCGTACCATTGGCCGGCTTGCTTGGTGAGGAAACGGGTCTCGATCCACTTGCGCGAGGCGGGGTTGCCGTCTTCAAAGTCGAGGTGGAACGATTTGACGATGACGGTTTCGTCGGGGAAGTTCCAGCCGCGCGAAGTAGTGAACTCGATCTTGCCGTCGCCGGGGATGCCGAGCCAGCGTTCCTTGTTGGCGCCGTCGGAATAGAGCACGGCGTTAACGGAATACGGGATCAGGGCCGGCGCCATCACGTGCCCTTTCACCGAGCGAAACAGGCCGCTGTCGCTCAGCTTGCGCGGAAACGTCCCCTCACCCCCGACCCCTCTCCCCAGGGGCGAGGGGGGTTGCGTCGGCTCGAATGCATAGAAGCCGCCGCTCTGTTGAAAATCGAGAACCATGATCTCGCCCTGGGAATCCGTGACAAAGCCAGTGATAGCCAGGCGCGAATCACAGATCTCCTTGTGCCAAAGGATCTGCCGTCCGTCGTGCTTGACGGCCCAGATGCGGCCTGTCGAGTAGTCGCCGTAGATGTAGGCGCCCGTGAGCTCGGGAAACTTCTTGCCGTAGTAGACGAGGCCGCCGGTGAGTGAACGCGCTTCGGAATGTGGATGCTCGACGGTCGGCTTGGTGAAGAAGTTCGGCCCTTGCTTGCGCGAGGGATAGAAAGGCTGGCTGCCTTCGGTCACGCTCCAGCCATAGTTGTCGCCTTTCTTGACGAGAAACGCCTGCTCGTACAGATCTTGACCGTTTTGCGCGACCCAAATGTGCCCCGTCTTTTGGTCCACGGTCATGCGCCAGGGATTGCGCAGCCCAAGCGCCCAAATCTCCGGCCGGGCGCCTTTCATATCCAAGAACGGATTGTCCCTGGGCACGGCGTACGTTTTGCCCGGCTCGGGATGATCGACGTCGATGCGCAGCACCTTGGCCAAGAGGGTGCTCATGTCCTGACCGACGATGGTTGTGTCCGAGTCCGATGTGCCGTCGCCGGAAGTGACGTAGAGCATGCCGTCGTGCCCAAAAGCGACTGCTGCGCCGTTGTGACCGTCCGATTCCCACTCAATGATGACTTGGGCAGATTTGGGATCGACCTTGTAGGACAGGTTGTCAACCTGTCCCGCTTTGGGTCGCTCCATGGTGTAGCGCGTGACCCGCGTCATCTTCGGCCCTTTGTCGCGCGCGCCGTTGCTGCCCACGTAGAAGTAGCCGTTGTCCGCGAACTTGGGATGGAAGGCGATGTCGTAAGCGGTGTCCGTCAACTCAAGGAGTGTTTCGAACTCTTTGACGTCCGCTGTGTCTATGAATCGGCAGATTGTCGTTGGCCCGTAGCCCGCGGACTTGGGCGAATGGATGAACAGGATGCGGTCGCTGCCCGGTTGGTTCGTGGCGCCGATGAGATGCGCGATTTTCAAGTTGGGGTAAGCCCGCTTCACTCGGAAGGGCAGGGGCGGATCGGGGGAGCCGATCACCTTCGAGGTGGTCAGCGGGATGCGCTTGTCAAGCGCCCCTGACTTGTTCTCGGGCCTCGTAAAACGCAGAGTCGCATAGTCGTCGATCAGGTGAAAATCAGGCTTCGTCTTGCTCTTGAGCGGGGCGCAGGTCGATAGCTCCGGCGTTTTCCATTCCTTCGCATAATCGTAGCGGCACAGCGCGAACTTCCAGCGCTCGCCCACTTCAGGCCGGCCGCCGGTGCGCGCAAAGTCCTTCCACGGAATCTTGCCCTCGACTGACCAGCCCTCGTCGCGGTCGTCGCGCTCGTTGAGCGTGCCGCGCAGCCGCACTTTCGACTGCATGTGAAAGTCGCCGTCCTTGGCATAGCGCGCGTAGCCGTCGGGCCCGCGCTTGGGCAGGAACATGTCGAGCATCGTGCCGGCCGCGTTCACTTGAAACTCGTAGTAGCCCGGCTTGTCCTGGGCGGGCCGGAAGAACAGCTCAAAGACGTCGTCGTTCCAGGTCATGCCGTCATGCTCTTTCACCGTCGCGTACAGGTCATGGTCTTCCAGGTCGGCGAAGAAGTAGAAGTGTTCGCGATCCCAGAGCAGCTTTGCCTTGGTGGCGGTCTTGGCCCGGCGCGCCTTTTCGCCCAGCCACGGCTGGTAGAACATGTCGATGAGCTGCGCGGACTTCCAAGCCGGCTCGTCGTCCTTGCCGTCGATGGTGATGGGCGTTTCGGTGAAGCGGCATTCGAACTCGGTCGGCGGGTTCTTGACGAGCTCGGGCTCTTGACTGTTGATGAATCCATTCAGCAAGTGAGCAATACCGAACAGAACAATGAACATAACGCAATTGCGCATGACAACGATCCTTCGCTTTGGCGAAACTGGCGAGATCAGAGCGGAGATGGGATTGTAACGCGACCGGGAAAAAAATGCAAAGTCGCCGCGCGGCTGCGCGACGTTAGTCCGCGAACGATATGTTGTTGGGCGTCACGTCCACCAAATGGATCCCGTACTCTTCCAGTTCGCGAATGATTGCCTCCACGTCTGGCCAGCGCTTGCCGAATTGCTCGACCTTCTCGGCGCGCCATTCCGCCATGACTTCCTCGGAAAAATCGGGGCCGAAGTCCAGGAAGGCGCCGGCGAAATCGAGAACGAAGGGCTTTTTCACCATCGACATTTCAATGACCAACAAGTGATCGTCGAAGCTCAGAAGTTGAGGAACGTTGCAGCCGCAGATTGCTTTGACCTCGTGCTCCCTCAAGCGCAAATAAACGTCTCGCTCTCGACAATAGTCGGTTTCACGCTCGTAAATCTTGATCGCCGGTTGACCTGCTCCCGGCTCGCTTTTCAGCGCGTAAACGATACCATGGACTCCAAAGCCTAGTTGCTCGCCCAAAGTCAAGTTGTTAGATTGTGCGTATTGAATTGCTCGACGAACGAGTTCTTCTCTTTGAGTCATGAGCGACCACCTCAGGAAAAACGGTCATTCCGCGGACGTTCGCATGGCATTATGCGTTAACGGTCGCACCCTGTCGATCGCCCAAATGGGCCGCGACTTCCTGGTACTTGAGGAACAGGTCGAACACCCTCCCACAGAAGCGGAAATTACGCTGTCCGTCGACGGCCGAGAGTCCCGTTGGCCTGTCCGATTGGTCGAGGGCATCAAAGCGGGACAATGGAAAACGCGAATCGGCCCTGCGCACGTTCATTCCTAGAGCGATTCTGGACAAGAATCAATAGGCGAGAATCGAGCGGGCGACATCGCAACAATTGTCCCAAGTTGCATCACGCCCCGCCGTCCGCTATCCTGGGCAGCATGGCCCCTCGCAGTTTCTCCAGCCGCATTTGGATCACGCCGGCCGTCGTATTCGGCGTCTGGTTCGCGTTGGCCGTTTTCTTAACGGGCAATTCTTATTTGCTTGTCAGAGCGGCCATCCGCGCGCAAGCGGACGTCACGCACCCTTCCGGCCCGCCGCCCATTGAAGAATTGTTCTTCAATAACCTCGCGGTTTGTCTTCTTTGGGCACTGTTTACGATGGGCGTTTTCTGGCTTTGCAGGCACTTCCCATTCGGGCAAGGAAGAACGCTGCGCAATCTCGCCGTCCATGTCGTCGCTTGCCTCGTTTTTGCGTTCTTGCAAACCGTGGCATTGGTTTACGCTCTTGAATTCATCCGCCAGGACATACCGAGGCCAACGATCACGGCCAACGTCCTCGAGTATTTCTTTCTGGCCAACTCGCAACAAAACGTGTTCTTCTATTGGACCATTCTCGCGGTCAGTCACGTCTTGCAGTATTACCGCCGCTTTCGCGAGCGCGAGATTCGATCGTCGCAGTTGGAGGCCAAGCTGGCGCAAACGCAATTGCAAATCCTCAAAATGCAATTGCACCCGCATTTTCTCTTTAACACGCTCAACGCGATCTCCGCGTTGATTCACCAGGACGTGGAGCTGGCCGACCGCATGATTGCACGGCTGGGCGACCTGTTGCGCGCGACGCTGGAAAATGCCAGCAAGCAGGAAGTGCCGCTCAAAGAAGAATTGGATTTCATCGAGCCTTATCTGGAAATCGAAAAGGCGCGACTCGGCGATCGGCTCAACGTGAAAATGTCCATCGACCCGGCCGCGCTGGGCGCCCAAGTGCCGAACCTGATCCTGCAGCCGCTCGTGGAAAACGCCATCCGCCACGGCATCGCCGCCCGCGCCGAACCGGGCCGTATCGACATCGAAGCCCGTCGCGACAACGGCGCCTTGCACCTGGCTGTGACAGACGACGGACCGGGCTTAAAGTCGCCGTCGCCTGCGTCGCAGGGGATAGGCCTGGCGAACACCCAGGCGCGACTCGAAAAACTTTTTGGCGCCGAGCAGCGCTTCGAGCTGTCGAATGGACCCGGGCGCGGCTTTCGCGTCGGCATCACCATTCCCTTCCGCGAATCCGCCGCGGAGGCGTCGTGAAAATCCGCACCCTTATCGTCGACGACGAGCCCTTGGCCCGGCAACGCGTCCGCGCCTTGCTCGAAGTCGAGCCGGATATCGACATCATCGGCGAGTGCGGCGACGGCGGTCAGGCCGCGGCACAGGTGCGCCGTCTGAAACCCGACCTCATGTTTCTCGACGTGCAAATGCCAGTGCTCGACGGCTTCGGCGTGCTCGAGGAGCTTCAAGGCGAAACGCTCCCTGTCGTCGTCTTCGTCACCGCGCATGACCGTTTCGCTCTGAAGGCGTTTGAAGTGCATGCTCTCGACTATCTTCTGAAGCCGTTCGATCGGGAGCGTTTCGCCGCGGCCTTGAACCACGCCAAGGCACAGATTCGCAACGGTCAAAACGCGGACATGGAAAAACGTTTATTGGCCATGTTGGCGGGGCGAGGAGAGAAATCGGCTCAGCGCTTGGTGGTCAAGTCCGCCGGTCGCGTCTACTTCGTGCGCGTCGCGGACATCGATTGGATTGAAGCGGCCGGCAACTACGTGCGCCTGCACGTCGGCAAGCAGGACCACTTGCTGCGTGAATCGATGGGCGGGCCGGAAAGCAAACTGGACCCGAATCGTTTCGTCCGCATTCATCGTTCGGTGATCGTCAACATCGAGCGCATCCGTGAATTGCAGCCGGCCTTTCACGGTGACTATGCCGTCGTCCTCCAAGACGGCACGGAACTGACTCTGAGCCGCAGCCACCGGGAGAAACTGCAGGAGACGCTAGGGCACTCATTGTGAGACACAAGCAGTCGAGTTGCCGAACGAGCGCGTGAACACAACTCGTATCCGCCCGCGCCAGTCAAAAAAAGAAGCCGCGCTATGTAGAGCGCGGCTATGAAATACTACTTTGTGACCAAACTAAGCTCTACTGCGGCTGCGGCGGCGTCGGAGGCGGCGGCGGGAAGCCCGGCGGCGGCGGCACCACCACGGGATTCGGCCCAAGGAGCACGTCCGGGCCCGAAGGGGGCAGCGCCGGAGTTTGGCCAAGATCCTGTAGGCCGTTGTTCGCCGGCACGAAATGCGGCGCGCCGGTATGGACAGGCACGCTCGCGCTCGGCGTCATGGCGGCCGGATGGAATCCTTGTGTATTTCGGGAGTGATTACTGGTTTGAACCGGGCTGGAATTCTGAAATCCTTGCGGCGTCGTGCTCTGGTTAACGCCGGGCGCCTGGAAGGTATTGCCTCCCACGAGCAGTTGCGGATCGGTTGATTTGTTGACGGGCTTAACTCCCGTCATATTGGGGAATGGCGTCGTTTTTGGCCCGGTGTTCTGACAGCCGGCCGATACCATTGTCAAAATCCCCAAACACGAACCCGTCGCAATTAGCTTCCATGCCATCACACACACCTCCCATTCCCCCAAGGCAACCTGGTTCCTTCCAAGTTATCGAGCCTCCAAGGCGCGGGAGACTGTAGCGACGCACTGCAAACACTGCAAGGTCAACCGAACCGGAGATGACACACCGGCGTCGTGGAAGCAATGCGCAAGCGCGCCGCTCGGTTGCTTGGAAACTGGGCATATCAGCTTGGGCGCGTTTGGGGACCGGTATCATAATTACTTTCCCTGTGGAGAGTTAGGACAAATCGAACTCGGAGTCGAATTGTGGCATATCGATTGCGAACTTAGTTCTTGCCGTCCAATCCCGTAGCCGACGCTGCCAGCGTCGGCCACAGCGACTTTGCCGACTAGCGCCGACGCAAGCTGCGTCGGCTACGATCTGGCGTGCGTACTGCTGCGAAGGTGAATCATGTTTGAGCTATTGCCACTAAGTGGTCCAAGCGAGGAACCACGCGCCGACGTTGAAGAACTCACTCTTCTGGTTCCTAGTTCGCAAGTAGTAGCCCTGTCGGAAGCAGCCGCCCAACGGGGTGTAAGCGTGGGTCAGCTCCTGCGCCGGCTGTGCAGTGATTTCCTGCTTGCAGAGCCGCGCACGTAAGCGATTCGCGCCGGTGCGACGCCATCAGCTTGCCTTGTTCCCTCCAATGAGAAACGGCGGCCTTTTCGGCCGCCGTATCTGTGTTCTTGAGACGATTCTCCGTTAGCGGCCGCACACTCGGCGCATTCGCGCGGTGTTGCTGCGCTGCCAGCGCTTGGCCGTTACAAACCTTTCCTAGTGCACGTTTCCTGTAGCCGGTTCCCGCGGCAGCATCGTTATAGCTTAAGCCGGTTTTCTGAACTCTTTTCTTGTCGTTTCTTACCCAGCCCGCATGGATTGGGCATATTTGGAAGAGTCACCATCCTGTGAGTCGATCCAGCCCAGCGGTCGGTGTCCGTGGGAAAACGGATCGGCGTGTAACGCAACAAAGGAGAAGGCATGGTTCGCCAACCCGTCCGATTCGTGTTGTTGCTTGGCGCCATCGTGGCCACGACGGTCTCGACCGCTCGGGCCGAAGATTGTGCCAGGCCCTGTGGTCCCAAAACGAGGACCATTACGATAACCGAGTGCGTGCCGGAGCAATACAAGGCAAAACGCACCGCCTACAGAGTCGAATGCAAGCAAGAAGAGTATGAGGCCGTGCGCACCGTCATGGTGCCCGAAGTGCAAGAGCGCGTCGTGACCCACCGGGTGCACAAGCCGGTCATGAAGACCGAAACCCGCAAAGTGTGCAAGACCGTGACCGAGTGCGAAGAACGAGTGGTCATGCAGAAATGCTGGAAAACGGTCCAGGAGACCTGCGTGAAAAAGAAGCTCGTCCGCCTGGGCCACTGGGAATGCAAGGAAGAATGCGTGCCCGACTGCTGCGCCATCCTGCGCAATTGCTTCCACCGCTGCTGCGATTCGTGCGATCACTCGAACTGCGGCCGCCGGCCGGAAACCCGGACCGTGACGCGCAGGTGCTGGGTCCATTGCCCGGAGTATAGGGACTGCCCGACGACCGTGTGCAAGCGGGTCTGCGTGGAAACACCGGTCAAGGTGAAAGTTCCGGTAACCAAGCAGGTCTGGTCCGAGGTGCAGGTCCAGGTATGCCAGCAGTTTCAAGAAGAGAAGCGCGTGGAGAAGGTCACGGTCTGCGTGCCCAAGCAGGAAAAGTACAAGGCCGTCCGCACGGTTCGCGTGTGCGTGCCTTACGAGACCGAAGTGACTATGACCCGCATGGTGCAGCGCACCCGCGAGATCCAGGTCGCCGACACCGCCGGTCACGGCGCTGGTTGCGGCGATGGCTGTGGCCGACGCTGCGGTCTGTTTGATCGGCTTTGCGGCCGCGGCGGTTGCTGCCGTTAAGGCCAGTAGTCAGGGATCAGGAGTCAGGGATCAGGAGTCAGGGATCAGTAGTCAGGGATCAGGAGTCAGGTGTCAGGAATCAGGAGTGTGATCCGGCACTTGGAAAAACGAAACACCCCGCCAAGTGGCGGGGTGTTTTTGTTTGAATGATGAGTCAGTGGGGAAGGAAACAAAGGGCCAGTGGGAAGTCGCGTTTGCGTCCATGCCAAGCAGGGAGAATTACTGACTCCTGGTTCCTGACTCCTGATTCCTCAACTACGACGCGGTGCCGCCGATCGCATTGCCCACGGTGCCGAACGTCTTGTTCGCGTTCGTGCCCAGCGCGGTAATCGCGGCAATGCAGACCACGATAATCAGGGCCAACATCACGGCGTATTCCACCGCTGTCGGGCCATCTTCGCGCACGAGGAAGTTCTTCACAGCTTGCAACATGTTCAATCCCTTTCTTGGTCCAGAGAAAGATCGCAACCGGAAAGCTTCTGGCACGCAATCCGGCGGTTTCCGAAAACGATTCGGAAACGAAAAGCGAACACTCTCCTGGGGAGACCGGCACTTGATTTCCCTATGCCCCTTTTGAGGAGAGGGACACGGGATGAGGGGTTGACGCCGATTCCGAGGGACCACTCCATTCGGTAGCCTGGCGATCCTGGGGAGTAGGATCCATGGCTTTGCGTCCCATCCTTGCGGATGGTTTGCTTTTGTCGCGGACCCGGAAAAGGAGAAAGTCGCGAAAATCCTTTAGTGTTTGAGCGAGTCGACGGGATGCGGACGTTGGGCTATATGAAGGCCGAGATTAGGGGTCCCGGCCCACGTCGGTTCGGAAAAAACTAGGTCGCATTCACCGCGTTGTCAAATTGAAAATCGGTGCTAATTCCCACAAGTTTGTTAGTAAATGCTTACAATTCAGAACGGATCGGGCGACCATCCCTGTGGATTCGGTTGCCCAAACCAATGGCCCAGATCGGAGTATTGCAAGAATTCCTCGACGCAGCCGTTTTTCAAGATAAACGCCACCTGGCCAAAGCCGCCGGGATCGAATGGGCCAAAAATCAGTTCTTCGCCTTGGAGAGCGGCCGCAAGATTGTCGACACGATAGGCGACATGTGGGCGGTTCCAGAGTTTCCACAGGCCGACTTGTTCCGCAGGCACGTCGGGTTTTTCCTTAGGCCTTAAGTACTCGATGCGTTGCGGATGGGCGCGCGGGTTGGTCACCCAGACCTTGCTGAACTCGACCCAGAACTCACCCGGTTGGGGCTCACTCGTCCAAAGACCGACATGGTCAAACGCTTTCTTCATGGGCAAACTCCAGGGTGTCTCAACATTTTGAGCCAGAGCAGTTCGCGATGCCGCCCGACAAAAGCATTGAGAAACGGATATTTCTATCTATTTCGTAAGCACCGATTTCGGTATTATCGGGTTGCATTTTTAGTTAGCCCACAGTAACGTATTATCGTCCCGTCCGCGCAAAACCCCCCTCTTTGCATTTTGAATGAGGCACTCCATGGTTGGTTCGGAACGCCGTCATGGGACGGAGGCAAAGTCGGCTGCGCGCATGCACAAAGCAGAGCGGAAAAGGCAATTGCTTTTGCATGCCAAGCACATGTTCGTCACGCACGGATTTCATCACGCCACGACTGAGAAAATCGCCCAGGCGGCGGGGGTCACCGAGCCGGTGCTCTATCGCCACTTTGAAACCAAAAAAGCCATGTTCCTGGAGGTGCTCCAGGATATTCGCCAAGCCACGCTACTGCGCTGGCAGGAAGAAACCGGAAATATCGACGACCCCATGAACAAGCTGCGCGCGATTTTCGAGATGTATCTGGACAGCTCGCGCGAGCACGCCGTCGAGATGCGGATCATGCACCGGACGCTGATCGAAGCCCAGGACGAGGAGATCCGCAAGACCCTGCGCGCCTTTTACGCGGACAACGAACAACTGCTTGCCCAGATCATCCGCGATGGCCAGGAGCGCGGCAAGATCCGCAGAGATCTCGATCCGCGCGTCGGCGCCTGGGAACTGATCCGCACGGCACTCGGCTACACCCTTACCCAATCACTCGATATCCCGCTTTATCGCGAACCTGGTTACGTCGGCAAAGCGATCGATTGCGTGTTGGCGTGCCTCAGAACATGACCAGTCCACGTTTCGCGCTCTTGTTTACATTTCGCGCTCGCTGCAAGCCGCAGCCAGCGCCAAACGTAAACGGAGCGCGTCGTCGAATCGGTTTGGATTGAAAAGGAATCCGCAAGCCGGCTTGTAAGCCGGGTTCTGTACCCGCCGAAGCGGGCAACGATCATTTCTCTAGCCGGCCGGTTGCCCGGCCGATCGAGCGGCCTACCCGAGAGTCATAACGGACCGGACCAGTCCTGCTCCCTTATTTGGCCTTGCTCCCGGTGGGGTTTGCCGAGCCAGCCTGTCGCCAGGCTGCTGGTGGGCTCTTACCCCGCCTTTTCACCCTTACCTCAAGCAGTGACCAGTGATCAGTGATCAGTAATTAGTGATCAGTTAGTTCACTGCGAACTGATCACTGTTTCCTGATCACTTCTAACTGATGACTGATACTAGTCACTGCTCAAGGCGGTATCCTTTCTGTTGCACTTTCCCTATCCTCGGCGTCGCCGCCTTGGACGGTGGACGTTATCCACCACCGCGTCCTGTGGAGCCCGGACTTTCCTCTCTCCGACGCAAGCGCCGGACAGCGACCGTCTCGCCGGCTCGCGGATTCCTTCCATCATTGTCGAATTTCGAATTTCGAATTTCAATTCGATTTCCCGTGCTCTATACTGACGATGACTCAAGGCATGTCTTTCCTTGTGAGCGGCCTCTATGTTCCGTGTTGTGCTTTCCTTTCTTCTTGGATGCTTCTTTTGGCCCTCAGGTTCGGTTCTGGCTCAAGAAACGCCGGAAATGCAACTCGAGTTTCTGCGCCAGCTTCGGGCCAAGGGCTACAACGACCTGGCCCTGGAGCATGCCGAAACCCTCAAAAAGATCCCCGCCCTGCAAACCGTGCTGCCGCTCGAAATCGCGCGCACGCTGCTGGCCATGGCGCGCGACCGGGACCCGGATCTGCGCGCGGGCCTCTTCGCCGCTGCTCGCACGCAGCTCGAGCAATTCGTTAAGAGGAATCCGGGCACGCCCGAGTCGGCCGAGGCGCGGCTGGAGATTGCCCGCCTGGCCGCCTACGCCGGGCAATCGCTTTTGACCAAAGCCATGCGCGAAGAGGACAATGCCGTCGCCCGCAAGGCCGAGCAGCAGTTCCTTATCGCCAACAAAGAACTGCTCGCCGCGGAAAAGCTGCTCGGCGACCTCGCCGAAAAATACACGAATCCCGATCCGGACAAGGAAAAAAAGGTCAAGAGTCAGCTCGATAAGTCGCGCTTGCAAGCGCGGGTCGACCGGGCCAAGAACTTTCTCGACCA
>JAKEFD010000408.1 GCA_022616245.1 Gemmataceae bacterium
GTGCAGCCGAGACTGTAAAGGTCGGCGCGGATGTCGCTGGTGCGCGAGTTGGCCGCTTGCTCTGGGGCGATGTAGTCCGGCGTGCCCATGACGGTGCCCATCTGCGTCAGATGGGTCACCGATTGCCCGGTGTCGGCGTCGTTCCAGCGCGCCAGGCCCATGTCGAGGATCTTGACGACGCCCCAGGGATACTCCGGATTGGGCGCCGCGTTGCGCGTGCCGTCCGAGCCGCGCCCGTGAGGAAGCGGGGCGCTGTTGGGCCGCGGCAACAAGCCGCTGCCGCGCTTGTCGGTTGGCCGCGTCACCAGGAGATTGGCGGGCTTGATGTCCCGATGCACCATTTTCTGTTCGTGAGCGTGCTGCAAGCCCAAAGCGGCCTGGCGAATGTAGTCGCAGGCCTGCAAAACCTGCAACGGGCCTTCCTTCTTCACCAGTCGGGAAAGATCGATCCCCTCGACGAACTCCATGGCGATGAAGAGCGTGCCGTTGATTTCGTCGGCGTCGTAGGCATGGACGATGTTGGGATGCGACAGCAGTCCGTTGGCACTGATCTCCCTTTTGAAGCGCTTGATGACGCGCGGATTGTTGACATAGTCCTTGCGGACCACCTTGAGCGCGACGGTGCGCTGCAAGTTCTTGAGTTGCCGGGCCTTGAAGACCTGGCCCATGCCGCCTTCGCCCAGCCGCTCGAGGATGAGGTATTCGCCGACGATGAGATCCTTGGTTTTGCCTTGGGCAATCTGGTTGATCTGATAGGCGGTCAGCCAGTCACGACGAATGACTTCCTGTGCCAGTTGCCGAGGTTCCTTGAAAGTGGGCTCCAAGGCGTGCAACTCCCGAACCTGGTCCGGCTCCAGGAGTTGGCTGCGGCACAGCCTCTCGACCAACACTGCCTGCGTCAGAACGGCCATTCGAGCGCCACCTGCTGCTGCGGCCCGGCACGTTGCAAGCGTGCGAATGCATCCCAAAACCACTATAGCCTATTACCTTGACGGACGACCTTGGGTTGCGGCCGAAGCAGGGCGAGCATTGGACGGGTGAATAAAGCCTAGGCGAGTGAAATTGTTAACTGTCGCTAACTAATTGGAGTTCCGGTCTACTGTTGATTGCGGCGCGGTGGACATTTCCTGCACGGGAGGGGGGGTGTGGGTGAGTCGCGCGACCAATCCTGCAACTTCCTTGAAATGAAATGACTTACGGCGAAATAAAGGTCGCGCTAGTCTGTCATGAATCTAAACAAAGGCCGATCACTTCTTCCACCACATGACGCGCTCGATCCATGGGTTGTTGTGCTCGGCGGCGACCGGCTGCGTGGGATTCTGCATGAGGCCGCGCCAGACTTTGCCGTCGGCGGGCAGGTTCTTGCCGGTCGCCTGCTTCAGCGATTCATGGGCGCGGCTGCGCAGGGCGACGTCTTTTTCGCTTTCCAGAATGTGCACCAGCGTTTCGATGGAGTCGTATTGGTTGTACTTTGCCAGTCCGCGAATGGCGGCGAGGCGTTCATCCTGGGTTTGCTGGCGATCGGTAAAGCTGCTCTCGGTTGCGCCCGAAGGTTGGCGGGCGACGCGAATCAAGAGGTGCCGCGCTTCAGCATGGCCGGTCTGTTCCAGGGAAGCGAGGGCCTGCTGGCGGACGACGCTGTTGAGTTCCGGGGTAAAAGGCAGGCGCTGCAGATACACTTCTTCGAGGGCTTTGGCGGCGCGCGGATCTTTGTAGCCGCCCAATGCGCGGATCGCGCCCAGGCGGCAAAGCGGCTCGCGGTCGCTCGTGGCGGCGGTGGTCAGAACCTTCACATAGAGTTCATGCTCTTCCGGATTGCCGCCATTTTGCAATGGCTCGCGCAGGCGCGCCAGCGCCTGGCCGCGCTTGGCGCCGTCATTGCTGTCGCGGAGAACGAGCAGAGGGTCCGGCGACGCGTATAGATTCTGGAATTCAAAATTGCGGCTGGTGACCTCGTCCCAAAACGACGCGCAGCCGGCGACGCCCAGAATCAAAAGCCCGCTCAGCATCCGTCCCATTTTCACGTGGGGCAAACATTCCTGTTTGCCCGGACGAGGGCAAACAGGAATGTTCGCCCCACCTAGATTGCGTCGCGACCCAGCTTGAATGGCGGCCACCGCGGACCTCCTTGATACAGATCCCACAGACTTGTGGCGGGGGCAGACAGGCAGTCCGCCCGCGGAATAACCCTCTTTGTCCGTCTTCTGCGGGCCGTCGGTATAACTTTCGCCGTGCGCGAATACAAGTGCAGAGTGCGGTATGCTCGGACTCGATGACGCGACACTAACTTCCCAGATTCTCGTCTTTTGCTTGGCAGCATCTTTTGCGACGATAGAATAGAGCGAACGTTGCCCACGCTACCCTGTCTCACGGGCCTCCGTAAAGGAACCAAGCTTCCATGGCAGAAATGGACGCAAGCGCGTTGGCGGATCTTGCCGTTCGAGCCGGCGTGCTGACTCCGCACCAGGTGCAAGAGGCGTGGATGGAGTTAGGTCAACGCGGCGGCGACGTCGAGCCGTTCTTGCGTTTCATGGAGCGCAAGGTCTACCTCACGCCCTGGCAAAGCGACAAGCTCCAGAAGCAACATATGGACGGCTATTTCCTCGGCGGTTATCGCATCCTGTACAAGATCGCGTCCGGCAGCTTTGGCCGTGTCTACCGCGCCGACGATGCGCGCACGGGCCGCACGGTGGCCATCAAAGTGCTGCGCCGCAAGTGGAGCGAAGACAAACACTCGATCGAGTTGTTCGAGCGCGAAGGCCGGGTGGGCATGCAACTGCGCCATCCGAACATCGTCGAGATTCTGACCATCGATCGCGACCTCGTTTCCAAACAGTACTACATCGTGATGGAATTCGTGGAAGGAAGCAATCTCCGCGACTTCCTTTCCATCCGTAAGAAGCTCGAACCGGCCGAAGCACTGAGGTTTCTCGAAGAAATAACGGCGGGCTTGCAATACGCGCTGTCCAAGGGCTTGACGCACCGCGACATGAAGCTCACCAACATCCTGATCACCAGCCAAGGGGGGACGGCGAAGCTCGTGGATTTCGGCCTTGCGGGAGTGTACGGCACGCGCGACGCGGAAGGCGTGCACATCGATCGCACCGTGGATTATGCTGGCCTGGAAAAAACCACCAACGTCGCCCAGGGCGACACGCGCAGCGACCTGTTCTTCCTCGGCTGCGTCGTCTATCACATGCTGACCGGCCGGCCCCCGATGGAACTGACCCGCAACCCGCGCGATCGCATGAACCGCGAGCGCTTTATCAACATCGAGCCGATCCAGGCGTCGGAAGTCAATGGGCCGCCCTCGGTCATTCGGCTCGTCAACACCATGATGAGCCTGAATCCGATGGAGCGCTTTCAGACGCCGTCGCAGCTTTTGGACGCGATTCGTGAAGTGCGCCAGGAAGTGGACGGCCTTACGAACAAGGAAAAAAAGAGCGGGCCGCGCACGCTGTTTCTCGTGGAAAAAGACGAGCGCCTGCAAAACGTGCTGCGCGACAAGTTCAAGGAGCAAGGCTTCCGCGTGCTGCTTTCCGTCGACCCGCAGCGCGCCCTCGACCGCTTTCGTACGCAGCCTTTCGACTATCTCATTGTCGACGCGGGCACGACCGGCGAGGAAAGCGTCATGATCTTCGAGCGTATCATGCTCGACGCGCAAAAGCTCCGTGTCGCCTGCGGCGGCGTGCTCATGCTCAACGAGGACCAGAACGACCTCATGCGGCGCGTCGCGGAGCGCCCCAACCAGGCGGTGCTCGTGCAGCCGATCAAGTTCAAGCAACTCCTGCGCGCACTGCAAGAATTCAAGGCGGAATAGCCTTCCCCTGTCGGCAAACTGGTATGTTTGCCCCCACGGGATAAATCCAGGATGCCAGGCGGCTAATTCCATCGTAGGCGAAGCACGCCGCTTTGCCTTCAACCAAGGGGATGTCATGCGACTTCTGACAGCAACGGCGTTGGCGCTTATGGCGCTCGTGGTGGCGAATCGCGTAGCCGCTCAGGATGACGAGGCACGCGCCGTCGTCGAAATGGCAGTCAAGGCCCACGGCGGCCTGGAAAAGCTCGACAGCGCCAAGGCGGTGAGCGTCAAAGGCAAAGGCGTCGTCAGCGTCATGAACATGCAAATCGAATTCACGCAGGAAAACAACCTCCAGGCGCCGGACCGCTTTCGCGCCGAAATGCAAATGCAAGTCAACAACATGAACTTCCCCGTCGTCGTCGTTTTCAACGGCAAAAAAGCCTGGATCAAGGCGGCTGACATGCTCATGGAGCTGGACGAGAAGGGCGTCGAGGGCATGAAAGATTCGATGCACGCCGAGAACATAAGCAGCTTGAAGTTTGTCAAGGACAAGAAGTACAAAATGGCGCTCATCGGCGAAGCCAAAGTGAAAGACGCACCGGCCGTGGGCGTGCGCGTGTCCCATGATGGCAAAAAGGACGTGAGTTTGTACTTCGACAAGAAGTCCAACATGCTTGTCAAGATGGACTCTCGCGCCCTGGACGCTCAATCGGGGCAAGAAGTGGCGGAGGAACGCTTCTTCAGTGAATACAAGGACGTGGACGGCCCCAAGATGCCCGGTCGCATGGTCGTCCATCGCGACGGCCAACCGTATCTGGATTTTCACATCACGGAAGCGCGCATCGTGGAGCGGTTCGACGATAGTATGTTTGCCAAGCCGGAGTGACGTGGTCGAACGTTCCTGTGGGGCGAACATTCCTGTTTGCCCGTTTGGCCCGCTATTTCTTCCCCTGAATACGGTCGAGCGTCCGTTCCAGGCGGGCGCGGCGTTCGGTCAAGAGTTCCGCCTCCTCCAGAGTGCGGGCCCAGATCGGCTGCAGATAGTCTTTTTCCGAGCGCCACAGGTCCTGTGCTTTTTTCTCGTTCTCCAAGAGCGTGTACAGGCCGGACTGAATCTCTTTCCCCGCGTCGTCCTTGCCGTTCAGCCGGAAAGTGATTTCCCTTGTCGCTTCCGTCGCCTTACGGACTTCCTTGACCATGGCGGCGATTTTGCTGTTCACGTTCTTTAGATCCGCCAAGTAGCCGGCATAGGATTTGTCGATGCCGGCCACCTTTTCGCCGAAGACTGGTCTGCCCGTGTTCTTGCCGGGCGTGTCGAGCGCGAGTTGGCCATCCTTGAACAGCACTTCCCTTATCTCGATCGGTTTGGGTTCGCCGCGCAGTCGCGCCAGCTCAGCATTGTAGAAGAGATGGTTGGAAGGAAAACGGAACTGGGCATCGCTCAAGGAAGTCCGAGCGGGCTTCACTTGGGCCATGACGACGTCGCGCGCCGCGAGCGCTTGCTTGTGTGCCGCCGAGCGCTTGTCAAACTCCGAGGGGATACGTTGCGTGAACTCGAGCGCGTTGGCGCCTTGCCGGGGTTCACGCCAGCCCCAGTCCACAAACTGGAAATAAATGCCGATCGCGCCCGCCAGCGCCAGCAAACTGAAGGCGGCATGCGCCAGCACCAGGCCTTTTCCCAAGTTGTTCGACATCACGGCGTGGACCCTCCTTTAGGCGCCGAGGCTTCGCGAATCCGTTGCTCGAGGCGGTTATTGCGCTCAAAAGCTTCGGACAGGATCACTTGCGCCTCAAACAACTCTATCTGCAATTGCTTCACTTCCATCGCCAGCTTTTTCGTTTCCGCGCGCTGTGCGATGAGCCGCTTGACGACCTGATCCTCGTGGGTCTTGCGCTCTTCGAAAAGCTTATCGGCCCGCGCCTTTTGCTCCTTCAAATCCTCCAGGCGCGCCTCGGCCTTTCTGAGGTCCGCAACCAGATCCTTGATCCGCTTGATCTCGGCATGATGTTGATCGATGAACGATTGGCTGCGCATCGCTTTGTCCTTGAGGAGGATCTCATATCCCTGCCGGTCGATCGCGATGGACTCGAGGACTTTCTCCTCCAGCTTTTGATACGCCACGACCAGATTCTGAGCGGCCCGATTGAATTCATAGTGGCCGACCACGGCGTTACAACGCTCCAGTCCGCCGTCATAGAACGGCGTTGCGTCGAGCTTTTTCATATTGCCAATCGCGAACAGCAAGAAAGCGATGGCCTGACGCCGTTCCCAGCTGGTGCGGCCCTGGCCTTCCCATTCTTTGCCTTGGTGAATGACGGGATCGAAAGTGTTGGCGATGGCGCCTTCGAACCGCCGGCGAAGGAGGTCCTTGAGCTGATCGAGCTTCAAGTACTCCAGATCGCCGCCCTTTTCGACGACAAAGGACTTCACGTCGCCGGGCCGGAACGCTTCACACGGACCAAGAATCTCCAGAAGCAATCGGCGCTCGATGGCTTCTTCGAGCAAGGCGGTAATGCCGGCGCCTTTGGTCGCTTGGATTTTCGCGGCGAGCATTTGGACCTGATGCACGTCATAAGCCAGCGGCAGAAGAGTATTGTAGAGCCAGACCGCTTTTTGATCGTCCTTGACGGCTGCGGCGAACTCCTTGGCATAGGCTTCAATGTCCGCGGGGACTTTGTTATTGAGGCGTTCGATCTCCGCGTCGAGCGTGTCCACCGGTTCGCCCACGCCGCTGAAATGCTCCTTCAGGATTTCTGTGGTCAGGTGTCCGGGTTGGATGCGGCCGCCGGGAACATCGACTGGCTCGACCCATCCTTTTGCGTCGCCGGGTTTGCCGCCGCGTTGTGTAAGGGCGGCTTTCACCTGTTCGGCCTCAAGTTTTCTATTCTGGCTCACTTGCCAGCCGGTGGTGAGAGAGTCCTCCATTTTGAGAGGCAAGCCCTCAGCGGCGAGGACGTGCATGAACGCGGCGTGCGACCAGGCATTGCGTTGCCCATAGTCGAGCACGAGCAGAACCACGAAGACGACGGCGACCAACAGGTTGAGCGCGCACAGCGTCAGCGTCA
>JAKEFD010000409.1 GCA_022616245.1 Gemmataceae bacterium
AGTGGAAAACGAGACCGTGCGCATCGTCTACAAGGTGCCACCTCGCCCTTTTGCTAAAGGCCCCCAAGGGGGCCTGTTACAACATTGTTGGCGGCGTCCATTCGAGAAATGTACAATCCATAGCCATTGAAAAGGTGTATCTGCTTACCAGTATGGATCTTGTGCTCAAGTAATTCGCCGTTTTTCGCGACATCAGCCGGAACCGCGCAATCTGCCGCCGAAGGCGATGCGGCCAACGCCTGCCGGCTCGTACAAAACATGTACGATTTCGGTAGGTCGGTCGCATGCTTCGGCGATGGTCACCGTGAGTGCCGTCACTTCCTCCTGCATTTGCTCCGGTGTGGGCAGCTTCGCTTTGAGCACCGCGACAAACACTGGGTGATACGTCTCGGTGCCGATGCCATTCTCGGCGTAATTGTCGGCGTCGATCGTTTTCAACTTCACCCAGACAGTGCCCGGCGCTGCGCCGAAGACTTGAGCGGCGCGCTCGGCGAGCGTCTTCGCCAGTTCGGCCGGCAACGCTTCGCCGGGACGGAGCACGATTTCGATGTTGAGGATAGGCATGAGTAGTTGGCCAGCCGGTTGCAATCTTCGATCAAGGCCACGCCGGAAAACTTAAGTATGCAATAGCCAAACAAACGCTCAACAAGCTGCCGGCGGTAAACAGTAGCGCTCGCGCTATTCGCCGGTGGACGCCAAGCAATACCAAATAGCCTTCCGCCACGGGTCCAACGCAAAAACAGACGTTGGCAATCAAGGCCCCTTCCAAGAGTGCCGGCAGCATCCTTATGGAAGTCATCAGGCCGAGAAGAGCGACAACCGTGACGATCAAGATGGCGTTGTAACCCAATCGCAGCAGTTCCCACACGGCAAACACATTACGCGCCGTAATGAACTCCTCGGGTTTCTTCAAAGATCCAAGAAACCTGTCATGATCCGGCGGCGAAGCGTAGTCCAGCGCATTGCTGGATTCGGCAGGCGGTCGCTCTTGGATGCGCTCGTCGTTCATTCAAGATTGCCCCATTGCTCTCATTCAGCGTGACTTGCTCAATTCGCCATTATAGGCGACATCATTCTCGTGTTGCAATCATGGTTCGATGCCGATTGGCGAGGGCATCAAGACGGGTCGCTGCAGAACTCATCGAGCGCGAAACGTAAGCCGCTTGGGGTTTGAAAGAATTACAATTCCCAATTCATCTCTCCCCGCGCAATCGTTGCGCTCCGTCTTCTCCCGAAGTTCCTTGCCGCTGGCACATTAGGCCCGCTTCGTTTCGCGAAAACGCCTCGGCGCATTGGCTTGGCCTGTCTTTTGCCTTTAGAGTTTCCGCAGACATCTCTGCACTTATTCCGCGCCGACTGAATTCTAGCGAATTCAACCACGCCGCGGAATCTGCGGGAATTCCCAAGCTTCACGGAGTTCGCGGGCATGCGTCGTCGCCTTCTCGTGCTGGTCGCGCTTCTAGCTTTTGCCAGTCTGGGCGCGCAGCACCGGACGCCCAACTTTGTCGTGCATGCCCCAAACGCTCAGATTGCCGAGCGCGTCGGCCAATACGCCGAACACTATCGTCGTGAAAAAGCCATGCTCTGGCTGGGCCGCGAGATGCCGCAATGGCGCGAGCCGTGTCCCTTGCACGTGAAGGTGACCATGGATGGGCCGAGCGGGGCCACGTCGTTTCATTTCGGTCAGAGCCAGGTGCTCAGCCAGACCATGGAAATCCAGGGCCCGCTCGATCGGCTGATCGAGAGCGTGTTGCCGCACGAGATCACGCACACGGTGTTCGCGTTTCACTTCCGCCAACCGGTGCCGCGCTGGGCCGACGAGGGCGGCTCGGTTCTTTCCGAAGACGACCTGGAACGCACGCGGCACGATCAGCTCGCGCGCGATATCCTCAACCAGCGCCGCCAAATCCCCATGCGGCGGCTTTTCACTTTGAAGGACTATCCGCGCGACGTCATGTGCCTTTATGCTCAGGGCTTTTCCATCTGCGACTATCTCGTCAAGCGCGGCGACCGCAAGACGTTTCTCTCCTTCGTTGGACACGGCATGATGCACGGCTGGGACAGTGCCAGCGCCAGTTTCTACGGCCATAAGAGCGTGGAAGATTTGGAGGAAGCCTGGCTGCAGCATCTGCGCGAGACGCGCAAACAGCGCGACACGCTGGTGGCCCAGAACAAGACCAAGCCCGGCGCGACCCTGGCCAGCCGTAACCTGGTCCGCACAACGGCGCCGCCGGCGCAGCCGTTGGATCCCGCCCCGGTCGCGCGGGGCGTCATGCCGCAGGGCGATCAGGAGGGACAGGTCTTCGGCAACGTGCCGCCGCTCCCGCCGGGCCAGTGGCAGCCGGTGTATCCGACGCCCGGTCCGACCATCACGGTGCCGCCGGCGCCACAGGTGCAACTGGGCCCGCCGCAATTCATACAGGCAACGCCGGTTGGATTCCCGCGCTAGATCGAACTCATCTCTCTCTTCGCCGCAACGACACGCGCCATGGCCTCTGCGCCGCAACGACTTCCCAGGCAGGGGAATCGCCGAAGCGCTTGGCGTGTTCGTCGGCGCGTTTGGCTTCCAGGTCGCGCGCGTGGATATGAAACGCGTAGCGCAATCGCAACGCTTGGCCTTTGACGAGATCGTAGCCGTCGCGCAGACAAAAGGCAGGGCACATCCAGCCGTCGTCGCGGACGTGCCAGGAGGTGGGAAAGCGCGGATTCGCGGCGTGGTCGAACCAGGTGATGCCTTCCCAGGTTTCGCCAACGATGGGCCCGCTATAGTCCATCCAGCGGGCCGGCTTGGCGAAGACGGCTTTTTCGCCGCGTGCGCCTTCGGAGTTCGTGAGCCTGCCCCCGCCATACTGAGCGCTCAGGTTGGCCGCCACGCGCAGGCCGAGAAAGCCGAAGTTGGTGCGGGCCAGCGCGAGCTTGTCCAGCGCTGAAGTGAACGAAGTTTGCAATTCGAGCCAGCCTTCGCCGGCCGGCAAGGGCCGATACACCGCGATCAATTCTTGTTGCATCAAGCGGACTTTGTGAGCATCCCACCAACCGAGCCGGATAACCATGCCGGCTTCATCCGCACCGTCTTGATAATGGATCCAGGATTCCTGGCGAATCTGTTGCGTGCCGCCGCGTTCCTCCCAGAAGTTGACGCCGCCGATGTTGTTATGCCCCCACCACAGCGAGCGGTGATGGTCGTGGTCGGGCGCGGCCGGATGCCCCATGCGCGTCAGCGACCGGCCCGATGGGCCGATCAATGGATAGAAAAAGGGCCGCGGATAGCGCGGCGCGAAATGCCAGCGCAGCCGCTCTTGTCCCTCGACCTGAAAGGAGACCTGGTCGTCGGGCAGCGGCAGGATTTGGACGCGCGGGATGGTGTAGGGCATCGGCAACACTCAAATCCGAATGCCAAAATCCGAAATCCGAAACAAATTCAAAACTCAAAAAAATGAAATCCAAAACGAATGCATTTTGTTTGGCAATTTCGTATTTGAATTTGGCGTTTGTTTCGGATTTCGGATTTCCGAATTCGGATTTTCGGTTAGTTCTTCTGTTTGCCCGTGATGATCTTGATAGCTTGGTTTGCGGCCTGGCTCAGTTTCTTTTCGGTCTTTTCCTTGGCGATTTCGCGCAGCGCTGGCAGGGCGGACTTGGCTTCGGCGCCGAATTGGCTCAAAGCCGACATGACGGCCAACTTGACGTTGAAATTCTTGTCTGCCAGCGCTTTCGTCAATAGCGGCACGGTGTCTTTCGCATCCGGGGAAATGTAGCCGAGCGCCTCGGCCGCTTTGGTGCGGACTCCGGCGTCCGTGTCCTTCTCCAGGGCTTTTTTCAAAGGCTCGACCGCCTCAACCACGTCGGAGCGCTTGATGGCGCCGCGCTTGCCCAGCATCTCGGCGGCCAACGCGCGTTCCTTGGCGCTGGGCGATTTCTTGAGCAAGTCCAGATATTTCGGCACGTCTTCCTTCTTGGGGGCCGTCCCGCCGCCGCCCCATGCCACCGTTAACAGGCCTAACAGCGTAATCACGGCCGCGCACGCGACTTTCATCATTGGTTCCTCGGTTTGGATGCAACTCTTGCCCCGTTCCCCTTCTCGATTGAACCCCCGGTCGGGAGAGACCGAGTCGATTCATCGACTTTTCTTTTTCTTGCCATTGAGACCGAACTGCTTCTTGATCTGTTCCAGTGTTTTCCTCGGGCCGCGCAATGCACGCTGTTGGTATTCGTCCAGGCGGGCCATGAGTCTCTTGTTCCGCCGAATCGCCATGACTTCTTCGTCGCCCTCGTCGAGTGAAACAAGTGCGAATCGTGCTCGCCCTTTTTGGGTAAGGTAGATGACTTGCACCCCTTTTTCTTCGGCAAGCAGTTGTGATAATGGTCGCATTTCCGTTTCCAGGGCAAGCGTTTTCATAACTTGAACTCCTCGCCTTCGATCACGAATCTGTTTCCTTTTTTTTCCGCAACCGCCATGACGCTGACAATGGACTCCTCTTCCAAGACATTATAAAGCACTCGTGAGCCTTGCACACGCAGCTCCCACTTAGCAATTGGGTTTTCGCGTAATTCTTTACGGTTCTTGGTCGGTGTCGCGGGCTGGTGAGTCAACTGCTTCTCCACTGCCGACAGAATGGTTTTTCGTCGACGAGCCGAAAGCTTCTTTAGATGCCGTTCGGCATCTTGAGAGAATTCAACCGAGTACTTCATCGATCAGTCACCAATCACCCAGTCCCGCCATCAGTCGCAATGATCGCTGTTGAGAATTTGCTTGATCTCGACGATTCGGATCAATGCAATGCTCCGTCGAATCGGGCCATCAAATTGAGTCTTGGTACTAAATTTACGAGTATGACTAATACTAATCGAGTGTAAATAAGAAAAGCCGCGGCATTTCGCCGCGGCTTCTTTGTGATCAGGTTGTGGTCCGCTTACTTCATCGCCGACAACGACGCATTACTCTTGATCCCCGAAGTCGGCCGGAATTGACTTACCGGTTCAGCGCTCTACGAGTTACAACTAAAGTTGCATTGAGCACATCGGCGAGAGGCTATTGCCATGTTGCGCATTCGGCATCTTGTCGCGTCGCTGATCATTTTCGGCGCTCTCGCGCCATCCGACCACGTCCAAAGCAGTTGGGTGGACAAAACAATCCTCATCAAGAATCACGGTACAAAGATAGGTCCGCTCGGCGGCCAAATTGAAATTGCCATGCTCGACCAAGCCAGCCACCGCGTTTTGGACGAACGGGATGGCTGGATCCGGAATATCGCGACAATCCAGCAATGCTTCGGCGGCTAGAATCATATCGCATGAAGATGCCCTTCCGGGAAGAGTGAGATACGCACCTTAGCGCGCGGTCCGAACGTCGATGACAGGAGCCGCTGAACTCGAAGGTGATGCCGGCGCTGTTAGATCGATTCGCGCAATGCCATCGGTGTCGCACGTTTCCATCTCGGCGACGGGCGCATTGGCGAGGTGCTGGAATGCGTTCGCCAGTTCGAAAGACTCCATTTGCACTCGCTGCAATGGCGCCGTCACGGACGCGAGTTTTTCCTCTTTCTTGTTTTTCTCTTTCATGGGTCACCGTGCGTGAATCGTTTCGACGCCAATCTCGTTGCCATTACAAATCAAGTATAACCGATAGACGCCCGCCTGGGGAAGCAGAACCGAAGGCATCATGAACGAAATTGGCTGAACGCGCAATGGTTGGCTGCCCAGATCAATGCGCCCGGTTTTGGATCGGCCCACGATGTTCTCCGCTTCGCCGAGCTGGTCATCCAGTCGCACCTGCCGCATTTCAACGCTAAAATCGCAAACACCTTGGCCGTCGGCAAGCATCGCAAAAAGATAGAAGGTCGGCTTCCATTCCGGATAGTTGAACGGCGGCCTCGGCCTGATGGCGTGGAGGATTTGATGGACGCTCGGATCGGCGCCGTCCATCGTGGGTTCCTTCTTGCAAGCGATGAAATACCGCACGACTGGGATAATACTCACCGCGCTGTCCCCCTCTCAGACGTCGAACCAGCACCGTGGATTACTTCCCCAGCGCCGCCTGCGCCGCCGCCAGCCGCGCGATCGGCACGCGGAACGGCGAGCAGCTCACATAGTTCAGGCCGATCTTGTGGCAGAACTTGACCGAGTCGGGGTCGCCGCCGTGCTCGCCGCAGATGCCGATCTTGAGGTCGCCGCGCGTCTTGCGGCCCTTGTCCACGCCGAGCTGCATGAGCCCGCCGACGCCGTCGAAATCGATGGTCTGGAAGGGATCGCGCGGCACGATGTCGCTCTCCATGTAGAGGCGGATGAAGGAGCCGTAATCGTCACGGCTCATGCCCAGGCCGGTTTGCGTGAGGTCGTTGGTGCCGAAGCTGAAGAACTCCGCTGTTTGCGCGATCTGGTCCGCGGTCACACAGGCGCGGGGCAATTCGATCATCGTGCCGACGAGATAGTGGACGTTCACACCCTTTTCGGCGAAGACCTTTTCCGCTGTGTCGCGAACAATCTTTGCCTGGGCTTTCAATTCTGGTAGGAAGGCGACGAGCGGGATCATGATCTCCGGCTCGACCTTCATGCCTTCTTTTTGCACGTTGCATGCCGCTTCGAAGATGGCGCGGGCCTGCATCTCCGTGATTTCCGGATAGACGATGCCCAGCCGGCAGCCGCGGAAACCCAGCATGGGGTTGAACTCGTGCAGCGCTTTGACGCGCTCGGCGATGACTTGCCGGCTTACGCCCATTTCCTCGGCCATCTCGTCCTGGCCCTTGGCGTCGTGCGGCAAGAACTCGTGCAGGGGCGGATCGAGCGTGCGAATCGTGACCGGGAAGCCCTTCATGGCCCGGAACAATCCTTCGAAGTCGGCCCGCTGGAAGGGCAAGAGCTGCGCCAAGGCCTGCCGGCGATCCTGGGCGCTGCCTGCCAGGATCATCTCGCGCATCTCCTTGATGTGATCGAAAAACATGTGCTCGGTGCGGCACAGGCCGATGCCCTCCGCGCCGAACGCGATGGCCTGCGCCGCCTGATCGGGCTTATCCGCGTTGGTGCGGATGCGCAGCTTGCGCACGCCGTCGGCCCATTCCATGAGGCGCGCGAACTGCTGATACACCTTCGACTGATCCGGCTTGAGCGATTTCTCGATCAGGACCTGGACCACCTCGCTCGGCTTGGTCGCGACTTTGCCGTCCATGACTTCGCCGGTGAAGCCGTCGATGGACAAATAATCGCCTTCCTTCAGCACCTGGCCTTTGACCGTGAGCGTACGATTCTGATAGTCGATTTGCAAATCCTGGCAGCCGACGATGCAGACTTTGCCCATTTGCCGGCTGACGAGGGCGGCGTGGGACGAAGCGCCGCCGAACGCGGTGAGGATGCCGTCAGCCGCCTGCATGCCGCGAATATCTTCCGGGCTGGTCTCACGGCGAACGAGGATGACGCCTTTGCCGTACCTTTGCACGTAGGCCTCTGCGTCGTCAGCGAAGAACTTGATCTTGCCCGAAGCCGCGCCGGGCCCGGCGTTGATGCCTTTCGCCAGCACTTTGGCTTTGCGCTTGGCCTCGGGGTCAAAGATCGGCTGCAACAGTTGATTGAGATCGTCCGGTGGAATACGGCCCGCGCTTAACGCTTCTTCCTTCGAGATGAGTCCTTCCTCGACCATGTCCACCGCGAAGCGCACGGAGGCAAAGCCGGTACGCTTGCCGTTGCGGGTTTGCAGCATCCACAGCTTGCCCTTCTGTATGGTGAACTCGATGTCCTGGACGTCGCGGTAGTGTTTTTCCAGCTTGCCGCGAATCTCGTCGAGCTGCTTGTAAACGGGCGGCATGTCCTTTTGCAGCTCGGCGATTTTCTTCGGCGTGCGGATGCCGGCGACTACGTCTTCGCCCTGGGCATTGATCAGATACTCGCCATAAAAAACTTTGTCGCCGGTGGCGGGGTCGCGGGTGAAGGCGACGCCGGTGCCGGAATCGTCGCCCATGTTCCCGAACACCATGGAACAAATGTTGGCCGCGGTGCCCCAATCGTGCGGGTAGCCGTACTGTCGGCGATAGACGATGGCCCGGTCGTTGTTCCACGAGCCGAATACGCTGCTGACCGCGCCCCACATCTGCTCGTAGGGATCTTCAGGAAAATCCTTGCCCTTCTTCGCCTTGACGGCCGCCTTGAAGCGCTTGACCAATTCCTGCAGGTCCTTGACGCTCAGCTCGGTGTCCAGCTTGACGTTGCGCTCGTGCTTCAGGTCCTCCATGATGTGCTCGAACGGATCGATCTCAGTCTTTGATTGCGGCTTGAGGTCGAGCACCACGTCGCCGTACATTTGCACGAAGCGACGATAGGAATCCCAGGCGAAGCGCTCGTTGCCGGTTTTTTCAATAAGGCCGCGCAGGGTAGCTTCGTTGAGGCCGATGTTGAGGACGGTGTCCATCATGCCGGGCATGGAGACGCGCGCCCCCGAGCGGCAGGAAACGAGCAGCGGGTTCTTGGCGTCGCCGAACTTGGCGCCCATGACCTCCTCGGCCTGGCGCATGGCCGCTTCGACTTCGGCCATGAGCTCATTGGGATAGGTCTTGTTGTTGGCGTAGTAATAGGTGCAGACTTCGGTCGTGATCGTGAACCCGGCGGGCACGGGCAAGCCAATGAGGCACATCTCGGCGAGGTTGGCGCCTTTGCCGCCGAGGAGTTCCTTCATCTTGCCGTTGCCGTCGGCCTTGCCGCCGCCGAAGAAATAAACGTACTTGGACATCGATCCGTCCCGTGGGAAAGTAGTGGTGGGTACGCCGAGACGTTGGGCCGGAGAAAAGCCCGTCGAAAGCCGCGCATTAGAGAGATGATTTACGGACGAAGGCGGGGATTGTCAAAGGGAACGGGTCACGTGCGGCGTTCCGGGCCGTGCAGCGCAATTTGCAGCGCTACTCTCTGCCGTTTTCCGTAAACTGGTTTGAATGTCCGGAGTTGTGCGAAATGGTTCTACTCCCTCCGGGCGTAATGGCATGCTGGCTGGATTCGCCTTAACTCTGGTTTTGTCCGCCAACGCCTTGGCTCAGCCTGGTGAAGTGCCGACGTTGCGGCTTGATGGGCTGACGCCGGCGGGAGTACGCGCGTCGGTAACGGACAACCTGGGAATCCTCGCCTTTCATATCACCAATTTCACCAAGCAGGATCGCAAGGCTCGGGTGGCCGTCTTCTACAAAGGTAAGGCAGACGTGCAATACGCCCGCGACGTTTCCGTGCCGGCGCGGGCCACGGTAACGTCTTGGCTCTTGATCGGCCGCGCGCCGGACTCATCCAGTATTGCGCACGACATCGAATTCCTCCTTTACGATCGAACGGACGGGACGGACCGTCTTCTACTGCCACGCACGGAAAAGAAAACCCGTGAGCGCGGGATTCTCTATCGCAAACCGGAGTCGTTCACCGCCATTGTGCTGGACGAGGAGGCGCCGGAAGGACCGGAATATGGCAAGCTCCCGATGCCCGAATCGAGAACGGAAGAAGCCGTCGTGCTGACGCGCACCTTTCGGCAGGCCCGGAGTCTATCGGAAATGGTCGGCTTTGCGGATGCCGGTCCATTACCGCCTATTCCGGAGTCCTATGACGGCATCCAACATCTTGTGATCGCCTCCAACCGCGTCGCGGCCGACGCGCCCGGTTTGCGCGCGCTGCGGCATTGGCTGCAAAAGGGTGGGAAGATCTGGGTCATGCTGGACATGGTGGAACCAGCGGTCGTCTCGGCGCTGCTGGGCGACGCCCTCGATTTTCAAATGGTGGACCGCGTTCGGCTTGATTCCTTTCGCATCGACGAAACAGCCGCCAAGGACGCGGTTGGGAAGGGGCCGCGGCAGGATCACGAGCTGCCAATCGAATTCGTGCGCGTTTTGCTTCCGGACCCCGAAACGGCGCGGCACTCGATCGACGGCTGGCCACTGTGGTTCACGCGGCACGTGGGCAAAGGCAAAGTCGTCTTCACCACGCTGGGAGCGCGCGCATGGTTCCGGCCGCGCGAACGTGGCGACGGGCCGTCGCCTTTTGTGAATTTTCCAGCTCAGCCCACGCCATTGCCGCATTTGGAATTCGTCGCGGAGGAATTGCACTCTGTCGATCAGGCGACGGCAACGGACGTGACAGTGTTTGGTCCGCTGCTGGGCGAAGAGATTGGCTACAATGTTGCGAGCCGGGGCAGCGTGACGATCGTATTCGCCGGTTTCCTGGCAGGCGCGCTCGCAGTGGGCGTGTACTTGAGGAAATCGAGTCGACGGGAATGGCTGGGTTGGCTTGCCCCGGCAGGGGCGCTCGCCGCGGCGCTCGTGCTGGTGTTCATGGCCGACTCGTCGCGGCGCTCGGCGGCGCCCACGGTGGCTGTCGCGCAAGTTGTAGTTCCTGATCCTTCTGCATCGGAGGCCACCGTTCATGGGCTATTGGCGCTTTATCGACCGGAATCGGGCGCCGCGCATTTCGGTGTCGACAAGGGAGGTTTCTTTGAACTGGATATGAGCGGCGCCGAAGGACAGTCGCGCCGCTTGCTGCTCACCGACTTGGACCGATGGCACTTGGAGAATCTCACGTTGCCGGCCGGACTTCGCATGGGACCCTTTCAGTGGTCGTGTCCCACGTCTGAACCCATGCGCGTCGTCGCGCGCTTTGGCCCAAAGGGCATGGAAGGCAAGATCAGCGCCGGTCCTTTCAAGGAATTGTCGGATGCATTCTTGTATTCACCGTATGGTCGCAATCTGGCGATAAACGATGCTGTCGAAGGCATCTTCAGCGCCGACAGTTCCAGCGTCTTGCCGGAAGGACAGTTTCTTGTGGATGCAGTCTTGGATGATCGGCAACAGCGGAGGCAAGATATCTATCGCAAGATGCTGCCGACGGTGCTGGGCCAGGGCGCCAAAGATCGGCATTCCGTGCTGGCTTGGGCCAAGCCGGTGGACATGGGATTTCGGCTGATGCCCGAGGCACGCTTCGTCGGCAGCGCCCTCATCGTCTTCCCCATTGAGTTCGAACGGCCCTTGCCTGGTTCGAAGATCACCATACCGGGCACTATGATCCCCTATCGAAGGATGATGCCCAGTGGCACTACGCCATTGATAAAGCAATTCAACCTCGCCGCCGATTTGTCGCTGCGTTTTCAATTGCCCGCCGCGGCGTTGCCGTTGCGCGTGGAGCGTGCGCGCCTGGTCGCAAAGATTCAGGCGCCGGTGCGGCGCGTGACCATATCCGGCATGTCCGCGGACGGACCGGTGCAACTGCATCAAGCCGATGGTCCGCTCGATCCTTTTCGAGTGGACATTACCGACGCGCGGTTGTTGCAATTGGACTCCCAGGGCGGCTTGAGTCTTAACGTGTCGATCGGTGAGGTCGCTGGAGTCAAGCCGGGGCCGCTTGATTTCGGCAAAAGCCAGAAATGGACCATCGACTATCTCGAACTCGACGTGGAAGGAACAGTGACGCGCTAGGAGACGATGCATGGCGGTGGTTGAAACCAGAGATTTGACCAAGAAATACGGCTCGTTTGTGGCACTCGACAGATTGACCCTTTCCGTCGAGCGCGGCCAGATTCTCGGTTTCGTCGGTCCCAACGGCGCGGGCAAGACAACCACGATACGCATTCTTGTCGGCTTGGCGCGGCCGACGAGCGGCTCCGCCAGAGTCGCCGGCGCGGATTGCGTGACCGAAGCGCGCAAGATCAAGCGGCTTGTCGGCTATATGCCCGACAACTTTGGCTCCTACGACAACATGCGCGTCGGCGAGTATCTCGATTTCTTCGGAGCGGCATTCGGCATTCCGCGCCGCGAACGCGTGCAACGCATCGGCGCTGTGCTGGATACCGCGCGTGCCGGTTCGTTTCGCGACTTGTTTGTCGAAACGCTCAGCCACGGCATGAAGCAGCGCGTTGCCGTTGCGCGTACGTTGCTGCACGATCCGGCAGTGCTCATCCTCGACGAGCCGGCCAACGGCCTGGACCCGGAAGCGCGCATCGAAATGCGTCAGCTTCTCTTGGACCTGGCTGAGCGCGGCAAAACCCTGATTGTCACCAGCCACATCCTTCCGGAACTGGCACGCATCTGCCACCGTGTGGCCATCATCACGCGCGGCCGGTTGCGCTCCTTCGGCACGCTGGAGGAAATCACGCGCCAATTGCGCCCCAGCCGGCCCATGGAAATCCAGCTAACGAGCGCAGCCGCCCTCGAGCGCGTGCTGTCGCTCGTGCGGCAAACGATCGGACCGGATGCCGAGGTTTCGTCCTCACCGGCCGAGCTGGTCGTCCGTTTCCGCACAACCAAGCGCGATGAGGAGCTGACCGGACTGCTCACTGCCTTGGTTGCCGCCGACGCGGGCGTGGCCCAGTTCCGCGAAGTACAGACGGATTTGGAAGAGGCGTTCATGACCGTAGCGCGCGAGAGTGGTTAGTGGAGATGGCCACAACCACTGACCACTGTTCACAGACGACTGCTGATGAACCCCATTATTCGCCGTGAGCTCTTGGAAGTGCTGCGAACCCGCAAGGCCTTGCTATTGCAAGTTGGCCTGGCGGTCGGCTGCATGCTGCTTGTCTTGGTGCGTTGGCCAACCAGCGCGGTGTCGGATTTGACCGGCGCTCGATCCCTGGAGGTTTTGCGGGTTTTCGGCTATGGCTTACTCGCGGGCATATTACTGTTGGTGCCGGCGTTTCCCGCCACCACCATCGTCCGCGAGAAAATCAAAGGCACACTGGCGTTGTTGTTCAACTCGCCGTTAACGCCCGCTTCGATTTACCTGGGCAAGCTCGGCGGCGTGCTCGGCTTTACCGCTGTCTTGCTGGTGATGACCTTGCCGGCTGCGGCGGCTTGCTATGTACTGGGCGGAGCGGGAGTTCGCGGCGGCATCACGCTTCTCTACGCGGTTCTGGGCGTAGCGGCTTTGCAAATGTGCACGCTGGGGTTGCTGGTGAGTTGCCGTTCCCAGTCCACAGACAGCGCGCTGCGCTTTACGTACGCCCTCGTACTTGGCATCGCCGTGCTTACGCTCGTCCCGCATGCGCTTTTGCGCGGCAGCAGCGATCTTTGGGCGCAATTGGCCGATTGGCTGCGTTGTCTGTCCCCGGTTCCCGCCGTCATGGAAATCTTGGGGCACGCAGACGTTGGCGCCCATGGAATGATTGTCGCGGAGAGCGTCTTGCCGCGCTATTTGATCATGGCATTGCTCTTCAGCTTGGTCTGCGCACTGAGCACGATTGCCCTGTTCAATCACCAACTCTTTGACCGCTCACGACCCGCCGGCGTGATGACCGAAGACCTTTCGACGCTGGGACAGGCATTTCGCCGCTTGCTGTTTCTGGTCGACCCACAGCGCCGCTCCGGCAGCATGAGTCTGTGGATCAATCCCGTGATGGTGAAGGAATTCCGTACACGGCGCTTCGGTCGCTCGCATTGGATGCTGCGGCTCGTTGCCGTGTGCGCGATCTTGTCGCTCGGGCTCAGTTATGTCGCGGCGTCCGGAGCGCTCGGTTGGACAATCGAAGTCATCGGCGGCGGTTTGGTACTCTTGCAAATCGCCTTGCTGATATTATTCGCGCCCAGT
Organism: Gemmataceae bacterium; assembly: GCA_022616245.1. Lineage (GTDB taxonomy): Bacteria > Planctomycetota > Planctomycetia > Gemmatales > Gemmataceae > JAKEFD01. The sequence goes on from JAKEFD010000409.1 coordinate 13,531, forward strand.
TTGGCGGCCGGTCTGGTAAGCTCCGAGCGAGAATCCGGATCGTGGCAGCTGTTACGTATGACGCCGCTGTCACCCGGAAAGATCCTGTTTGGCAAGCTGTGCAGCGTCGCCTGGCCGCTTGTTCTACTCTTGTGTGCCACGCTGCCGGGCTACATCGTGATGATGACCGTGAAACCGGAGTTGGGCTACCAAGTCCAGCGCGTCGTTGTCTGCTTGGCGCTGACCGCGGTGTTTGCGGTGCTGCTCAGCGCTGCCGCCAGCACCTTTTTTCGAGTCACGGCCTTGGCCACTACTGCGTCGTATCTCGCGCTATTGACGCTCTGTGTGGGAACCTTGCTCATCTGGCTGGGCCGGGGCGCGCCCTTCGGCCACGCCACTGTGGCAGCCGTGCTGACGATCAACCCAGTTGCCGCCGCCTTGCAGGCCGCGGAAATGCCGGGGTTCACGCAGTATGAGTTGTTGCCTGCCAACTGGTGGATTATCGGCGCAGCATGTTTGGTCTTGCTGGTGTTCTTGCGCTTTCGAACGTGGCAGTTATGCCGGCCGGAATAGGCGCGGCGCTAAAGAACTGGAATCTCCATGGCGAGTCCGCGATTTCGCTTTGAGAAAACGCCAGCCCACGCCAGGTCTCTGTTCGTCGTCGGAATGCTTTTTCTGGCTTGGTCTGCTGCACGCGCCGAGGGGCCATTCGATGACTTGATCGATTCTCCCATGTACAAGTCGCCGGACATACCGATCCCAACGGTAATCGAGGTGACTACAGAGCAAACGCAATCTCTTTGGATCAAAGCCTTGGACGCGTCGGAGGTAGACCTGCGGCGCAAGGCGGCGGAAGCATTTGCCGTGGCGCGGCGCCGGGGCGTCAAGGGACTCGAACGCGGCATTGACCCTCTGCTTGCTGCATTGGACAAAGAAGGCCAGCATCCGGCGGTGCGCCTCGCAACGGCCCAAGCGTTGGTCGCGCTGGAAGTAAAAACCGCCGCCGCCAGCCTACTAAGGCACACCCAAACCGATGGCGGCGACCTGCGTCACCTCGTGGAACCGGTGCTGGCGGCTTGGAACCATCGCCCCGCCGCCGAAGTCTGGCTCAAACGATTGCAGACGGCTTCGCCCAGCGATCGCAGTCTCGTTCTGGCAATGCGCGGCTTGGCCGCGCTCAAAGAACCCAAAGCAGCGGATCGATTGCGCGAACTAGTTGTGACTGAGGAATTGCCGCCGACCTTGCGCTTGGAAGCGGCGCGGGCCCTGGCCCAAATCCGCAGCAACGGCCTGGAAAGCGACGCCGAAGGCCTGGCCGCCGACGTGTCGCCACGCGGCATGTACGCCCGCCTGTCCGCGGTTTCATTGCTAAGGCATCATGAAAGCAAAGCCGCTGTCGGTCTACTGCGACGCTTGGCGGAAGACAAGGAGCTGTCTGTCGCGGCTATCGCGGCCGCCCGGCTCCTCGAAATCGATCCGGCCTTGGTCGTCCCCATTGTTGAACGCTTGCTCGCCAGCCCGGACCCAAACTTGCGTTTGCAGGCAGTCCAGACGTTGCTCCGGCAGCCTTCGGCAAAACACATTGGCTTCTTGGGAGATCGTCTTGACGATCTGCATCGCGACGTGCGCCGGGCGGCGCGGCTTGCGCTCGCTGAGCTGGCGGCGAAGAAAGTATGGCGCGATGTCGTCCTTGGGCAAGGAATGCGATGGCTCGACAGCGGACGATGGCGCGCCCTGGAACAAGCGGCCATCTTGTTGGCGATGACCGATCACAAGCCCGCTGCCGCACGCCTGGTGCCGTTGCTTAGAAATCCTAGGCCCGAGGTGGGCATCACGGCGGCGTGGAGCTTGCGCGTCTTGGCGGTGGCCGAAACGCTGCCCGATGCCGTGCGCTTCGTCGAAGAACAACTTGCGCGGCCCATACCCAAGGCCGGAGTGCCGGCGCCCCCTGCCTGGGTTGCCGAGCACCAGCTTTCGCAGGTCAATCAATTGCTGGGACAGCAAAAACACGTCGCGGCGTCCGCCACGCTGCGCAAGCTCATTCCACGCAAAGCAGAGCGTTTCGGGCAGGAGGCTCGTGCCTCCGCCATCTGGGCGCTCGGCCTCTTGCATGACGGCAAGGCCGATGCCAAGCTCGCGGCGCAACTGGAAGCACGCCTGAACGACGTCAAGTCGATGCCGCCGGAAGACAATCGCGTGCGCTGGATGTCGGCGATCACGCTTGGTCGGATGCAAGCCAAGGAATCCGTGGACAGCTTGCGTTCATATTTCGGCGGACAAATCAGCGACAATCAAGTCGGCAATGCCTGCGGTTGGGCCATCGCGCGTCTTACAGGAGAGCCGCTCTTGCCCGCGCCGACTTTCACCATCCAACGACTGGATTGGTTTCTTATTCCGTGGGACGACGCGAAGTAGAACTTTCGTAGGACGGCTCTCCTGGGCCGTCCTCTTCGTTCCTTAGCTGGACGGGCCTGGAGACCCGTCCTACGGGAGCAGCCGATGGCGTTCTTTTCCCTGGACGGCAAAGTGGCGCTGGTCACGGGCGGCGGCCAAGGCATCGGCGCGGCCGTCAGCCGACGCCTAGCCGCGGCGGGGGCCAAAGTCGGCGTCTTCGATTTGGATGCCGCGCGGGCGCAGCGCATTGCCCTGGACTTCGGCGGCGTCGGTCTTGCGGGCAATGTCACTTCCCAAACCGACATCGAGACAGCGGTGGAAGAACTGACCCATCAATTCGGTCCGCCCGACATCCTGGTCAACAACGCCGGCATCACCGGCAAGGCGGGTCGCATCTGGGAACTTGAGCCAAGTGACCTGGAGCAAGTGCTGGCCGTCAACGTGGTCGGCCCGTGGCTTTGTTGCCGTGCGGTCGCGCCCGGCATGCGCTCAAGGCAGTACGGCCGCATCGTCAATATCGCCTCGATCGCGGGCAAGGAAGGCAACCCGACGCTGGGGCCCTACTCCGCAAGCAAGGCGGCGCTCATCGCCTTGACGAAATCACTGGCGAAGGAACTGGTCGGCGCGGGCGACATCACGGTGAACGCGATTTCGCCCGCTGTCATCGCCACGCCGATCCTGGAAGGGCTGCCGCAAGCCACGATCGACTACATGGTGTCGCGCATTCCAATGGGACGCACGGGCAAGCCGGAGGAAGTAGCGGCGCTCGTGCACTATCTCGCCAGCGCCGAAGCCAGCTTCACCACCGGGCAGTGCTACGACATCAGCGGGGGCCGGGCGACCTATTGACCATGACTAGCAGTAGCTAACAAAGGCTGATTTCAGTTGGCACTCACGCTCGTCAGTGCCACATTTTACCCCTCAGTTGGCACTCACGGTAGAATTGTCATAAACTAATTTATCACAAAGACTTACAAATAGTGAAACCCCTCGTTAATGCCAACTCGTGCATAGGCATACCCTCCCAACGTGTTACCAAGCACTAACAAAGCTTTGTTCACCAACGCGAATTACGCTGTGCTTCGTCTACGCATTAACTGATCCCTAATCGGTGCAGCAGTTGACTCCCTTCGAAACCTCCACAGCGGTAATCGCCCTAAAGCCGATCCAAGCCGCCAATACTAAAATCATGAACGCCAAAAAGCAAAACACAAATCGGCGTTTCTTCGGCATGAACGCCTCCTCGCTCAGCGTCCGCTCAGCCAGCGCCACAGCCTGCTCCACCACGGGGGACGTTCACCCTGGATTTCCTGCAACTCGGCCCTGACGATTAGTCCCGCGTTATCGTAGCAGACTTGCGCCACCCAATCGTCGCCCACCCATGCATCAAGTCGCGCGATTCTTGCATGAGCCGCCCAATCGCCGAACAAACCACCGTAACTAGAGGACGCTGAAAAATCTCTGCGACAGTATTTCTGGATTAGGTCGAAAGGGGTATTGCGGTTGAAATACCTCTCAACGAGCTCTTTTTGTCGCGGCGACCCGGGCTCGATCGATTCGACAATTGTTGGTTGGCCAAAAGCTCGCGCTACGTCCGTGTGAGTCATACCCGTTTGCAACTTGTCAAATCTCGCGCGAGTAATGCGTTTGGGCGACAAAACAAGAAACAACAAACTCGCGAGGCCGATCGCGAACACGATCAATACGACCCAAAGCCAGCGGCGACGACGTGACGTACGCGTTACAGTCATGAAGCCTCCTAAAGGCGCGGAGGGCCGAAAGTGCGTAGCCAGGGGTGTGAACCCCTGGAACAGCGCCGAAGCAAGCAGCCAAAGCCCCGGTAGGGGCGGCAGTGAGCCGCCAAGATTCTGCACTGTCGCCCCTCCGGGGCTTACATCGAGCCGGCCTCCGATCCAGGGGTTGACACCCCTGGCTATTGACTGTCGCCCCTCCGGGGCTCGGTCGTTCGAAGTTGGCTCGCCGAGCAGCATTGCCAATGAGGCGGGCGTCATTTCTTCCTCAATCCGCTCGAAATTGGCGACGCTGATCGGCCCTTCGCGCAGCAGGAAGAAGTAGAATGCCGTGCCGACGCCGACGAGCGTCAGCAGGGTGAGGCACAACCAAGGATGTCGACGCAGAAACCGCATGGTCTTCCTACCAACTCCCAAACCACCCCATAAGCCGCGCCCACCACGACGGCCCTTCCAATGGATGCCGGTAACAGGCGGCGACGGCTCGGCCCCGATCGTCAAACATCACGCACAGCGACCGGTCTCCCTGTTGCCAGCAGAGTATCTCCAGAATGCGCGTGCGATCGACAGAGGGCTCCGCTAACGCCCGCACCTTGGCGACCAATGCCGGCTTTGCGTCCGCCGGCGCGTATTCCGCGATGACATCCAGGACCAGCTCATGCTCAGTAAAGTCGACAGACGAAACAACAATTGGCGCGATCGTTCTCGTGCAATGCGCCTTGCCCAGCATTCTCTCCATTTGCTGGGCGCTCATTCCCGCTTCGATGCGCTCGTAGTTCGCTTCGTTGATCGGCCCTTCGCGCAGCACGAGAAACCAGATTACGCCGCCGGCAAGCGCCAGCGCGGCCAGGCTCAGCCACGGATGTCTGCGGAATTGTCGAAGCAGAAACATTTTTCCTACCAAAGATTCTGAAACCAATTCTTGATCCTCGTCCAAAGTGTCGGCCGCTGTACGTTGGATTCAAATCTCGCGACAACTGCCCGCTCGTTGGCATCGAAGACGACTTCGATCGCGCGGTCGGCATCGTCCCAGCGTTGGGTCTTGCCGCCTTTCCCTTCGGGCTTAAAAAGCCAACGATATGCCACGATGACGTTGGGCTGACCAGGGCGCTGTGCCGTTATTTGAACAGACTTAAAATCTAGAGGACCGTGAAGTAGGATATTATAGAGAAGTGCTCTGTCGTCTTCGTGCACGACGGTTGTGTGAGCCGGCCCAAGGAATTCCGCCAGGTCCGCTGGCGACATGCCTGCCTGTATGCGCTCAAAGTTGACGGTATTGATCGGCCCTTCACGCAGGACGAAAAAGTAGATCGTCAACCCGATGCCGAGCAGCGTCAGCACGGGAATGCTTAGCCAGGGATGATGTCGGACCAATCGAAACGGCTTCATGTCTACCAGAGATTCTGGAACCAGTTCTTGACCCTCGCCCACAGGGAAGGCGTCGACTCGGTGGTTTCGAAGCTGGCAGTAACTGCCCGATCATTGACGTCGAAGACAACGACTATGGCACGGTCGCCCTCTTGCCAGCGCTGGGTTCGACCTAGTTTCCAATCCGCGGAATCCTTGCAAAGGTCTCGAAACGCCACAGTCACGCTCGGAAGACGATCACGGTGAAGACTAACGTAAACAGTCCCTTCCGTCCCGGCGCTCGGGTTGACAACTCCCGGTCCACGAATTCTGATCACATTGTCAAGTGCCCGGACGTCCTCAGCGAGTGCTCGGACATCGTCTTGCATTACGACTAACTGCGGTTCGCCGAGAAGATTCGTCAAATCCGACGGTCTCATTCCTTCCTGAATCCGCTCGAAATTGGCGGCATTGATCGGCCCTTCGCGCAGGACGAAAAAGTAGAACGCCGTGGCGACGCCAATGAGCGTTAAGACGGAAAGGCACAGCCACGGATGCCGCCGAACAAAACAGATGGGCCGCATCGTTTTGCCCTCCGCAATTCCCCTCATCCTAACGCGCTAGTATAAAAAATGCATGTACCAACCCAAAACCATCCGCGAACTGCGTCAAGCCGGCTACCGCGTCCAGTCCGTCAAGGACGAGATGCGCCACAACCTCATCCTGAAGCTGCACAAGGGCGAGCCGCTCTTCGACGGCATCATCGGCTACGACGAAACCGTCCTGCCGCAGATTCAAAACGCCATCCTGTCCAAGCACGACATGCTGTTTTTGGG
>JAKEFD010000410.1 GCA_022616245.1 Gemmataceae bacterium
CTCGCTGAAGGCTCGAAAGTTGGCAATGTAGATTCTTTCAATCATGGCGTCCCACGCTACTCAACTGGTATCACCCGCAACGATTCGATTCCCCGGTCATCGATTATTTTTACTGCCACCCGGCTGTTCTCGCCAAGCTCAAACGGCAACGACACCACGCCGCGGTATGCCTCAATCATGTCCTCGTCGATTTCCGCCTTCAGGTTCTTCGCCAGCTTGGCCCAACCTTCCTTGTCGCCGGCCATCGGGAAGAAAACTTGCCGCGGAAACAAGCTGCGGCCGTCGTAGTCCGGATCGAGAAGCCACATGGCGATGTTCGACGTGTCGCCCGATTCGATCGTGCCCTTGCGCGGGTTGTAGTAGTCGAAGCCGTAGACCTCGACCTCCCATTTTCCCTCGTCGTTCCCCTTCCGGATTTGCCGCAGGGCTACGTCGGGTTGGCCGACCAGCCAGAAGCTCTCGTTCGAGGCGCGTTTTTTCTTGAGGTCGTCGGTCAAGAGGTCCGGGTTCATCTGCGCCTTGAGGAAGGTCATCCCCGTCTTTTCCAAGGTCAGCTCGTCGATGTCCTTCGCCGCCTCCGGATCGAATTGGAATGCTGCGAAGACCAGCAGGCCCGGCTTGGGGTTCAGTGTGCGCGCTTCCTCCCACGCCAACTCGACCTGGCGCTGTTCGAGCGGGGCGTGCTCGGGGCCGAAGGAAATGACCACGCGCTGCGGTTTGCCGTTCTTGGTTTCGGCTTCGGCGTGCAGCCAGCGCGTGCCGCCCAGAGGCTCGACACGGGAGAATTCGACGCGCTGTTTGTGTTTGCCGCGGATGCCAGACTGCAACAATTCAGCGCGCCATTCGGCTTGACGCAGGGTGGGGCCGGTGCGGGCGATGGAGGCGTCGGCAGGCAAGCTGGCAGCTTGCCCTACGGGGTCGGCCAGCGGGCGAACGGCGGGAGCGGGCACGGCCTCGACGGTGAACGGTCCGGTCACGCGCAGGCGGCTCGTGTCCACGAGCGGCTGGTCGTAGAGCGTTTCCTGGTCCGGCGGCTCGTTATTGGCGATGGACTTGAGCGTCACGTGCGGCACGGTCTTGTACTTGAAGCCGCTGCCGACGCCTTCGTCCGGATGGGCGAGCTGGTAGTAGTCGTAGATCGCGGTCATGAGCCGCTGCTTGGCCAAAGTGACGGCCACGCGCGACGTGTCGCACGTGATCCAGCGCCGGCCCCTTTGCTCCGCGACGTACGCCGTCGTGCCCGAGCCGCAGGTGGGATCGAAGACGAGATCGCCGGGGTCGGTGGTCATGAGGAGACAGCGGGAGATTGTCTTAATATTCGTTTGAACGACGTATACCTTTGGATCTGTAAAGCTGCCCGTAAGCGTGTCGTTCCACAGATTCTCGATTGCAACCACGGGAAAGTCGTTGATGAAACGCACGTAACGGATCGCGCTACCGCTGACTACAATGCGATTCGCTTTTGCAAGACGGTCAAGGCCATCTCGGGTGGTGACCCAGTGACGATTTGCGCCTGGATGGTAGGTCTTTCCCATGAACTCATAATCGAACGTCCCGGACGCAGTCGCACCAATGTTCTCCAACCCGCCTGTGGAGAATAGTTGTCCATTGAGTTTCTCAATAACGGCGGCATTGCTGAGCTCGCTCACAGTGAGTCGCCTACGCGTTCCGTCGGGTAGTTCAATTTGGTTGTAGACACTGGCCCCTTCCGTGCCTGCTTCCTTCGCTTTGTAAAGGCGATGAAACTTCGTCTTTTTGCGATCCATCGCGTACCAAAGTAGGTAATCACAAATCGGACCAGCAATATTCGACGGGGCGCTGATGGCAGTGCGGAAAGGAATGAGAGCACAGAAATTCTTGCTCGTGAAGACGTCGTCCATTAGGGTCCGAACGAAGTGCAAGTTCTCGTCACTAATCTGCACAAAACACGACCCACTCTCATGCAACAATTCCCGTGCCAACAGCAGCCGGTCGCGCAGGTACGTCAAGTACGAATGAATGCCCAGCTCCCACGTGTCCCGGAAGGCGCGGATCATTTCCGGTTCCTGGGTGAGGTCTTCGTCTTTGCGGTCCTTGACGTCGCGCTTGTTGACGAAGGGTTGGAAGTTGGAGCCGTACTTGATGCCGTAAGGAGGGTCGATGTAGACCATTTGCACTTTGCCGGCGAGGCCTTCTTTTTCAAGGAGCGAGTTCATGACCAAGAGCGAGTCGCCAGCGACGAGGCGGTTGGACCAGCCGTGCGGGTGCTTGTAGAAGTCGAGGGCCTGGCGCAGGGGCAGGTTTTCCGTTGCCTGATCGAACAGGCTGCCCTGGAGGAAGGCGCCCGCGCCGTTGGGCCGGCGCACCGCTTCCAGGATCGTGCGCGGGTCGATGCGCTCGTGCACGTGCAAGGAGACGGTCGGCACTTCGAAGCTCGTGTGCTCGGCCTTGCCCGCCCACTGCAAGGAGGGATCGAGATGCGGATCGTAGGCGTACTTTTTCTTGCCCGCGTCCTTGTCGGTGGCCGGCGTGACCAGGCCGACCGGCGGGTTATTGGTCCGCTTCTTGCCCTTGTGCTCGTATTGCTCGATCTTGCGCTTGCCGGACTTGGCCACGTCAATTCCCTGAAAAACTTGACGGGGTGATTGTAATGCAAAGATAAGGATGGTTGCATCCGAAATCTGTCGAATGGGCCGCACTCGGCGCCCATTGCCGCCCTTGCAGTTTTTTGTTCTTCGAAAAACCTCCATGCCGTAGGATATTCTCCATTGCCCGAGGAGCACCCGATGCGCCGGCTGGTTGCATGCACGCTGTTTCTTCTTTGCCTTGATGCCGCCGTGGGCTGGTCGCAGCCGCCCGTGGTCGAGATCAAGGAGGACAGCATTGCTCTGTCTGTCGCCTGGTCTGCCGACGGCAAACGGCTCGCATCCGGCTGGGAAGACGGCGTCGTCCGCGTCACGGAAATCCCAAGCGGCAAGGAAGTGGACAAGCTGAACACGGGATCGCCGGTCATCGGCGTCGTGTTTTCGCCCGACGGCAAGACGCTGGGAGTCAAGTCGGGGGCCAAGGATGGACCGCTGAGCGTGTGGGAACCCAAGACGGCGAAAAAACAAAAGCAGTTAGCTTTCCCGGGCTATGCCTGCAATCAGATTGCTTTCACCAGCGATGGACAGACTCTCGTCGCTTCCGGGCCCGGCGAGCACATGGTCTGGAACCACGGCAAAGGCGGCGGCTTCGGCAGCCGCTCGGGCCAGGTGCCGGCAGGCAGCTCGGCGGCGGTGTCCGGGGACGGCACCGTGCTCGCCTGGAGCAATCCGCAGGGTGCGGTCATGCTTTTTCACACCGACCCGCGCAAGCAGCAGCGCATGCAGATCGGCGCGACGATGTCGATCGCTCTCTCCAAAGATGCCGGCCTGTTGGCTGCTGCTTCGCCGGACAAGAGCATTCGCCTCTGGAACGTGCAAGGCGCGGAGGCACGCAAGTTCGAAGGGTTGCGCGAGCCGGCCAAGCTTCTGCAATTCTCCGCCAACGGCAAGGTGCTGGCCGCCGCCTCGGCCGGCGACCCGGTGGTGCGGCTCTGGGACGTGGCGAGCGCGTGTTTGCGCCGCCGGCTTACCACCAACCCCGCGGACATCCGCGCCTTGGCGCTGTCGCCGGACGGCCTGAGTCTGGCGCTGGCAAGCGGCTCGCACGTCCATGTGTGGAACGTCGCCACGCGCGAGCTGGGCGCATTGGGCGAACCCAAGGCGCTGTCGGCGGACCAAATGCAGAACGCCTGGGAAGATTTGGCCAGCACGGATCAAACCAAGTCGGATAGTGCGTTTCGGCAGTTGGCGGTGGCGCAACACCATGCGTTGGATTTTTTGAAAACGCGGATCCGCGCTTTCGCTGTCCCACCCGTGGACCGCAAGCGCGTCGATCAATGGATCACGGAGCTGGACCATTCCCAGTATTCATTGCGGCAACGCGCCTCGCTGGAACTCGCCAAGCTGGGCGAGCTCATTCAGCCCGCCCTGGAGAAATACTTGGCCACCAAGCCGTCGCTGGAAGGCGAGCGCCGTGCGAAGAAGCTATTGGAGCGACTGCGCGACCCCGAGCTGACGCCGGAGCGGCTGCGTTGTCTGGAAGCGGTGGAGATCCTGGAGATTCTGCGCACGGCGGAAGCGCGGCGACTTTTGGACGAGCTTTCACGCGATGCGCTCATTTCCCAGGTCCGGCTGGCGGCGCGCGATGCGCTGGAAAGAACGAATCGACAATCCACCGGAATGAAATGACTGACGACCAGCATGTCCGGCAACTAAGAAAACTGAATTGTTAGTTTATGCTAACAATGCGTGGGGGTATGCCTATGCATGAGTTGGCACTGACGAGAGTTTTGAGTTTTGCAACCTGTTTTTACAAAACAGTTTATGACGATGCTCCCGTCAGTGCCACATGGTGCAAAAAGTTGGCACTGACGAGCGTGAGTGCCAACTCAAATCGATGTTTGTTAGTAACAGCTAATCGATCCGCACTTTGGACAACACTGTCCCCCTGTCCCTCAGGGCGAGGGGAGATTGACACGTCAGGAAATACTTTCCGCGGGTGCAAAAAAGACCAACAGCGTCAATTCCTCCGTAATCGAATGAAAGCGATGCTCGATGTCCGCCCCGACGAACACAATGGAGCCGGGCTGCACGGCTTGGTCTTCCGCGCCGACTCTGATCATTCCGTGGCCGGATAGGACGTAGTAAACTTCGTCTTCGGCGTGCGGCTTCTGCCGGTCCACGGCGCCGGCGGGCAGACTGTAGAGTCCGGCGCTCAGTGCGGGTACGCGGAGAAACTCGAGATAGGCGCGTCCGGAACGCTTTTGGTCGGCAAGCAGATTGGAGAGTTCGAAAGCAGTCATTGGGTTTTCACGCTGACAACTTCGGGCGAACGCCATTGGTCATCAGAAATCCAAAGTCCTGTGCCACGCCCACGCCAAAGCGACTGCGACTTGACCCGTGCAGAGCGAGGCGTGGGCGTGTCGGCATCCCTGGTTAGAACTACATGTCTTTGCACAGGCCGCACGCCCACGCCTCGCATTGCAAAGTACTCGTCATCGACGCAACGGCGTGAGCGTGGCACCGATCACCTACGCTTTCTCAATCTGATCCTTAGAAAATCAAGCGCGGGTCAGCTCGGTCCATAGCGCTTTGTAGTAGCGCATGAGCCGTTCGCCGCTTGAGAGGTCGGGCATGCCGGGGATTTCGGCGAGGGTGTAGCGGTCATAACCTGTCTCGCGCAACAGTCGAAACAGCTCGCGGTACGGATAGTCCGAGTGCAATTCGTTGATGTGCACCGACTTGATCCACGGCCGCAACAGTTTGAAGTACTCCGCGACCGAGCCGCGGACCACGTCGCCGGGGTTGGAGTTCCAGGTGACGCCGACGCGCGGGTGATTGGCGTGCCGCATGATCGTGGCCACATTCGGCGGGTGGTCGGTGGTGCCGCGCCGGCCGTGCACTTCCAGCCAGATCTCGACGCCGTGGTCGGCAGCCGCCTGGCCGCAGGTTGCCAGCGAGCGGCCGATTTGTTCGAGAGTGCGTTCGGCGGGCACGCCGGCCGGCAAGTCATTGGGGCGGACCTTCACGCCTTTGCCGCCGATGTCCGCGGTGAGCTGACAGAACTGCCGGCAGATGTCAATCTGGCGTTTGACGACGTCGGCATCGGGTGAATGAAACTCGCAGGTGGTGCCGCAGCCCCAAATCTCGATGCCGGCGTCGGCGAAGCGCTGCCGAACTTCTCGGCGCGCGTCGGCGCCGAGCGTCGGTTCCACTCCATGTTTGTGCGTCGTGCGCAGCTCGACCGCCGCCAGGCCCACGGCCCGGCATATCTTCAAGATTGTCGGCACATCCCAGGCGGCGGCAATGTTGTAGGTCACGATGCCCAGCCGATACTTGAGCGCGGCGGGATTGGCGCCGGCCTGTGCGGCGCTGGCGGAAGGAAGAGTCCAGGTGGCGGCTGCGATAGCGCCCGTGCCGGCAAGGAAGTCTCGGCGTTGCATGACCTACCCCCCAAACTTCAAATCAGATCAACCGCAGAGACGCAGAGAGACGCAGAGTAAAGACAAGAAAGAATGCTTTGTTTCGTTTTTTCTCTCTGCGTTCCTCAGCGCCTCCGCGGTTGACATTACTTTGAATTTGTAATCGGAAAAACGAAACTCGAATCCGTGGGGCAGACATTCCTGTCTGCCCCACCGAACTGACCCACTACCATACAACAACAGAAATAACACAAATACCCAAACAAATCAGCTATTTGTTTGGGCATTCTTTTTTTGGACTAGGAGTTTACTTCTGTTGTCGTTTAGTGCACCGAGGCGCCGGCCAGGTAACCGCGCAGCTCGCAGAATAGTTTGTTGCAGCGGTCGCGCCAGGCCTGAGTCTGCGAGGTCTTGTGATCGACGGCGCGCATGATGACGGTGATGTGCAAGAGATTCTGTTGCTGGAGATTGTTGCGCTCCAAACGCAGTTCCATGTCCACGATGTCGGATTTCTTGCGGATGCCGAACCAGGAAAGCGGTCCGCTGGACGTGGAGCCGACATTCTTGTTCGGCACCCCCAGGCGGACGCGGATGAGACCGGGAATGCTTTCGACCACGACGCCGTCAAAATCGTTAACGAAGCCGCGCAGCTTGTAGGAGGCGATCGTATCGGGCATCCAGGCTTCCATCTGGTGCACGACGCTGTGCGGGTCATAGACGGGCGCGGGGGGCAATGCCGTTTCGGCGATATCGTTGATGGGCGTGTCTTGCCCGTTGACGCCGGCCGCGGAAGCAGTGCCGTTCAGACGTGCCAACGCAAACTCATATCGTTCCGCGAGATCGCGAGCGCTGCTGGGACGATCGCCGGGGTTCTTGGCGAGGCAAGCCATAACGACACTTTCGACTTCGGGCGGCACTGAATCGCCCGTGCCGACTTCCGCGAAGCGGGGCGGCGGCTCGGTTGCATGTGCGAGCAGCACGTCCATGGTCTCGTCGCGCGTAAAGGGCAGTTTCCCCGTCAATAATTCGAACAGAATGATGCCGACGCTGTACAGGTCGCTGCGGTGGTCCATCTCCTCGCCCTTGACCTGCTCCGGCGAGATGTAGCCGGGTGTGCCGACGGCAAAGTCGCCCCCGGTTTCGGTGTTCTTGCAGCTGGTGAGTGCGGTGTTATCGACCAGCTTGGCCAGGCCGAAATCCATGACCTTGATTTTTTCGTAAGGCGTGTCGGGATCGACGACCATCAAGTTGGCGGGCTTGAGATCGCGATGGACGATGCCGGCGGAATGCGCGGCTTGCAGAGCTTCGCACAGCTGACCGACAAGCCGAGCCACGCGCGTCGGACTGAGCCGGCCGTTGCGCTGCATCAAGGTATCCAGCGAGATGCCGCGGATGTACTCCATCACGATGCAGGGGCCCTGCGGATCGTTGAGGGAGGCGTCGTAGAGGGTGACGACATAGGGATGTTGAAACCGAGCCATCATCAGCGTTTCGCGTTGAAAGCGGTCGCGGAATTTGGAGTCCGCCGCGATGTGGTCGTGCATTACTTTGACGACGACTTGGCGTCCGAGGTCCATCTGCCGGGCCAGATACACTCGCCCCATGCCCCCTTCACCGAGAAGGCGAATGGTCTCATACCGGCCCAGAAAGATTCGTCCGAGCATGCGCAAAGTCCGTGAGGGAATTTCGGGAGAAACTCAACTTAAGTGTAGGTCACTTTTTGGTGCAATGGCGGATGTTTTTTTGACGGAAGACGCACCCAAACGCGAGATGTAATGTGAACACACGCCCAGTTAACACCGCTTAGCCGGCACTATCTTGGTCATTGTTGCAGCTCGAAATGCCCAAGAATCAGCCCTGCCAGCTCTGTTTGGTCCAATGTCGAGGCATGCGGCGCCCGTGCGTCGCAGAGAAGCACGGGCTTGTCCTCTGGCCTTTCCAATGCCAGTCCGTGACTTCCGCGAACGAGCGTCGGATCGAGCGGAATCACATCGAAAAGCGTGCGAAACCCTAGTTTTTTGCAAACCAGTTTGCGCAGAATCCGCCCCATCGGCCAGAATAGCTTGGGGTCCAGGAACAGCTCGCAAGGATCGTAGCCAGGCTTGCGATGTATGTCCACCGTGCGGGCGAAGTCGGGTGCCCGGCGATCGTCCAGCCAATAGGGATACGCGAACCAGGCGTTGGACGCGGATAGTGCAATAAGTTCGCCTGCGCGCGCATGGTTTAGGTGAATCTCTTCGCGCTCTGCACCACCATAGACGTGACTGACGCCCGGCAGCTGGCGAATGGCGTCGGCAACGCGCTGCCCGTCTTTTTCATCTTTTAGATAGACATGCGCAATCTGATGATCGCAAACCGCGAACGCCTGGCTTTCAAAAGTATCCAACACCTCGCCGAATGGACCGTCGCGCACTTGGAGCAAGCCGGCTTGGCGCAAGGCACGATTGATCAAGATGGGCCGATCGACCGGGACGTGAGCGTATTCGTTGGTGACCCAAACACGTGCGCCGGCGGCGCGGGCCGCATCGAGCAAGGGTTCGCAGGCGGCGTCCAATTCGCCAACCAGTTTGGGCCAGTCGCAGCGCTCGGGGCCCAGCTTTTGCGTGTCGTAATCCAAATGTGGCAGATAGACGAGCGTGAGGTCGGGAAGATGGCCACGGGCGATTTCCGCGGCGCAGCGCGCGATCCACTGTGTACTTTGAATGCCGGCCTTGGGCCCCCAAAATGACGGAAACGGAAAGGGGCCAATCTTGCGCTTCACGGATTCGGCCAGTCCTTCGGGGTAACCAAGGACGTCGAAGGCCTTGTTGCCGTCAGCGCCGTAATGCGGCTTCGGCGTGACGCTGATATCGACGGCCGCCCCCTGGTTGAACCACCAGAAGATCTTGGCGCAGCGGAAAGTTCTGCCGCGTTCGGCGGCGCGCCGGCGCGCCGTGGCGTAAACCGGTTCAGCCTGCAGCAAGCGGTTCGACTGTTGCCAAAAACGGACCTCCATGGTGTCGCGATAGAGCCAACCATTGCCGACGATGCCGTGCTCCTGGGGCGACTTGCCGGTGAGCATGGTCGCCTGGGCAGTGCAGGTAACGGCAGGCAAGGCCTCTTGCAGCGGCCGCGACCAGTACGAGGCGAAACCGCGCAGGCGCGTAGTGTGTTGGAGATGTCGCGAGGTGAGCCCGACGGTGTTGAGGAGGATGAGAGGTTGCATGTTAGGGCCATGCGAAAAGTTGCAGGACTTTCTTTTTCACCTCATCCCAGTCTCTGACGGACAACGTGCCGACACGATGAGCGACGCGGTTGTAAGACATTGTGGCCAGCAGCATGCGAACCGTCGACGGCACCAGTAACCCAGCCGATTTCCAATCGATCAGTCCATAATCAAATGTGTTTCGCGGAGCGTGAGAAGTGACGGCAGCAAGCACGAGATCGCCAAGAATGTTGAAAGCGGAAGCGGACACCACGACGGCTGGTCTGGTCCGTTCAGATAACTGATCTCGAAATGGGAATGGAACTAGAACCACTTCACCGGCATCATACGCCATAGTGTTTCTTCCAGTCATCGTAGATCGCATCTTGCGGGTTGTCCCATTCCTGTTCCAAACGGTCCATCCCCATTTCCGACCAGTCCGTATTCTCACTCTCGATCAAGATCTCGACTTCCGCGCCTTCTTCAAGATCTAGGGGCTGGTCCAATTCCAGTTTCTGATTTCGATATTTGCCTTTCGCGCGAATCATGCTTCTCATACCTCCGCTTACGAGCGTTCCTCTGCATTGTACATCGTGCGCCGATAGTTTTGAGTCCAAACTCTAGTTACATTAAGACATCTAGTCACGCTAGCGCCACTGCCATTCCTCCTCATCCCAGGAAGACATGGAAGTGTCGAAATCCAAAAGAACATCGTCCCGTCCTTTCGCCATAGCTCGAAGCGCTTTGGCCCATCCGGAGCGAGGATGCATCGGTTTCTTTAGGACGATGCTGCCGCCCCGAATCTGAATCTCGACCTCCTTGTCAAGTCCGACCAATTTCAGAATGGACTTCGGAAGCCATAGTCCTGTCGAATTGCCGATTCGAACTATCCGCGCCTTCATGCTTCACCTCAAACGCCCACGGTTCACTTCTGCTCTTTCGGACCGAACCGACATAAGTCAAGTGGGGTTCAGCTTCTTCGCCGCCGCCTCCGCCGCGCGCAGTACCCGCAGCGCGTTGCCGCCGAGAACCTTGTGAATCGCGTCACGCGAATGGCCGCGGTTGAGCATTTCCTGCGTGATGTACGGATAACAGGAAACGTCTTCGAGTTGTTCGGGCGTCGAGCCGATGCCGTCGAAATCTGAGCCAAGCCCGACGTGATCGACGCCGGCAACTTCAATGATGTGCTCGATGTGATCGACGACGTCGTGCACGCTGCCGCGTGGCATCGGGTTCTCTTTACGCCATTGGGCCATCGCTTCCTGATAATCCTGTTCCTTGGGGTATTTGGACTTCAACTCGCGCATTACTTTGGGGAAGTCTTTGCGGGCGCGCGTCCCCTCTGGCGTGATAAAGCCGGAGTAGAAGTTGACCATCACAACTCCACCGTTCTTGGCGACGAGCTGGAGCACGTCGTCGGGCACATTGCGCGGGTGATTGGCCAAGGCCCACGCCGACGAATGCGAAGCGATTGCGGGCGCCTTGCTGACCCTGAGCGCGTGCCGCATCGTATCGGCCGAAACGTGTGAAATGTCCACAAGCATGCCCAGCCGGTTCATCTCCAGGACTACCTGCTCGCCGAACGGTGTCAGCCCATTGTGCCGCGGCTTGTCGGTCGCGGAGTCCGCCCAATCGACGTTGTCGGAATGGGTCAACGTCAGGTAGCGCACGCCGAGCGCGTAGTAGGTCCGCAAGACGCC
This sequence comes from Gemmataceae bacterium, assembly GCA_022616245.1. GTDB lineage: Bacteria > Planctomycetota > Planctomycetia > Gemmatales > Gemmataceae > JAKEFD01. The sequence continues at coordinate 10,871 of JAKEFD010000410.1, forward strand.
TAACGAATTATCAATGGAATGACCGCCTTCGACGCCGATGAGTGAAGCGATCTTACCCTCCTTGCGAAAGCGCACCACGTCGTCGGCGGTGGACGCCATGGCAAACACGTCGGGATAGGCGCGCACCAGGCGATGGATGACGTCGATTTGCTCGAGAGTCTGTTTGACCGCGATCCCGGTCTTCGCGGTCTCGGCGGAGACGTAAGCCGACCAGAATTGCGCTCCGACGTTTCCCTGGCGCAGCCGCGGAATATCGGTGTGCAACGTCGGCTGCGGCTTGGCGATGTCGAATCGGCGCATCAAGAGATCGCCTTTTTGCCGGTATTTCCAAGGCAGATCGTTGTGTCCGTCGAAGACGAAGGCTTCGCGATGGAGGCGCAAGGCGGCTTCGCTGAGTTTGACCGGCCGGCGCTGGAGTGGCTTCTCTTGAGCGGTCAGCGCTACCTCGGAAAGTAAGAGGCAAGGAAACAACACAAAGGGCGTGATAAGAAGCCGAGGACGTTGCATATTTGACTCCTATCCCGAAGGCTCACTGCGTTCGCCTGCGGGCTTGAATGCATCTATCCTGATAAGATGACAGCGGAAATACAACCAGGAAATGGGAGATCGGCCATGACGGTGCGTATCGTGCGACGCGCCCTTTTGAGCGTGAGCGACAAGACCGGACTCGTGGATTTCGCCAAAGCGCTTGCTGGTTTCGGCGTAGAGCTCGTCTCGACCGGCGGCACGCGCAAGACGCTCGCCGACGCCGGTCTCAAAGTTCGTGACATCTCCGAGGTCACCGGTTTTCCGGAGATTCTCGATGGCCGCGTCAAGACCCTGCACCCGCGCGTACACGCAGGCATCCTCGCCATCCGCGACAATTCGGAACACGAGCGCACCATGCGCGAGCACGAACTTGGTTACATCGACCTCGTGGTCTGCAACCTGTATCCCTTCGAAGCGACGTTGGCAAAGGCGGGCGCAAGCCACGAGGACATTGTTGAGAACATCGATGTCGGCGGCCCGTCGATGGTGCGGGCGGCGGCCAAGAACTATCACGACGTCGCCATCGTCATTAATCCGGCGCAGTATGACAGCGTGTTATCCGAAATGCGCGCCCACTCTGCAGGATTGACTCTGTCTACTCGCGAAAAACTGGCCGCAGCGGCGTTCGCTCGAACGGCACAATACGATCAGGTCATCGCCGGCTATTTCCAAAAGCGAACC
>JAKEFD010000411.1 GCA_022616245.1 Gemmataceae bacterium
ACCGAAAGAAACTGGAAACTCAGGCCCAAGGCGTGGAAAATATCTACTGACACGCTGGCAGATTTTGGGCGAAAAAACGGCAACCTTCGCTTATTTAAGGACTAATTGAACTGTCGATTTGAGTCGCGTCCAACGTTGGCTCGACCGGATAACCTAAGACCCACGCCAACGGCCACATATTCTCCAGTTTCCAACCAATTGTGTCGACGTGAGCCTCATGTGCATTCGAGCGCGTGAGATCAACGATGGCTGCTTCCTCCGGTTCCATCCATTCAGCAAGTCGATTCTTATGGATGTAGCTCCGAACGCGATTCGCTGCCGCATTGGTCTCTGATGACGCGACCCAAGTGAAGACCGCATCCAAAGCCATTAGCCGCGCAGCAATTTCCGCTAACGGACGAAGCCGGCAATTCACGTCGGGCAGGGGTAAGTTGTCGGCGGGGCGAAAACCCAGGTTCTCAAGAAACGCAAACGTGCGATCGCGCAACGCTCGTGCGTTCATATGGCCTCCATTACGGCATGCTCGAAGACGCATTAGCGCTTTTCGAGAGCCACAGCAGAAACGTTGGATTGACCGCCTCGAAGCGCAGAGTCTCCAATTGCTCGTTGCCGCGCGCGATGTTCACCAAGAGCGCTTGCACGGTTCGAGTCAGCTTTTTCAAGGTTGCATAAGTAGCGGATAGAGTCTCCAGTGTGGCGACGTTGACGACCATGCGGCCGGCGGGGCGCAGTGCCTGATAAGCGGCTTCGATCAGTCGCCCAACTTCCTTGCCCGTGCCGCCGATGAATATCGTGTCGGGCGCGGGCAAACCGTCGAACACCGCCGGTGCGGTGCCGTGGATGGCTGTCAGGTTTTTGACGCCGAACGTCTGCGCGTTGGCGACGATGAGGTGATAATCCGCGACGTCCTGCTCGATCGCGTAGACCATGCCGAGGTTGGCGAGCTGGGCGGCCTCGATGGCGACCGACCCCGAGCCGGCGCCGATGTCCCATAAGACGCTGGCGGGCTGCACGTCGAGCTGCGCCAAGGCGATGGCCCGCACTTCCGCCTGGGTGATGAGGCCGCTTTTGGGTTTGGCCTGGGCGAACACGTCGTCGGGATTACCGAAGCGACGCAAGCCGGCGGGGACGCGCTGTTGATCGGGCCGGCCGGGCTTGCGTTTCAAGATCATAACATTAAGCGGCGCGAATTCCATTTCGGCAATTTCGTCGAGCTCGCCCTGCGTGACGCGTTCATCGGGGCTGCCGAGGTTTTCGCACACATAGGCGCGGAAGTAGTCTAGGCCGCGCGCCAGGAGCTGCTTGGCGATTCGGGGCGGATCTTCCTCTTCGCTCGTGAACAGACCCACGGTTTCCGCCGTGCGAATGCGATCGAGCACGCTCTCCAACGTATGGCTGGCGAGATTGGTGAGATACGCTTCTTCCCAGGTTTCCTTCACGCGCGCAAAGGCAAGCTGCATGCTGCTGACGTGCGGCAAAACCTCGAAGCGATCCTTGCCGAGCCGGTCGCACAAATACCGAGCGACGCCGTAGAACAAGGGATCGCCGCTGGCGACGACGACCAGGCGTTTCTTGCCGAGATTGGATTCGAGAGTCTTGACCACTTCCAAAAGATCGGGTCCGATGCGCATCTTCTGTGCATTCAGCTCCGCAACCAATTCCAGCGCGTGATCGGAGCCGAGGATGAGGTCGGCGTTAACGAGCAGGTCACGTGCCCGGCCGGTGAGTCCTGTGAGCCCGTCGCTGCCGACGCCGAGGATGTAAATCTTGGCTTCCATGGTTGGCCGAAAAACTACAATGGGGATACCAGGGAGACGATTGTACCACTTTTGTCCGGGAAAGGAAAAAGCGATGAAGTGCGCACTTTTGGTACTAGCGATCGGCCTGAGCGCCGGCGAAGAAAAAAACTCGTATCCCCGGCCGGATTTGCTCGTCGAACCTAAGGCGGGAGTGGAGAAGAATTACCACTTTCTGGATGCACGCTCCGCTAGCAAATATGCAGCGGGGCACATACCCGGCGCCGTGTGGGTCGATCACGAGGCGTGGGCGAAACGGTTCAGCGAAACGCCATTCCCCCTAACAAAACCGGGATTTGTGGCCGACGCATTCATTTGGTCCGCCAAGATCGGTGTGCTCGGCATAGACAACTCGACCAAGGTCGTGGTGTATGACGATGCCCATGCCAAGGACGCGGCCCGCATCTGGTACATTCTGCGCTACTTTGGCGTGAAAGACGTGCGCTTGCTCAATGGCGGCTATCCAGCGTGGACCGCGGCGGGTTTGAGCGTCGACAAGGACCGCGTGGTTCCAAAAGAGAAGATTTTCACCGTTGGCGACGTCGATACGGCGCGGTTCGCCGATAAAGCAAAGGTGCTGTCCATCGTGGAAGGTAAGACAGCGCAGATCATCGACACGCGTTCTCTGGAGGAACACTGCGGCGACATGAAGCTGAAAAACAAGCGTGGTGGCTCAATTCCCGGAGCGATTCATCTGGAGTGGTCCGACGCCCTCGACAAGAAAACGCAGAAGTTCAAGAGCGCCCCGGAATTGACGAGGATCCTCAAGGACGCCGGCATTGACATCACGAAGCCGGCGGTGACGCATTGTCAGTCGGGCGGTCGAGCGGCGGTGATGGCTTTCACGCTGGAACTCATGGGCGCGAAGGAAGTGGCCAACTATTACCGGGGCTGGTCCGAGTGGGGCAACGACGACAAGTCGCCGATCGTGACGCCGAAGAAGAAATAATTGAGCCGTCGCGATGTCGGCGAGTCGTATTCATGAATGGCGAAACGAGTCATGGCCACTGCACTTCCAGACTGGCTGCTCACCCTCGTCAAGGAAAACCCCCCGATTCCGCAAGCGCGCTTACAACTGCAGGCCTTACTGGATGGGGATCTCGCGAGCGGCGCCAGGGCATACGTTCGTTCTGGCTTGTGGCATGTCTGGCGCGAGATTGTGCGAATTCGTGGAATGTCGATTTCTCAGGGAGTGGAGGAATTACGGCGTGGGGAGGAAGCTTCCTTTGCACTGTGGGCGTTCGACAATGGGATGTCCTGACGATGAGGAACCGGACATGGAAACTCCTTGGAACTACTGCCCTCAATGCCGTCGCAAGATGGTCTTTGTCGCCGCCATGACCAGTACAACGGGATTCGAACAGTACATCCCGATCAACAACGAAAGCGGCTTTCAATACCACTGGGCGTGCGATGTTTGCGGTATTCTCAGCGTCATCGCGCAGTGGACTTGACGAGAAGGGCCTTCGAGCAATGGCCAAAGTACTCATTGGCAAAGCTTGAACTAACGGCGCTGCCGTTTGCGCGCCTGACGTTGGGCCTTCCTTTTCTTGCGCAGGTCTTTTTTTGATCTCAAGGGGGCGTCCGAGATTCCTGCGGCAATCGAGCCGGGCGAAAAGCCATTCAAAATGTCGGTGAGTTCGTTCAAGCCTTCCTGTGTAGTCATGTCGAAACCGGCTGCGTCTCCTAACATGAAGAACGATTTCGCCATCCCAAACAGGCCCGGATCGGCAAGACGATCGCGCAGCGTCTCGACGGCTCGGTCATCCAACAAGGCGAGCATTTCCGACGCTTGCGGAAGCTGGTATTGCAGACTCAAAAAGGTCCAAAACGCTCGCAATTCGGAGATGATCTCGGCGGCGTTTTCGGGTTCCGTGGCAACCTTACGCGGAAAGACACTAAAGACAATTTCTTCCAGATCGCCCGAGGTAATCTCCGCAAACTTCCCGTCGACATACTGGAAGTAAAACTCGATAAGGTACCCCGCCCAGAGCCCGCTTTCCGCCCGTTCCTTGGTCAGCGCCTCGCCCTCCGACGACCGCGCGAACTCCTCGACCAGGCCATTGACATAAGCGGCCACGCGGTCGTCGTCCCAGTCGTTGTGTTCGTCGAACACGGATTGGTGGATGTCGAACATGGCTCTCACTCCTTTGAGAAAGGATGGGAAGCATCCAGGCTTCTGACAGTATGGCAAATCACG
>JAKEFD010000412.1 GCA_022616245.1 Gemmataceae bacterium
CCCGACGGCAACCTCCAGCGCCATGAGACACGCTTCAGAGATCCAAGTCATCCATATTCTCATCATCCCGGGTGCCGCAGCGGCGGCATGAATGACTCCAAGAAAACAAGGCGGCGACAAATGACCGTGGCGTTTTTTTCCATGATTCCAGAATGCTGCAAGTGTAAAATGGCTCGCATCAACTTCGAGCACGAGCGACGGCATTGCGGCGGATCGTCTCATGTCGAACGCCTTGGAATATCGGATCTACGATCGGCAGCATCTCGTGTTCTCGACGGAGTTGTCGGGACAGGTGGAATTGGGCCGTCAAGACAAGGGTGAAGACAAGCCGTTTCATCAGGCGCAGAAAAACGGATTGTGGCGTCTCGTCCTGGCCCGTTTCGACGAAGACCAGATCTCCCGCAAACACGTTCTTGTCGAGCCGTTGCCCGACCGGCGGCTTCGACTCACGAACCTCAGCAAGTCGGTGCCCATTGTCGTCGAAGACAGGGGCGACTTGAAGCCGCTCGAGTCGCTGGATTTGCCCTTGCCGGTCGTGTTCCTGCTGGGACCCAAGACCGTTCGCGTCCAATCTCCTGGAGACAATCAATTTGAATGCTTGCCCGAGGTAGCCACGCCGCCGATGTCGATCGTCGGCCGGGCTTCCCTGGTGGGCCAGCTGAACCTGGCCGCGCCGACGCGCGACGTCGAGATGTTCATTCGCTGGTTGCAAACCACGCTCGGCGTTTTGCAAAGCGCGGCGACCTCCGACGATTTTCTGGTGCGGGCCGCCGGTGCAGTCATTGATCTCGTCGGTCTCGATTCGGGCGGCGTGCTGCTGCGGCAACCCGCAACCTCCCCTCGCCCTGAGGAAGAGGGGTCGGGGGTGAGGGGGACAAGCGGCGAGTGGAAGGTGCAGTCTTTCGCTTCCTTGAAAAAGGGCGGCGAAGCCGACTGGAAACCCAGCCAGGGCATACTTGGCAAAGTCCTCAGCGAAAAACGCACTTTTTGGGATTCGCCCGGCACTGGGGCGATTGGCGCCAGCCTGATGGGCGTCAAGGCCGTCGTCGCTGCCCCCATCCTCGATGCGGAGGGCAACGTCATCGGCGCCTTGTACGGTGACCGCCGCCTGCATGGCCCCAGGATCATGCAGCCCATTTCGCGCTTGGAAGCATTGCTCGTCGAATTGCTGGCCAGCGTTGTCGCCGCAGGTCTCGCGCGCGTCAAAGAACAAGAAGACAAGCTGCGCACCGTCGCTCTCTTCGAGCAGTTTTTCACCCCTGAGCTGTCGCGCATGCTCATGGCCCAGCCGGAGCTGCTGGAGCCGCGCGACGCCGAGGTCACCATCCTCGTCTGTGATATTCGCGGCTACAGCCGCATCAGCGAGGCACACGGCGCGGCCCGCTCCGTCGAGTGGATGAACGACGCCTTGGAAGTCCTGTCGCAATGCGTGCGTGCACAAGACGGGGCGCTGGTGGATTACACCGGCGATGAATTGATGGCCATGTGGGGAGCGCCGGTGCCGCAGCCGGATCAAGCGCGCCGCGCCTGCCAAGCCGCCTTCGCCATGCTGCGCGCCCTGCCGGACCTGAACCAGCGCTGGCAACCGGTGTTCGGAGAGGCCACGCGGCTCGGCATCGGCATCAACTCAGCCAGCGCCCGCGTCGGCAACGTCGGCTCCAAGATCAAATGGAAATACGGCGCTCAGGGCAACACCGTCAACGTCGCCAGCCGTGTCCAAGGAGCGACCAAGTACCTGGGCTGCCCGCTGGTCGTAACGCAAGCGACGCACGCGCAAGCCGGCCCCGAATTCGCTGCGCGGCGGCTCTGCCAGGCCCGCGTCGTCAATGTCGTGCAGCCTGTCACACTCTACGAGCTAGTCGGCGATCCCCCGCCCGGTTGGGCGGAACTGAAGAAGGGTTATGAAGACGCCCTCGAGCGCTTTGAGAACAAAGACTTTCCGCAAGCGGCGCGCTTCTTGGGCAAACTGCTCTCCGAGCATCCGCACGACGGCCCCGCGCTCGTTCTCATGTCGCGCACCATACAATGTTTGCCGGATGCGCTTCACGATTTCGATCCGGTCTGGCAACTGCCGGGCAAGTGATACGTTCATCATCGTTAACGTTTCGCGCTCGCTTCAACTTGCAACGACAGCGTCCAGCGAGCGCGAAACGTAAACTGGCGAAACATCATCACGAGCCCGACGCGCGAGCAAGGGCCCTACAGGAGAACACCATGCCCGAACGTCCATACCTCAAGCTGTTTCGCGTCCCAGCCGGCAAGAAAATCTCCTTGAAGGACTACAATCCGGGTTGGCGGCAATCGAAAGAGTTCGAGCAATTGGGCAAAGACGAGCTCAAGAGCCGGGCCAAGGCGATCCTGGAGCAAGACCTCGCCGAATTGGCGAAGGCCCAGGAACTTTTGTACGCCGACGATCGCCATGCCGTCTTGATCATCCTGCAAGCCATGGACGCCGCCGGCAAAGACGGCACCATCAAGCACGTCATGTCCGGCATCAATCCGCAAGGCTGCCAGGTCTACAGCTTCAAGAAACCTTCGTCGGAAGAGCTCGACCACAATTTCCTATGGCGCTGCATGAAGCGCCTTCCCGAACGCGGCCGCATCGGCATTTTCAATCGCTCGTATTACGAAGACGTGCTCGTGGTCAAGGTGCATCCAGAGTTGCTCGAACAATCCAAGTTGCCTGCCGGCAAGCGCGACAAGACCTTCTGGGAAAACCGTTACGAGGACATCAACACGTTCGAGCGGCATCTGGTGCGCAATGGCACCGTCATCCTCAAGTTCTTCCTCAATGTGTCGAAGGAAGAACAGAAACGCCGCTTCCTCGAAAGGCTGGAGCGTCCGGAAAAACACTGGAAGTTTTCCGCCGCCGACTTGCACGAGCGCGGCTTCTGGAACGATTACATGCGCGCCTATGAGGACGCGCTGTCGGCCACCAGCACCGACTGGGCGCCCTGGTACATCGTGCCGGCTGACCACAAATGGGTCACGCGCACCGTGGTCGCCGCCATCGTCAGCACCACGATCTGCGGTCTGGATTTGCGTTATCCGCAGGTCAGCGAGGCGCAGCGCAAGGAGCTGGCGGAGGCGCGGAAGCGGTTGGAGAAGGAGTAGAGTGTGGAGTGTATAGCGCATGATGTGGAGCGTGGAGAAACGCTCCGCGCTCTACGCTCCGCGCCCTATCTCCGGTCGCCTACGCCGTCACCATAACCCGGAAGTACGCCGTGTCGCGGCGGCGATTCGCCGGATTGAAATCGCTCGCTTCGATCAACACCCAGATATCGCCGACGAAGAAGCTCACCGGATTGATGAGCGCGTCGCTGCCCGCGATGCTGACGGTGAACTGATTGGCCGCTGCATTGACGAACCGGTTCAACTCGCTGAAGTAAATCGGATCGAGGCTGGCGAGGAGCATGCCGCTTTGACGAATGAATTGGCCGTCGGGACGAATGTAGAACCACGCCCCGTCGGCGCCGCGCAGCCATTTCTCGCCTTGGCCGAGGAAATCTTGCCAGAGACCGGACGGATCGATGAACAAGCCGAGGCGCTGACTAAGAGCGCGGACGAAGTCTTGCGCATCGGGCTTATACAAGAGCTCAATGAATTGGTAGTAGGCGCGCGGCAACGTCGCCAAGAGCGTGCCGCCCAGGCCCGCGCCGCTCCAGGCGCGCAACTCGCCATTGGGTAGAATGAAGTACCACTGGTTGCCGAACTCGTTGTCCAAGCCTTTGAGCCACTTCTCGCTCTGACCGCCCCAATTCGTGTAGAAGTACGGATGGTCTCCGAGCGCGCCGAAGCCGGGCGAGCCGGTGTTGTCGATGGGCAGACCGGTGTCGGCGGTCGCGACAGGCAAAAACGTGCCGGGATGCAGGTCGTAGAGTTGATCGAGGACAAAGCCCTCGTGGCCGGCTTTGGCGAAGAAGTTGACGATGTCGCCGGGGTCGAGGTCGGCGGCGTTGAGGGGAACGGCTAATGTGTCCAGACTTGTCGGCATCGATTGATCGGCAATCGGGTCAAGCTCAGGCAAGTGATTGACAATCGAAGTTGTGTTCTTGAACGAAATGACCGGGTCACCACCACCGAATGGGACGACGATGAGTTCTCGCAATGCGAACATCCAATCTCCAACGAATCCATCTACAGGGTTAATTTCTAAGACTGGCGTGGGGCTAAAGATCTGTGAGGCGCTTATTTGATTGGCCTGTGCATTGTGCAACCTCTGCAGTTGTTGGTAGTAGACGGAATGGAAGGAGGTTAGAAACTGACCGTTGGCGCTGAAGAGTTGACCGTCCCAAGCAAAGAAGCGTCCTTGGGGCGTCAGGAAGTACCATGGATTGCCGAATTGATTCGGCGCGCCCAGCAACCAGCGCTCGCCTCTGCCGCCATAGTTTTCATAAAGGTTGCCGTTGTCGGTGCGCAAGTCAAGGAATTGATCGACCGTGTAGGCCAGGTGCTCGGCTGATGCGTCATGGAGCATTTGGGGGTAGACCCAATAAATCGGGTCCAGACGGCCAAGCAACGTGCCGGTCGCACTCGATGGGCTGTGGTCCCACAAGAAGACTTCACCATTTAGTTTGATGAAAGCCCAAGGAGTCGGAATCGGCACTATGCCGCGTGGAGCAGCGCGCATCCATTTCTCGTTGGCGCCGCCGTAGTCTTGCGAATAACTTCCCGCGAAAAATAGACCTTGGAGCCGATCTATGACCCACGCCTCGCTTCCAGCCTGAAGTAGCTCGAAGGTAAAAGGAGATTTGGCATTCAAAGGAAGCTCGACCTTATCGATCTGATAGGAGAGTGTGCGCGGCGCCACTGCAATGACAAAGTCTTTCTCGAAGGAAGCGCCCGCGCTGTCGGTCGTTCGTACGCGGACGGTGTAGGTCGCAGCCGCCTGGAAATCAATCAACGCGCCATTGTCCACGCGCAATTCGTCGCCGGCAATCTTGAAGCGACCGCCTGCGGACTCGATCAAGGTATACGTGTGTGTGTCCCCCTCCGCGCTGAGGTCTTTGTCATCGGTAGTTAGTTTGCCCACCAGCGTTTCGGTTTCAGCGCCTTCCGCGGCTAAGCGCGGACCGCGAAGATCGATATCCGTCGGCGGATCGTCCACCGGATTGATCGCAATTACTGAAATGTAATTGGTCCCCGCATTCTCCTTGTCAACGATGCGTCCCATTACCCTCCGCGACCGGACGTCGTCGAGATACACTGCGGGCACCGTAACCGAGGCATCCGGCACACCGCCCGCATAGGTGCCGTCGCCCACGTCCCAAACACCGTTGTCGTCGAAGTCGTAGGCGTAGCGGAAGCCGGCCGCCATATCCTCCGGCGAATCCGACTGGTTTGTGAAGGAGACGGTTGCCGATGTGCCCTCATCGACCGGGCCGTTGTTCGAGAAAGTCGCCGTGGGCGCGGCGTTCGTAATTGTAATTGCTGCGGAATCAGTATGGCTGTTGCCCGGAGAGGCTGTGACGCGCAGCCAAACAGTGAACGCACCGGGACCATCGAGATCGCCGGCCAGAAACGTGGGTGTCCGGCCAACTTCGCTGCCGTGGATTGCTGCCGGGCCGGCTTCGCCGAAGATGCCGTCGCCGTCCAGGTCCCATTCGTAGTTGAGCGCGTCGGAAGGCAGAGTATGCGACGAGCCTGAGCCGTTCAGTTGGACACTGCCGCCTTCGGAGACGGAGAACGGCCCGCCGGCGTCGGCGTCGGGATTTGTCAAAATGAACAGTTCGTGTCCCTGACCCGGAGTAGTTCCGCCGAAATACAGCCGATTGTTGACTGTATGCATAAAGTTTGGATTGGAAGAAGCGCTCCCACGCACGATGTCCATGCGCTGAGTTCCCGCCTCGGTGCCGTCGCTCAACCACAACTCGTGACCGGCGATTGGATCAAAAGCTTTAAATGCAAGAATGCCGTTGAAATTGACGAGTGCAAACGGCGGTGTTTCCCCTGTACTTGAGTTGATCTCTTTCAAAAGCGCAGTTCCGGCTTCTGTGCCGTTGCTCTTCCAGACTTCTCTGCCAAACGCGGGCGTTTCGGCCGTGAAGAAAAGAGTTCCGTTGACATTAACGAGATCTTTTGGATCGGAACTTGCTACGCCGGGATTAATATCGGCCACTCGAACGGTACCGGCTTCGGTGCCGTTGGTCTTCCATAGCTCTCTACCGTTGATGCCGTCGTCTGCTGCGAAGTACAACGCGCCGCCGATGGACGTCAAGTTGGTCGGATTGGAACCGGCAGCGCCTGGGTTGATGTCGGCCACTCGCATAGTTCCGGCCTCCGTGCCGTCGGTTTTCCACAACTCAGTCCCACCGACAGGATCGGTTGCAGCGAAGTACAGCAAGCCGTCGTGCACCACGAATCCATTTGGGTTCGAATCGGCGCCACCAGGATTAATGTCGGCTACGCGAACGGTGCCAGCTTCGGTGCCGTTGGTTTGCCAAAGTTCCACACCGCTGGAGATATCGGACACCGTGAAAAAGAGCGTGCCGTTCCAATCAAAGAACCGAGGAAAAAAGAGTTCGGTAAATTGGCCGGGTGTGAAGTGCCGAAACATGACGGTTCCAGTTTCGGTGCCGTCACTTCTCCACAGATCCGTCCGGACGCTAAAAAAGAGCGTGCCGTTGACATTGGTCAAGTTTTCCGGAGCAGCATCAAGCGCGGAGTAAACAACCGCTGTCCCGTCGGAGGTGCCATCGCTTTTCCAGAGTTTCCCTGAGCCGTTAAAGAACAGCATTCCGTCAAGTTCGCTGAAATTGCCGAGGAAGCCTATGCGAACGCCGCTTTCTCGACCGGGCGCAATGTCTTTGACTAGAGTGGTTCCAGCGCTAGTGCCATCAGTCTTGTAAAGTTCTCTCCCAGTAACGCCGTCGTTGCCGGTGAAGTAGACGATGCCTCCAATATCGAGGAAGTAGAAGGAAGTATAGCCGCTGTCATCATCCACTTGAAGGTGCTCGACAAGGTCAGTCCCGGCCGTTGTGCCGGTCGTCTTCCAAAGGCCGAGCCCATTGCTTCGGTCGTTCGCGGCAAAAAACAGTGTTCCATTCACGTTCGTCAAGCGTGCAGGAGACGCGCTAAGGGTTCCGGTAGCGACATCTGCAACAATTCCAGTTCCGGCCGGTGTGCCGTCGCTCTTCCAAAGCTCGATCCCGTGGACCGGATCCGTAGCAGTGAAGTAAAGCGTATCGCCAACGGCGGAAAGGTCTGCGTTAACTGCTGGAACGCTCCCAGTGCCAATGTCAGCCAAGAGAATAGTCCCTGCGTTCGTTCCGTCGCTTCTCCACAGTTCACGCTGCAAGTTGTTGTTCACGGTGTAGAACAGTTGATCGCCAACAGCTGTCAGATCCCAGATGTTTTGAGGCGAGTTTGTGACCGGCACGGTGCCGACTCCGGTACCGTCGGTTTTCCAAATCTTGCGTTCTTCGTTTGGCTGGAAAGCAAGGAAGTACAGTTCCCCGTTCATAAATGTAAATTCAAACGGAATGGAGCCGACTGGGCCCGGAGCAACATCTTTAACAAGGACTGTTCCAGCTTCCGTGCCGTTGCTTTTCCAGAGTTCGCCGCCAGTGACTCCATCGCTGGCATGAAAGTACAAAGTCCCGTTGAAGTTGATCAAGTCCCGGGGGTTTGACGAGCCCCCGGAAGGAGCGATGTTCTTCACCAGCATTGTTCCCGCAGCCGTCCCGTCGCTTTTCCACAATTCTGCTCCGTTCGCTGGGTCACTATTTTGGAAAAACAATGTTCCGTTCACGTTCGTCAGGTAGGCACTAAACTCTGAAGTAGCAATGCCGGTAATGAATTCAGTTCCAGCCTCGGTGCCATCGCTTTTCCATAAAGAATGATTAATCCACGATTCCGTGGCGATGAAGAACAATGTCCCGTTCACATTTGTCAAATTCGATGGGTTTGACCACGCCGCTCCCGGTACAATGTCCTTGACCCGAACCGTGCCGGCCACAGTGCCATCGGTTTTCCACAGTTCATTGCCGCCGGTTGCACCCTCAGCGGCGAAGTATAACGTCTGTCCGATAACCAGGAACTCGCTTGGATTCGAACTCAGCACGCCGGGATTGATGTCAGCGAATCGAAACGTGCCTGCTGCCGTGCCGTCCGACCTCCACAGTTCCCGGCCGGCCCCATCGGTGGCTGGGAAGTAGAGAATGCCATTGAAATTGACGTGTCCATTTCGTTCGAATGGCTCCGGTGATTCGTTGATGTTGAGGGACGTGAGCGCCGGCGCCAGGCGATCTTCCAGGTGCTCCAGCACCAGTTTTCGGCGACGACGCGCCGAATGCGATCTTTTGAAAGGCACGACCAGACTTCTGAGGGATGCAGCAAGGATGGAACGATAGATTCTATCACATCAAGAATCACACGGGAGACTTACGGCAGCGATAACTTGAAATGGAAGGGAACTTTTGATTCTGCTTGATCAAGTCCAATAGTGGACCGAACTTGTCTGCAAAGATAGGGCGCGCACGATTATACGATTGGTAAACCCGTTGGCAAGGACTAGTTACGCCTTTTTTCGCACTCGGGCGTATTGTTGGAGGACTTGTAGCTCGGCAAAAGTAAAACTGCGCCGCGTCGAACCTACGGCCGGTCAGGTTGGGTGTCCTTAGATCAGGTCCGCTTGGGCCGGCGCGGCACTCAATCTATATCACGCTCCCATACGCCAAACTAGGTGTCCTTAGATCAGGTCCGCTTGGGCCGGCGCGGCACGCATCACTAGCCGCGTGTATATCATTCGTTTTATGTGTCCTTAGATCAGGTCCGCTTGGGCCGGCGCGGCAGTAAAAAGCGTCAAATTCAGCGACACTATAGAGGTGTCCTTAGATCAGGTCCGCTTGGGCCGGCGCGGCATGAACAGCTCGTCCGGCGTTTGGCCGAGCGTCGTGGTGTCCTTAGATCAGGTCCGCTTGGGCCGGCGCGGCCGCAACTGGGACCGAATTTGAAGGTAAGCGCTATGGGTGTCCTTAGATCAGGTCCGCTTGGGCCGGCGCGGCCTGAGGGGGCTCCGCCGACGGAGTAGCTTCTTGGTGTCCTTAGATCAGGTCCGCTTGGGCCGGCGCGGCAAAAGGTGACGCGGGAGAACGCTGTCATACCCTCGTGTCCTTAGATCAGGTCCGCTTGGGCCGGCGCGGCTCCGATCGGCACGGCGGTCCTGACAAAGCTTCCAAAGGTGTCCTTAGATCAGGTCCGCTTGGGCCGGCGCGGCCTACCAGAGCCTGGTCGAGGGCAAGGTCGAATTGTGTCCTTAGATCAGGTCCGCTTGGGCCGGCGCGGCCCGCACGATGATGCAGCTCGCCCGCAAGGCGAGGACGTGTCCTTAGATCAGGTCCGCTTGGGCCGGCGCGGCGTCGAGCAGGACGACGACATGGCAAAACTCCATCGAGTGTCCTTAGATCAGGTCCGCTTGGGCCGGCGCGGCCCGGTCCAAGAAAACTACTAAAAATTAGCTTGACTTTCGTGTCCTTCGATCAGGTCCGCTTGGGCCGGCGCGGCATCCCTATGGGCCTAGGAAAAAGCCCTATTTCCCGTGTCCTTAGATGAGGTCC
>JAKEFD010000413.1 GCA_022616245.1 Gemmataceae bacterium
CCGGAAAAGTGACGACGTGGCTGCTTGTTCATGACGAACCTCCGATTGGGTTATGCTAACCCGAACGGAGCGATCTTCCAGATTCGACTGAGGCGGAACAATACGAGGTTCGCGCAAGCAGCGCACTCGGCAACACGTGATCGCGGATCTGAGCGTTCACTATGTGGAGGGGGTCATCCTCGAAGCGGGTTACACGGTCCAGCGCTTCGGTAGCGATTATGGGTATGACTTGCTCATGAACACATTCGACGAGCAAGGCTATGCAGAACCAGGTTCAGTCTACTTCCAGATCAAGGCCGAGGAGACGCCGAAGGTCAAAGGCAGAGTATGCGTATTTGACTTGGACATTCGCGATTACAATCTTTGGATAAGGGAAAAAATGCCGGTTATCCTGGTCTTGTACGACGCTTCCGCCAAACGCGCGTATTGGCTGGCAATCCAGCAACACTTCAGCACCGATGTCGCGCGCCAGCCCACGAAAGGCGCCAAGAGTGTCAGAGTCCGAGTCCCGAAGAGCCAACTGATGAATGTCCGAGCCATCACAATCATTCGAGAACTCAAGTCGGCAGCGATAGAATTGGAGCAAAGAGGAGGAAAAACATGAAGCGCACCGAAGTTACTTACGGCCAGCTGGAAAAGGTGCTGCGTTCCCTGGGATTCTCGTGCCGGCCCGCCAAACATGATCCTCCGGGCCGCATTTACGAACACTCGGATACTGGGGCAACGGTCATGCTGCCCGCGTATTCCGCAAGCGAGAGGGTCTTCGAGCATCACCTGGTCGCGGTAAGGACCGAGTTGGACAATTTCGGTTTGGCCGACCCCTCGGTTTTTGCCTCCAAGCTTCAGAAAGCTGGCTGATGTAATCGACGGCGCCAATCCCCGATCATCACGAGAAGAGCTTCTATCCAGTGGATTTGCCGGTTGGCCCTGTTGACAGTACGCCAACTCCCTGCGAGAATCGTTTGAGTTATTGCCAACGGCAACTTCCTCCTCCACGCCGCTTGGTTTTGCGCGAAGCTCTCCGCTGCCTCCCCCCGGCCGGGGAACCATAATCCGGCCGTTATCGTCCAATCGAAAACTTGACAGGACGTAATAATCAAGAAACCTCCCCGCACTCGTCCTTCTTCCATTCCGGGAACCGCTTATGGACATCGCTTTCTCTCCAGATCGGAATGGCCGCACAACGATGATGAAGATTTGGCGAAGCGCACTCTGGACGCTGGCACTTTGCTGCTGCGTGTCGTCCGTTTTCGGGCAGCTCACTCCCGAGCAGCAAGCGGACATGCTGCTCAATAGCGCTCGCAAAGCGCACAACGAGAAGCAGCATCCCTTCGCGGTCGCCAAGTTCCGCGAATTCTTGCAGAAGTATCCGCAGCACAAGGAAGCTGTCGGCGCGCGCTTTGGTCTGGCGCTGGCATTGCTCGACGGGCCGGACAAGAACTACAACGAAGCGCGCGACCTTTTGCAGAGCATCGCCGGCAACAAGGATTTCCCGGAGCACGCGCTCGCCGTCTATCACCTGGGACTGGCGATGCGCGGCCAGGGCATGCAGGAATGGGCGCTGGCACAGGCCAAGCCGCAAGAAGCGGCGCCGCGGCGGCAGAACGCGCTGCAGCGCTTTGGCGAAGCCGCGCCGCATTTCGCCAACGCACTTGCGCTCTTTAGCGCGCGCGTCCAAGACATTCCCAAGGAGCCGCAACTGCTGCCCGCCGACGTGGAGTGGGCGGCCCGTGTCCGCGCCGATCTGGCGGAAATGCAACTGCGCGTCGGCAAAACCAAAGACGCTCAGGCGACCGCCGCCCCCTTTGTCAAAGACCCTGTCCTTTCACGCAGCAAAGTCCGCGATCAGGGCCGTTACTTTTGCGGTTTCGCCAGCTTCCTTGTCAAAGACAACGCCCAGGCGCAAGCGACGCTCGGCATGTTGGCCCCGTTCAACCAGCCCGACTTCGGCACGCACGCGCGTTATCTTCTTGCGCGGACGCATCACCTGGCCGACGAAAAGGCCGAAGCCGCGCACCATTACGAAGGCACGCTGGCCGATTACGCAAAGGAGAAGGCCCAGGCGGGGGAGCTATTGAAGACGCCGCAAAAACTCAACAACGACCCGGTTGTCCGCGTCAAGTTGGAATCCATCCTGAGCGAGCCGGCGCCGAATCACGTCGCGCGGGCTAACTTCTATCTCGGCGTGCTTCTTTATGAGGCGAGCAAGTTCGCCGACGCCAAGAGCCGCTTTGCCGAGTTCGTGAAGCTCGATCCGCGATCGGCGTTGCGCAGCGAGGCCGAGCTGCGCGTCGGCTTCTGCCAGGTGCAGCTTCGGGAATTCGCCGACGCGCAAAAGACGCTGGCGCCGCTTGTGGACAAGGACGCGCGCGTTTCGGACCAGGCGCTCTACTGGATCGGCAAGGCGCAAATCGGCGCCGCTCCGGACGCCGCCACGAACGTGCAAGGCAACCAGCAAGCGCTCAATGCCGCGGTCAACACCTTTCGCCAGGCGGTCGAGCGCGCCCAGCGCATCCAGGATCAGGATCCAGACGCTAAGACGCGCCGCGGCCAAATCCTTTTGGAGATCGCCGATACGCAGCAGCTTTTGAAACAGCATCGCGACGCCGCCAACACGTACAACCAGCTCTTGAATGAGAAAACGCTCCCGGAACGCGACGAGGAGATAATGCACCGGCTGGTAGTGGCGCTGCATTTGGTTCCTGATTACAACGAATCCGATAAAGCGACCGGTCGATTCCTTGAAAGTCACTCGAAGAGTCCGCTCCTGCCCGCGGTGTTGTTCACGTACGCGGAAAACAGCTACTTCCGCAGTTTAGCCGCCGAGAAGAACCCCAACGCCGCCGAGCGCGCCAAAGAAGTGAGCCTCCACAACCAGGAAGCGATCAAGCGCTTTGGCGTAGTTGTCGACAAGTTTCCGGAATTCGCGAAGATCAACGTCGCGCGTTACAGCTTGGGCCTGGCGCACTATCGGCAGGGCGACCTCGACAGCGCCCGCAAGGTGCTGACGACGATTCCACAAACCGAGCGCGGCGGCGAGTTGGCGCTCGTGTCCTTCCTCATGGCGGATTGCCTCTTACGGCAAACGCCGACGACGATCCCCGAAGACGCGCTGGCAGCCGGCAAGCTGGAGGAACAACTTAAATCCGCCGCCGAATTGCTCGATCAGTTCGTGGCGGCCAGTCCGGCCCATCCGCAAACGCCGGACGCGTTGATCAAAATGGGACTATGCCAGCAGCGGATGGCGGGGTTGCTTGCGCAGCCGGCGGACAAAGCCAAAGCGCTCGCCGCGGCCCGCGCCGCCTACGAGCGTATTTTCGTCAAAGAGTTCGGCAACAGTCCGCTTGTGCCGCAAGCGATTCTGGAACGGGCCAAGGTGCTCGCGCAACAGCCGAACGAAATGGGCAATGCCCAGAACGAGCTGCGCCGTTTCACTAACGATCCTTTGAAGAATGCCGCGGTCGCGCCGATGGCCGCCATTCACCTGGCGACGCTCTTACGCGGCCAGAACAATGCCGCCGAGGCCGCCAATGTGCTCGGCAAAGCGCGTGAACAGCACGAAGCCAATCTCAGCAAAGACCCCGAACGGGCATCGTGGATCGGCCTTCTGCGCTATCACCATGGCGTGGCGCTGCGCGAAGCGGGCAAGCTCCCCGAAGCGCGGCAGATTTTCGACAGCGTGGTCAAGATGAACCTGGCGCGGCCTGAAGGCGCGGAGTCGGCTCTGCGTTTTGCGCAATGTCTTAAAGAAGAAGGCACGCAACGACTGGAGGCCGCCCGCAAGCTAGCGACAAATCCCAAAGAAGCCGCCCAGGTGCAAAAGCTGCAGGACGAAGGCTACAAACTCGCGCGCGACGCCGTGGCTTTTTTGGAAACACAAGCGGACCAGCTCAAAAAATCGCCGGGACTGGACGAAGTTCGCGCCCGCATGCTCTATGAGGCGGCCTGGGGAACGCGCGTCCTGGCCGAACCGGAGATCGAAGCGACGCGCAAAGTTCTTGCACTGGAATTGCAGAAAAAGCTGAGTCCAGCGGCGGCCAAGTTCCCGCCTCCGGCCATTCCAATAGACAAAGTGCCGCTCCAGCCGGCGGAGAAGAAAGCACGCGGCCTGTATCAAGCGCTGATCGACGGTTACGCGGAACTACCACTGGCAGTGGAGGCGCGCTTCGAGTTGGCCGAACTACTGGCGCAGCGCAACGAATTTGAGCCGGCGCTCAAACTCCTTGGTGACGCATTGGACAAGGAACCCGGGCCGGCATTGACCGAGAAGGTCCGCTTGCGGCTTGGCGTCATCCACGCGGCCAAAGGCAATCTCAAAGGCGCGCTCGCTCAGTTCGATGCCGTCGCGCAGAATCCCAAGAGCCCGCTCCTGGGCTGGGCCCATTTTCGCGCCGGCGAAACGCTTTTGGCGAATAAGCAGTATCCGGAAGCGATCAAACGCTTGGTGCTGTTCCGTGACTCGCAACCATTGCAAAGCGTGCCGAGCCTGAGCGATCGGGCGCTGCTGCGTTTGGGTCAAGCGTATGCATTCGTCAAGGATTGGGATGCCAGCCGGCAAGCCTTGGAACGACTGGCCGGCGCGTTCCCCAACAGTCCAGCGCTCGATGAAGCGCGCTACGGCATTGGCTGGGCCTGGCAGCAGCAAAATAACTTCGACCAGGCGGTGAACGCATACGCCCAGGTCACAGCGCAGACCGCCACGGAATTGGCGGCCAAAGCGCAATTGCAGATTGGGCTGTGCCGGCTGGAGCAGAAAAGATTCATCGACGCCGCCAATGCCTTCTTGGTCGTGCCGTTCACCTACGACTACCCGGAGCTAAGCGCGGCGGCCATGCTCGAAGCGGCCAACGCCTACACCCTGGCCAACCAGAAAGAGCAAGCGGTGCGGCTCTGGCAGCGCATCGTGCGCGACTACCCGGATACGCCGTTCGCGGAGGCGGCCAAGGAGCGACTTGGCCAAAAAAATCAGCAATAATGGTTTGATCGATGCCCAGAAAGAAGGACATCAAACAGATCGACAGGATTTGCAAGTCGCTGAAACTTTCCAAGGAGCAGCGCCGTCTACTTCATCAAGAAATCTCGAAGCAGCAACTAACATTGGAGGAGATTCGCGACGTGGCAAAGGAAATCAAAGAACTTTTTCCCAGGAAATAGAGATTCGACGATGATCGTTGCACTGGATATCGCTCAACGAGTTGTTGATGCACTGCAAGGCAAAAACTGCTGGTACGTGAGTTGTGGCGGGTCCGCTGGCACGTCCTTTGAATTGGCCTTGGGCGCTAAGCTTCCCCGCCGACATGTTTTCAAGAACAGGGAAAACCCCACTGAGTTTGACAAATATGAAGGCGAATCGAACTTGCTTGTCTGGTGCACGTGGAGACTAGATGGCCCAAATGGTCCTGTTGCCAGCTCCGACAATCTTTCGAACAAGATGCTCAAAGTCTTGCGTTCGTTGGCAGGAGCCAGGGTGAAAAACGTAAACATTGAAAAGCCCGGATGGGACATACGTCTGGAGTTTTCCAACAGGCTGACCTTGCGCGTCTTTTGCGACCACCTTCCAGGCGACCCGACCTTTGACGGAAACTGGGACCTGTTTACACAAGATCGTGTCATCTCGATCGGTGTCGGTTCCAAGTGCGAAGTGGAATCCCGTCCTCTCTAGGAGGGAACATGCTGCTCCGAAATCGTCGTCTGTTGTTGCCCTCAGCGTTGACCGGCTGCGCTCTGCTGATTTCGCTCAGCGCCACGCCTAGCGTGGCTTATGTCGAAGCGCCGATGAGCCTGGGCGCCATCGTCGCGCAATCGACCAACATCCTCGTCATGCGCGTCGAGGCGGTGGACAAGGAAAAGAACCTCATCATCTTCCGCAAAGTTCAAGATCTCAAAGGCAAGCACCCGCAAGACGTGATTAAGCACAACATCGGCCGCGGCGGCTTGCGCGCCGACGAGTGGAAGCCGCAAATGGAGTGGGCCGAGGTCGGCAAGACCGCAATTTTTTTCCACAACGGCGGCGCCAGCGAGACCTGCATCGGCAACTGGTGGTATCAGGCCTATGCCGGCGGCGAGTGGTGGAATCACAGCCACGGCGAGCCATTCCTCTTGCGCAGCTATTGCGGGCCGCCCGAAAAGCTGGCCGGCTTTGTCACTGCCATGCTCGCGGACAAGGAAGTCATCGTCCCGTGCATGGTGGACGGCAACAAAGACGATCTGCACTCTCGCCGCGCCAAGATACAGCGCCTCAAAGCGAGCTTGAAACTCCAGGATTACAACGCCAAGCGCGATTTCGTCGGCTGGGGCGGCGAGGATTTCCGCCGACTGAACGGCTTGCCGGGCTTTACGCACATTACCTCGCTCAATCGCGTCGATCCGGAAGCGCAAGCCATCTCCATCGCGGACATAGACAGCGACGGCAAACCCGATCTGTGCCTGGTCGGGGCTAGCCGCATCGCCGTCGTGCAAAACGGCGGCGAAGCGCTCAGCGAGATGCCTTTGCCCGGGCGCTACGGGGCGCGCTCCGCCGTCTGGGCCGACTACAACGGCGACGGCAAACCCGACCTGCTCCTGGCCACGCCTGCCGGCCCGCGCCTCTTGACCAACCTCGGCGGCACGTTTCGCGACGACAGTCACCAGTTGCCGAGCGAGCCATTCTACAATCTTACCGCCGCCGCCTGGCTCGATTATGACGGCGACGGCAAACCAGACATACTTCTGGCGAACGGCCATCACGGATTGCGGCTGTTTCGCAATCGCGGCGACCTCAAGGCGCCGGTCGCTGTCAATCCCAAGTTCGGTAAATGGCACGTCCTCGGCCCCTTCGACAACACGGAAGGCCGCGGCTTCGAGGCGACACACTCGGTGGAAAAGGCGGTCGATCTCAAGGCGGCCTTTGAAGGCAAGGGCAAACAGCAAATTGCTTGGCGCGAGGCGAATTGTCCGGACGGCCAGATCAACGACCTCATGCCCTTCATACCGCCGCAATTCCGCAATTGGTCCGCGTTGTACTTGTACCGCGAGATCGAAGTGCAAGCGCCGATCGAGTTGCCTATTGCCCTGGGCAGTGATGATACGCTGACCGTCTGGCTCAATGGCGAGAAGGTGCTCGCGCAGAATGTCTATCGCCCGGCTGGTCCGGACCAAGATCGAGTCAACCTGCAGCTCAAGCAGGGCAAGAATCGGCTTCTCTTGAAGATCTGTCAGGGCGACGGCGAATGGGCATTCTTCTTCCAGCCGGGACAGCATCAGCCGCCTGTGCCGCAAGGCAAGGCGTTTGTGGACATATCGAACGATGTCGGCTTCGGCCCCAACGGCATTGCGGCCGGCATCAAGGGAGAGTCGTTTACCGTGGCGGACCTAAACGGCGACGGCCGCGCCGATATTCTCTATGGTTGCGGCGGCGGCATGCTGCTTCTCAACACTAGCCCGACGCGCGAGCGAGGGACAGTTAACGGCAAAACCGGTTTTGCCCATGCAAAAGACTCAGGCATCGCGTTCGCGCCCGGCAAAGTGGGTCCCGTGTGCGCCGACTTCAATGGCGACGGTCACCTCGATGTCTTCGTGCCGCAAAAGGGCGGCTGCAAGCTGTTTCAAAACGACGGCAAAGGCAAGTTCGCCGACGCGACCGCCAATTCAGGCGACCTTGCAAAGTTCGCAGGCTGGGCTACGAGCGCCGCCTGGGGCGACTTCGACAACGACGGCAAGCTCGATCTTTTGATCGGCTGCCTGCGCGGACCGAATCGGCTCTTCAAGAACAAGGGCGACGGCGCTTTCGAAGACGTCACGGACGCGATTGGCCTCTCGCAATTCGTGCACAATTCCCAAGCCGTCGCACTCGTCGACCTCAATAACGACGGCGCTCTGGACATGATTTTCAACAACGAAGGGCAAGATTCGACGGTCCTGCTCGGCAGCAACGCGCTGGCGGGCAAGTGCATCCCGCTCACGCTGAACGTGGCGGGAAAGGACGGCGTCATCGGCAGCCGCGTGCAAGTGCTCACCAAAGCGGGCAAGCTTGTCGCCGCTCAGGAGATTTCCGGCGGCGATGGCCGCGGCGGGCAGCACGCGCCGCTGGCGCGCTTTACGCTCGAGCCGGGCGCTTATCGCGTGGTCGTGCGCTATAGCTCCGGATTGGTCCGCAACCAGGAAGTGACGCTCGCCGACAGCCCCGTCCGCGGCAAGATCGACGAACGGACCCCCAGCGCGGAGTAGATCCGATGAAATGCAAGTCATCGCGAGGTCTGAAACTATCGTTCACGGCAAGCGCTTCCGGCTCCCCTCTCCCCACGCCTGCGCGAAGAAATGCCTCGCCGAACCGTGACGGCGGGGGGAGAGGGGCTGGGGGTGAGGGGGGCAGTCGGAGGCTCGACGAAGCGTCGCTGGCTGTCGTGTCGGCCAACCCCCTCACTCCCGATCCCTCTCCCCCGGCCATCCAGCGAGCGCGGGAGATTCTGTCGTGCTGGTCGGGGGAGAGGGGAGACCGAAGGCGGCACGCAACGGGCGACGGGCGCCGTGTTGTAGTTCGGATGTACTTTGCTGTCGCGTTAGTGCTTTCAATGTCGTCCATTACCAACGCCGTCGAACCGTGGGCCACGTACCGCGGCAACATGCAACGGACCGGCAACACGGACGGCATCGGCGGGCCCGCTGCGCCCAAGATTCTGTGGGCCATTCCGTCGAAGGACCACTACATCGCCGCGCCGGTCCCCGCCGGGGATCGGCTGTTGGTTTCCGGCTTGGGCGCCTTCAATGTCGGCCAATTCGCCTGCCTCAGCATCGATCCCAAGATCAGCGAGCGCCTGTTGTGGTCCAAGACAACGCCAGCCCTCAAGCTGCCGTCGGTCAGCTCGCCGGCCATTCTCAAGGACAAGTTGTACTTCGGCGACGGCATGCATCAGACCAACGGCGCGACGCTCTATTGCCTCGACCTGGTCAAAGGCGGAACCGTTTGGCAGCACCCGGTGCCCGGAAACCTCGTCCACCTGGAAGGCGCGCCGACGATTGAAGTCGGCAAAGTCTACATCGGCGGCGGCGCGGCGGGCGTTTTGTGCGTCGACATGCACGCGCTCTCGCTCGAAGGCAAGACGCTGGACCCGGCCGGCGTGGAAAAAGCCCTTGCCCAGCGCTGGAAAGAGTTGCAGGCCAAGTACGAGATCGACAGGAAGAAGGATCCGGACTTCGCGATTCCGCCCAACGAGGAGCAATTGCCGAAGCCCAATCCCAAGCGCGTCTGGCAGCAAGGCAAGGACAAATGGCACGTCGATGCTCCCGTCGCCTTCGCGCAAGGGAAAATCCTGGTTGCTTCCGCGTTCCTCGACAAAGAACAGATCGGCGACCGTGCGCTCTATTGTCTCGATGCAAAAAGCGGCGACGTGCTTTGGCGCAAACCGCTCCCGCTCAATCCTTGGGGAGGTCCGTCGGTAGAAGGCGACACAATCGTCCTCTCCGGCAGCAGCATCGGCTACTACCCCAATGCGCTCAAGGGCGCAAGAGGCATGATTGCCGCGTTCGATCTCAAATCAGGCGCGGAGAAATGGCAAAAGGAGATTCCCGCGGGCGTGGTCGGCTGTGCGGCCCTCGCCGATGGCGCGGCAATCGTCACTGCCACCGACGGCAAGATTCGAGCTTTCAACCTTGCGGACGGCGAACGGCGCTGGATCTACGATTCGAAGGTTCCTTATTTCGCGCCCGCAGCCATCGCGAAAGGCGTCGTCTATGCCGGCGACTTCAAAGGCGCCATCCACGCTGTTGACCTGAAGTCCGGCGGCAAACAATGGATCCTCGACCTGGGGACCGAACCGGCAACCAAATCACCCGGCATGGTCTACGGCGGCCCCATCGTGCACGGCGGCAAGATTTATGTCGCGACCTGCAACCTCGAAGGCCCCTTCGCGCGGCAACCGACGGTGGTTGTGTGCATTGGCGAAAAGTGAAAGGAATTACCATGTGCAAGACGCTCGTCCTCTTGCTGCCGGCGATGGTCTTGATTGCCAAGCCGGTTTCCTTCGCCGGCAAGGAGAACCCCGGGTTCAGCGTGGACGCGGCCAAAAAGACCATCACCATCGCGGCCAAGATCGCGCCGCGCATGTTGCCGCATTTGAAAGAGGTCTATCCGATTGAGGTCATCGCCTGCTGGCCGCACCCCAAGGGCAAAAAGGCGCACGAGACGATTGTCACGATCGAAGCCAAGCCGAGCGCAATTCACAAAGCGCTGGAAGACTTGGGCCTCAAGGCGGGCAAACCGGTGATGGGTGAGAGCAAGGAGCCGCCGCAAGGGCCGGCGGTGAATGTCTATCTCGACTTGCCGACGCCGGAAGGCGAATTCAAAAGGATCAGCATTGATCGCGCTTTGGTCGACAAACGGACCGGCAAGCCGTTTCCCAAAGACGTGACCTGGCGCTTTACCGGTTCGGTGCACAAGCAGACCGATCCGGGCAAGAAAGAGCTGACCTATGGCGCCGACGATTCGGGCACGCTAGGCGTGATTTTTCCCGTGTCGAACGAGACGGTGCTGCAAACCAGCCTGACGATGGAATACGAGAAGTTCATGAAGCTCGAACCTAACTCGAAAATTCTTCCCAAAGAAGGCACTCTCGTGCGGTTGGTGATTGAAGTAGCCGGAAAGTGAACCGCGGCGACTCGTCGCCGCTTTGGAATTCTTGGATGGAGATGTTCGCATGCGGCCTTTGTGTATCTCCTTGGCGCTTGTGTTGGGCACGGGGCAGCTTTGGGCACAAGAGCCCAAGCCGACCGCGCAGCAAAAGGCGGCGCGTCGTTTGGCCGATTTGTTGCAACCGTTGGCCGAGCGCAACGCGCTATCGATGATGACGGGGCCCATGGCGCGTCTGTCGCCGCGCGACCTCGATCATCCAGAGCTAGCGCCGCCGCCGCTCGCACTCGTGCCGCCGCTCTTGCCGGCAGCGCCGCTTTCCACAGTGCAGCCGCGTCATCTGGTGGAAGGGCTGCCTCTGGCGCATTTCCTGGCATCGCCGCTGCCGCCGGCGCCGATCGAGCTGGCGCTCTTGCCCTTGGTGCGTTTGCCAGCGCAAGGCGCGCCGGAGCCGTTGCCCATCCTGGCGCAACCAGCGCGCGACCGGGCCTCGCTCGGGGACGCGACTTTCGAATTCAGCGTGGCTGCCGCTCTAGGCGCGGTTCAGGTGAGAAGGGCTGGACCTCTGCCATTTGCGCCTTTCAACCTGCCTGATCCCTTTGAACACAGCCAGGCAGTCAGGCTGCGGATAGAAGTTGCGGAGCAGCCCCTGCCGGCATTACGGCAATAAGTGAGATTGTTAATAATATTGCACCGCCGCCATCGACCGCGCAAAACGCGGCGTGGCGAGTTTTTGGGGGATTTGCGCGGCCGGCAGTCGAAAACGGCAAGAGTTCTTTTCGCAAGTTACCGATTGACAAGGATTAGAATCGCGCCTAGTCTTTAGTGAGTGTTTCACACCAACCAGGGGGGTAGTCCGCCACTTTCTGCAGGCCTCGTCTGTCCTACCTGCCATTAGGGCCCTCGCGGAAAGGTCGCGCGGAACATCCGAAGGGAGAGATCCCATGTTGAATCTGTGGTCCAAGCGCACCCGGACCGCTTGCGACGGCTCCAGCCGCCGCGATTTCCTCAAGGTCGGCGCCCTTGGCATGGGCGGCCTTCTGCTTTCCGACCTGTTACGCTTCCGTGCCGCGGCCTCCGAAGCCGGCCGGCAAACTCGCAACACCAGTGTCGTTTGGCTCTGGCTCGGCGGCGGGCCCACCCACGTCGAAACCTTCGATCCCAAGATGTCCGCTCCGGCCGAATTCCGCAGCACCATCGGCGCGGTACAGACTAACGTCCCCGGCGTCGAGCTGGGCGGCGTGTTCACGCGGATGGCCCGCGTCGCCGACAAGATGGCGTTCGTGCGCTCATTCGCGCACAACAACTCCGGCCACGGCGGCGGCACCCACTGGGTCATGACGGGCTACGACTTCCCGCCGGCCGACAACGGCATGGGCCAGAACAAGCCCGGCATCGGCAGCATCATGTCGCGCCACCGCGGCGCCAACAACCCGGCGACCGGCCTGCCCAACTACGTCCGTTTGGGCGGCATCCTGGGCGACGGACCGAGCTGGCTCGGCTCCGCGTTTTCGCCGTTCGACACCGCCGGCAACGCCCGCAACAACATGAACTTGCAAGTCACGCTCGATCGGCTCAACGAACGCCGCGACCTGTTGCGCTCGTTCGATACCTTGAGCCGTGACATTGACCGCACGGGCCTCATGCAGGGGCTCGATAGCTTCGAATCGCAAGCGCATCAGCTTCTCGTGAGCCGGGCGCGCGAAGTATTCGACGTCACGCGCGAGGAGCCGCGCACCCGCGACCTCTACGGCACCAACGGCCTGGCGCAGCAAATGCTCCTGGCCCGCCGGCTGTGCGAAGCGGGCGTCGGCTTCGTCACCATCCACTACGGTGGCTGGGACATGCACGGCAACATCGCCCAAAGCATGCGGCAAACCGCGCCGCCGGTCGACCATGCCGTGTCCGCCTTCGTGCAAGACGTGCACCAGCGCGGCCTGGAGAACGACATCCTGCTCGTCATCACCGGCGAGTTCGGCCGCACGCCGCGCATCAACGGCGGGGCCGGCCGCGACCACTGGGCGCCGCTCTCGACGCTGGCCTTGTCCGGCGGCGGCTTGCGGATGGGCCAGGTCGTGGGCGAATCGTCGTCCAAGGCCGAAGTGCCGCGCACGACGCCGATCACGCCGCAAGACTTGATGGCGACCGTGTTCCAGGTTTTGGGCATTCCGCAGGACCTGCACTACAACGATCCGAGCGGCCGGCCGACGCCGATGGTGAACGGCGGACGCGTGATTCGGGAACTCGTGTAAGAGTTAACAGTCCCTCGCTCGCGCGTCGGGCTAGAGTTAACGGTAAATCAAAAATGACCCACGGGAGGATTGCTCCTTCCGTGGGTTTTTTTATTTCTAGATTGTAACCGGCATGGATAGAGACGAATTCGGAGCGCGCACCTGCGGGAGGAATTCGCAATGGGCTCATCCACCGAAAACAGGCGCCCCTCCGCTGATGAGGCGCTGGCGCGGCTGATGGAAGGGAATGAACGGTTTCTGCGGGGCGAGGCGCGCAGTGCCGCCATCACGCGAGAGACCCTGGCCGATCTCGCCAAGGGCCAGCAACCCTACGCGACCATCCTCGGTTGCAGCGATTCGCGGGTGCCGCCCGAGTGGGTTTTTGATGCCGGCCTGGGAGAACTGTTTGTGGTGCGCGTGGCCGGGAACATTCTCGCGCCGGAGATTGCGGGAAGCCTGCAATACGCGGGGTCGCATCTGGAGACACCGCTGTTTGTGGTGCTCGGCCACGAGGGATGCGGGGCGATCAGCGCGGCACTGGCTGCTAAGCGCGAGGGGGAGCAGTTCCGCTCTCGGGTCCAACTGCTGCTGGCGAGCATCGTCCCTGGCCTTCCCGATGTTGATGCTCAACTCACTTCCGAAGAACAGTTGTCGCGTGCGGTCGAAAGCAATGTGCGCTGGACCGTTCGCCAGGTCCTGGATTCGCCCGAAGGTCAGGCGCGTGCCGCAGAAGGACGCATGAAGATCGTCGGCGCGGTATATGAAATCGAAACGGGTCGGGTGCGATTCCTGCCCCCGGACGAGTACACAATGCCGTCATGATTATCTGCAACGGCGTTGTGGGCCTGTGCCTTCTCTTGGGCGGTCTGGCCCACCGACCTTCCGCGTCGAGGGGGCCGGCCCGGGCGGACCGTCTTCAGACCAGCATGAATCTCGCGGTCGGCTCCGCGCTTGCCTGCATTGGCTTGACCGTTCCCGTGGTGGTGCTGGCGTCAATCCTCTTCGACTTGCCCCTGGCGAGCCGGGATCAAAAGTAAAACCTCCCGCTTCCGCGCGGGCCATGCTGGTTTTTGCGTTTCGGGTCAAACTTAACAATAATCATTGAGGTAGCTAAACTTATCTTGACAGATAAGTTTAGCACAACTATTATGTTTATTGAACCCGATGAGTATTGTTAAGGATCGCCATGCCGAAAGCGAAAGCCGTCAATCCGTTCAAACCGGGCGCCGGGCATGTGCCGCCGCACTTGGCCGGCCGTGACGCCGAAAAAGAGGCATTTCAAAAGCTGCTGCACCAGCATGAAATCATCCAAAATGTGGTGTTGACCGGATTGCGCGGCGTGGGCAAGACCGTGCTCATGGAAGGCGTTTATAAGCCACTCGCCATCAACGAAGGCTGGATCTGGATCGGCTCGGATTTTTCGGAGGCGGCGTTCGTTGATGAGAAAGCGGTGTGTCAAAGGCTGTTTACCGATTTGTCGCTGTTCACGTCCACGTTAACCGTCTCCAGCTCGGAGCCCTCCTTGGGTTTTCGAACAACCCGACTTCAAAAATGGCCTCTTGAATACCCGTTTCTGATGGAGTTTTGCGACTCTCAAGCTGGCTTGCAATCGGACAAGCTCAAGGCGACGCTCGAGTTTGTTTGGAAGCAACTCGAAAAAACAGGAAAAAAGGGAGTGTTGTTCGCCTATGACGAAGCGCAGGTCGTCCAAGATCGCAAAGATAAAGACCAATATCCTTTGGCAATGCTCTTGGAGACTTTCCAGTCGATCCAGCGTAAAGGAATGCGCTACATGCTGCTGCTGTCGGGACTGCCGACGTTGTTTCCTAAGCTCGTGGAATCTCGAACTTACGCGGAGCGCATGTTCAAGGTGCAAGAAATCGGCAAACTGCAGCTGGCCGCGTGCAAAGACGCTATTAGCAAGCCGCTGGCGGGCAATCCCATTCAATTCTCCAATGAATCCGTCGAGGCGATCGTCAAAGTCTCCAGCAGTTACCCGTACTTCATTCAATTCATCTGTCGCGAGGCGTATGACTTCTTCAAGTCGCATTATGACCTCGAGCAAGCGCCGCGCGCCATCCCGATGGACACTCTTATCCGAAAACTCGACGCGGATTTCTTCGCGGGACGATGGAGCAAAGTGCCGGACCGGCAACGGGAACTCCTGTTTTGCATCGCGTGCCTGGAGAATGAAGAAGAGGAGTTTTCAGTCAATCAGGTTGTCGACATCGCGCAAAAGGTCGCGAAGAAGCACGACCTCAAGCCATTCAAGGCGGGCGACGTAAACGCAATGCTCCCGAAACTCATTGATGCGGGACTGTTGTACAAAGTGCGGCATGGCAAATACCTCCTCGCCGTGCCGTTATTTGGTGCGTTCATTCGTCGCCAATTCGAAAGTCCAAAGAAGCAGCAGCCGTCCCTGTTCGACTTCCTCAAAGAGCGCTAGTCCAGCCTGATTCATTGTCCGTGGCCAATGGATTTTGCCGTATGGCCTAGAAAATGTGCAACTCGCTCCTTCGAAGTACTCAACATGTCATCCGTGTCACCCTCTAAGTTGCCGCGCCGTTGTGCCCTTCTCGCTTGGGGCGCTTGGCTTTTGTCCCTCGTGCTTCTCTTGGGCCAGCACCAGCTTATCCAAAACAAATGGAATCGCAGCGGCTGGTCAGGTATTACGACGAGCGCGTGACCGATCCCGAGCGCGATCTGGAAGCGATGGACAAGCACGTTACCTAGCTGGAGGAATTCACCGGCAAACCGCTGCGCGCGAAGATCCACTGGGTGCGCGGCGATCTGTTGAGTTGGCAGAAGATGGCCCTGTACGGGCTCGCGCTCGGCAGCTCGGAAAGCCCTAAGGATTGGAATACAGCCGACCACCCGGACGGCCTGAGCCTGGACCGGCACGAGCTGGCCCACGCGGTCCTTCATCAAATGCAGCCGCCGGACAGCGATGCGCCGACTTTGCTGATTGAAGGGCGGGCGGAGGCGCATAGCGGTATGACGTCGAAGAAGCGCGCCAAATTTGCCGCGTATTCGCGCTTGCTATGGCAATTCCGCACCGGAGCCGGGCCGGAACAATCGTACCTTAGTGAGTTGACCGGACCGGATTGGTATCGTCGCGTCAACGCTCCGGTCTACAGTGTCGGCGGCGCGCTTGCCGAGTTCCTGTGGCAAAAGCATGGCGTCGAGCGCTTTCTAAATCTGTACTTTGCGTGCCGTCCCGGACAGTTCGCATCGGCAGTTCGCACGCACCTCGGCGTTGAGTTGGAGCAATTGGAGGCCGAGTTTTGGACCGAAGTGGAACGGCTGACGAAAACGGACCAGCAAAAGAAGTAACAGCCAATCTCGTTGAACTCTAAACGTTGAATTTACGCCAAGGGGAGCATACTCATTGCCAACCGCACGCCGCCTTGGGCCGGTTCCGTTACCACGGCGACCGGCTCAAACGCAATGCCCTGCGCCGCCAAGGCTTCCAGAAATGCTTCTCGATACCGCAGCTCTCCGACAAACAGACCTCCCGCCAATACGAGTGGAAACTTTTCGGTGAACAGGCGCTTGGCCAAGACCGCGGCCGTCTCCGCCAGCTCTTGGGCGGCTTTAGAGACGATTGAGCGCGCAACCTGGTCTGTTGCTGCCGCTTGAATCACCAGCGGCGCGAGGGCAGCCAGCGCCGGGCGATCCATGCCGCCGCGATATATTTTGGGAATGAGCTCTTGGGGTTGCGCCAGTTCCAGTTCTTGCAAAAGACGTTCTTTGAGAAGAGTAGCTGGACCGCGCCCGTCGGCCGCGCGGGCGACGGCCTGTAGTCCGGCGACGGCAATGGCATAGCCGCTGCCCTCGTCGCCCAGAAGATAGCCCCAGCCGCCGGATCGGCTCGTCGTGCCGTTGCGGGTCTTGGCATAGGCGAAGGAGCCAGTGCCCGCGATGACTGCTAAACCCCAGCCTTCACCGGCCAAGTTCTCCCCGCGCCCCTGTGGGGGAGAGGGGCCGGGGGTGAGGGGGTAGCGTGCAGCCAAGAGTAGCGCCGCGTCATTGGTCACTTCGACTTTGTCCGTTAGCCGAACGCGCTTCGCCCATTCCAAAATGAGATCTCGGTCGGCGGCTCGATCCGCGCCCGCCAGACCCAGGCAAGCGGCGCCGACAGTGCCACGCGGCAGTTTGGCTTCGGCGAAAGCCGCCTGCACGGCTTGATCCAAGGCGGCGAGAGCGCCCGCGGGGCCGACGGCTTGTATGTTGGAGGGACCGGATTCGCCGCGCCCGAGGAGAGTTCCCTCGCTAGCGCGTCGGGCTAGTGTTTCGTCGCCCTTGCTAGCGCTTCGGGCTCGCGTGCTCACCTGGGCGAGAAGGGCGATGGTGTGGGTGCCGCCGCCGTCGATTCCCAGCACCAGACCCGGATGCGTAGTCGCCGTTGCGCTGCGCAGCGACTCGAGGGTCTGACCGACGCGGCCGCTGCTCGCGCTTAGTCGGGCGCGGGCATCGTCGGGCGTGGTTTGCCCAAGCTGCGCGACAAGCGCTGTCTTTAGCTCGCCATCGCAATTCTGCAATAAGGCGTCGGCCGCTTCTTGATCCAGTCCGGTCAATTGCCTGACAATCCGATTCGTGCGCGCCCGCAGTTTCTCATTAGTGGCGCGCAGATCGACCATGAGATTGCCATACGTCTTTCCCAATCGAACCATGGCGCCGGTGCTCAGCATGTTGAGCACGAGCTTCGTCGCCGTACCCGCCTTGAGCCGCGTCGAGCCGCTCAATACTTCGGGGCCGGCCGGCACCGTGATGGCCAGATCGACCCGACCTGAGAGGTCGGAATCAGGATTGCAAGAGAAACCGATCGTGAAGGCGCCCACGGCCTTCGCGTAGTCTACAGCGCCCAGCACATAAGGCGTCCGGCCGCTGGTGGCAATGCCGACAACCACGTCGTTGGCATTCAGTCCAAGCGCTTGCAGATCCTTTTGGGCGAATTCCGGATGGTCCTCCGCCCCTTCCACGGCCTGCGTCAGGGCGCGCGGCCCGCCCGCGATGATGCCGACAACCTGGCCCGGCGGCGAGTTGAAGGTGGGCGGGCACTCGGTGGCGTCGAGTACGCCGAGCCGCCCCGAAGTGCCGGCCCCCGCGTAGATCAGACGTCCGCCCAGTTGTAGCCGTGCCGCGATCGCGTCGATGGCCTGCGCAATCGGCTCAGCCTGGGCGGCGACCGCAACCGGCACTTGCGCATCCTCGGCGCACATGAGCCGCACCAGGTCCAGCGGCGTCAGCTCATCCAGGTTTGTCGACGCCGGGTTGCGCGCTTCGGTCAAGAGATGATCCATGAGTCCATTGTAGTAGGCACGCTCCGCGTGCCGTTACGAGGGCCGCACACGGCGTGTGCCTACCACTTTGTCCGCGAGAAGTGCGACAGCCACGGTCGTGATAGCCCCAAGCGGCGCGAACCAAGGCCAGGCCAAGAGCGTATTTCCCCAGATGCTTGGCAGCCAGACCGCAAGCACGGCGGAGAACCCGCACGCCACGCCGGCAAGCGCTGCCTCGGAGCGAACCGGCCGCCGCATGCTTCCCAAGAGAAAAAGGCCCAAAACAATGCCAGTCGTGAAACCGGCGATAGTCAACACCTTCTCAATGATGGCGCCGCTGCCGAGCGCCAAGGCGGCTAATGCGACGGCGCCTTGTGCAACGCCCCAAAATAGCGTCATGATTTTCGATATGGCAAGGTAATGCTCTTCCGCTTGTCCGGGCTTCAGCGGGCGATAGAAGTCTGCGACAAACGCGCCGGCAGAGCTATTCAGCGAACTTGAAAGCGTGGACATCGCCGCTGCCAAAACGGCTGCAACGATCAAACCAACTAGGCCTACCGGCATGTGACGCACGATAAACAGGCCAAAGACTGCATCCGGTCCGGTCCCGGCAGGCATGACAAGCACTCTATAACTGGCTAGCGTGAACAGGCCGACGCCGATCAAAAGAAACAGCGCGAACTGGGCTATGATGACAAAACCGCTGAGAACGAGCGCTGACCGGGCCGCGCCCAGCGAACGGCTGCACAGATAGCGCTGCACCATGAGTTGATCGGCCCCATGGCTGGCCATGCTGAGGAACGCGCCGCCGATGCAGCCCGCCCAGAGCGTGAAGGGACGCGTCGGATCGGTCGAAAGGTCGAGAACCGTGAGCTTGCCGGCGGAGTCGGCTGTGTCCAGGAGCGCCCGGACGCCGTCCGGTAAGAGCTGGACGATAAAGACCGCCGCCACAATAGCGCCGACAATGTAAATCACGAACTGGATGAGATCGGTCCAGATGACCGCCTGCATGCCGCCTAAGTAAGTATAGAAGATCGTCACGGCGCTCATGACTGCGATCGAGAGGGCAATGTGCCAGCCGGTGAACTGCTGCAAGAGTAAGCTGGTCAAGTAAAGGCGCAAGCCGTCGGCGACCGTGCGCGTGCCGAGGAAAATCGCCGAGGCGACGCGCTGCACGCGCACGTCGAAGCGCTGCCGCAGAAGCTGGTACGCGGAGAACAACTCGCCGCGCATGTATTGCGGCAACAGCAGCCAGGCGACGAGGATGCGGCCGATGAGATAGCCCAAGGTGAGCTGCAGAAACGTGAGGTTGCCGCCCAGAGGGTTGTAGGCCAGACCCGGAGCGCTGAGAAAAGTCACGGTGCTGGTTTCGGTTGCGACGATGGAGACCAGCACCAGCCACCAGGCGACGTTGCGGTCGCCGACGAAATAGGTGCGCGTGTCGCGCTGGCCGCGCGCGAACCACATCGCCAAAAGCGTGGTGCCGGCCATGTAGGCAACGACGATGGCCAGATCAACTGGATGCAGAGCGTGCATTCAATCCTAATGAAATGTCCTAACCATTCACCACTCACCACTCACCACTCACCACTCACCACTAACACTAACCGCTCACCACCCTCACTCCGGCACCACTCCGCCGAGGTAAATCGTGATGCGGTTGTCCAGCCGGATCAGCATTCCCTGGACTCCGTGCAGTGTCTCGTCCGTCAGGTCGCCGCCTTTTTTCTTCAAGAGATCGGCTTTCTTCGGGTGCTTGTCGGCCCATCGCAAGAGCACGCCGTAGAGCTCCTGCTCCTCAGGCCCGCCAAACTCGACGCGCTTCGGTTCTGTCAGCTTGGGCCCCTTGACGATGTCCATCGGCCCGCTCGCGCTGCGACGAATGATGAACTCGTGCTCGGTCTTGTTCTTGTCGAGCAGCAAAAGGGTCAGCGAACCGCCATCCTTCAGATGCCATGCCTCTTTGACTTCCACCGGTTCGATAATTCCGAGTGCTTTGGCGTCGAGCTTCATGCACTTGGCGCGGCGCGCCTCCAGCGAATTAGCGGGGGAGTCCTTGTCGAGCTTTTCCTTCGCGGGCTCGCAATGACCAGTCGTTACGACAAACGCTGTGATCAACTCA
>JAKEFD010000414.1 GCA_022616245.1 Gemmataceae bacterium
GACTCAAACATATGCGTATCGACATTCGCGACGGTGCTCATGTAGAAGATGCGGCCAAAGTACGTTTGCCCTGGAAACGCGAGCAGCTCGAATTCCGGATCATAGCCGGAGAGGACAAAATCGCGGCTCACAAGCGCCAGGTTGCCGAGCGCAGCCATTGGAGAAGAAGCAGGTCCGATACCGGCGATGGCCATGCCTGCGCGATAGCCGTCGAGCCGCGTATCTTGCCGGCTCAATATGTCGCGCAGAACCGGCGCGGCGGTTTCGGGTACGTAACCCACCAAGCGGATGCGCGACAGGTCGGCAATGGTCGCGATGGAGGTTTTCTCTTCGAGGTAGGTGCCTTTGGTGATGTAGCGTTTGTTGATGCGGCCGGCATAAGGGGCGCGGACGCGCGAGCGCTCGAAGTTATTGCGGGCGCGGGCGAAGGCGGCAACCGACGAGCGGTATTCCGCCTCGGCGACGCGCAATTGGCCGCGCGTTTTGGCGCGCTCTTCGTCGGAAGTGCCGGCGCCCGCACGGATCGCGCGATCGGCAAGATCGCGCGCCAAGTCCAAAGCCGCCTTGGATCGTTCCATATTGGCCTTGGCCAGATCATCGTCCGCTTGAAAGCGCGTTTGATCGATGGTGACGAGGAGAGTCCCGGGCTGGACCTCGTCGCCTTCGCGGAAAAAGACTTGATCCACCACGCCGCTGACGCCGGCGGCAATGTCCGTCTGCCCTTCCGCTTCGAGCACACCCACGGTCTCGACGCGGTAGACCAGCGCGCGCTGCTGCACCGGCGCGAGCTCGACATTGCGCTGCAAGACGACTTTCGACGGCGACACTAAAGAGCCGCCGGTCGGAGCGGAGGCGCCGTGCTTGCCGCAACCGACGACACCAACGCCGCTAAGCCACGCGCTGACTATGACAATTCCTGCCCAACGCCGCCCCATGCCGTGCCCTCCGGCGCTTGCCTCTTGCGGGGCGAGCATTCCTTGTTGTCCGCACACAGGAATGTTCGCCGCGCAGTGGAGACGAACTCGTCCTTCCATTATCGAACTCGCGGGTTCTATAATAGGCTAGACGGTTGCCGGCACGCGGTCAATCAATTTCGAAGGATCGGCGAAGTGCGCACCAAGACGCCATTGCTGGAAGATAGAATCCTCGAGGAAGCCGGGCGCTTGTTCGGCGCACGCCGCTTCCATGAAGTGCGCATGGAGGACATCGCCGGGCAGGCGCGAGTATCCAAGGGGACTCTGTACCGCTACTTCCGCGACAAGGACGAACTGTACCTGGCGCTCTTGACGCGGGCGGCGCGGCAAATGGTCGCGGAGCTAAGGCGCCGCGTCCAAAACACGCACAGCGCGCGGCAACAACTCGTCGGCATCGTCGCCGCTTTCTTGGGTTACTTTGACGCCCGGCCGCACCTGGCCGACCTCATCCAGCGCGCGGAAGTCCATCACGAGGAAGGCGGGGCGTTCCCGTGGCAGGAGGTGCGCGACGCCGCCCGCAAGCTGGTGGTGGAAGTGTTCGCGCGCGGCAAACTGCAAGGGGAGTTTTGCGTGCGTGCGCCGGACCAGGCGGCCCTCATGCTGCTGGGCGGCTTGCGCGCCGTCGTGCGCTTCGGCGCTCGGCCCCGGCCCAGGCAGTTGTCGCGCGCTCTGGTCGCCGACTTTCTGGGCGGCGCCAGTCTAGCCGTGCGCCCGGTCTCCCCAAAGCAGCGCAACGGCTGGCAGGCGCGCAAACGCGGACCGGCCATTCCCGATAATGCGAACGGCACAGCATGGCGCACACCGCATATATCGCTCTAGGAAGCAATCTCGGCGACCGGCGCGAGAATCTCATTCAAGCGCTGGGTTTCCTGCGCGCCCATCCCCAGATGGACGTGGAGTGCGTCTCCTCGTTTTACGAGACCGAACCGGTCGGCGGCCCGCCCGGACAAAACAAGTACCTAAACGCGGCAGCGCGGGTGCAAACGACGTTGACCCCGATGGATCTGTTGCGCGCGCTCCTGGAAGTGGAAGTACAACTAGGAAGGGTACGCTCTGAGCAATACGCGCCGCGCACTTTGGATTTGGACTTGCTCCTCTACGATCAGGAAGTGATCACTCTGCAGCGCGGCGGCGTGAGCCTGGTCGTGCCGCATCCGCGCCTGGAGCAACGATTGTTCGTCCTGGAGCCGTTGGCGGAGATCGCGCCGCATGTCGTGCATCCGGTGCGCAAGCAAACTATCGCGGCGTTATTGGAGTCTCTGAGAAACGCGGCCGGCCAGCCATCGTCCCAGAAAGACACGCTCAGCCTGCGCGGTCTGCGCGCACTGGTGACCGGTTCGACCAGCGGCATCGGCCGTGCGATCGCGCTGGAGTTGGCCGCGGGCGGGGCCGACGTGATCGTGCACGGCCGGCGCTCCGTCGAAGCCGCGCAAGAGGTTGCCGGGCTGTGCCGCACGCAGGACGTTCGCTCCGATCATCTGTTGACGGATTTGTCTATAGAGCAGAATCTCGAACCGCTCGTGGACAAGGCTTGGCAAATCTGGGACGGGCTCGACATCTGGATCAACAACGCCGGCGCCGACACGTTGACGGGGGCCGCGGCGCAGTGGAGCTTCGAAGAGAAACTGCGCGTGCTTTGGGAAGTGGATGTGCGCGCGACGATGATTCTGGCGCGGGCCGTCGGCCGGCGCATGCAAGAACGCGGCGGCGTGATCTTGAACGTCGGCTGGGACCAGGCGGAAACGGGCATGGAGGGCGACAGCGGCGAGTTGTTTGCCGCGAGCAAAGGCGCCGTGATGGCTTTTTCGAAGAGCCTGGCGCTGTCTTTGTCGCCACGGGTGCGCGTCAACTGCCTGGCGCCGGGCTGGATTCGGACCGCGTGGGGAGAGCACGCATCGCCAGCATGGCAGCAGCGCGCCGAGACGGAGACACCGTTAGGCCGCTGGGGCGCGCCCCAAGACGCGGCCCGCGCCGCGCGTTGGCTCGTGTCGCCCGCAGCGCAGTTTGTCACCGGTCAAATCCTACGCGTCAACGGCGGCGCGGTGCGTTAGTGCGTTGGGCTCTACATAGTCTAGTAGCTAGCAATCAAATCGATGTTGCAGGCGGCGGCTGTTGATGTCGAGTGCTTCGAGCATGTCGAGAACTTGATGCATGCAGATGTGAAAGTCGAGGGCCCAGAGGATAATGTCGAGGTTTTCTTTGCCGGACTTGAGTCGGTCGAGGATGCGGTCGAGAAGGTGTTGCTGGTCCTGGAAGCGCTGCTTGAAGAGGCCAAAGTCGCCGCAGTCTAGTTCCACCCAGAAACGCTTGCCCTCGAGGTGTTCGAGCCAGCGTTCCCGGAGGTAGCCGTCCCAGTGCTGCTTGACCCAGTCACGGACGGCCACTTCACCCATGTCGTAGCCGGCCCGCTCGCTCAGAATCCACTTGTGCTTCTCGACTTCGACGCGGCTGTCCGCGTACACGCTACACTTCTCCACAGCGTTTTCCTCCTCGAGCCTCCGTTCCGCGTAGCACGACCTTCCCTGGGTGCCGAAAAACGTTTTGGCCGCAAAACCTGAGCGAAGTTTCGCGAAACTCTCACAATCTAATCGTAACTTTTTTCTGGGCCGGTTGCAAGCGCGAACAGCGAAGTGACTGATTCCGTGCCCGATCGGACTTGCTCATTGACGGCTGGCCTAGTCGCTGCCATAGAGCACTTGCTTGGCTTCGTCCCAGCAACGAACACAAAGGAACTTGAACTCGGCGACTCGCATCCATTCCTCTGTTGGTGCGTCCGGGTGTTCCAGGGTCCACTCCTCGCAGGCCCGGCACCAAACATCCGGTCGCGGACCATCCGTTTCGGTGTTCCAGAAGAATCCAACCTGCTCGCCGCTATCGATCGCCCGGCACACATGAATGCATGCAAGGGCCAGATCCTGGGCGCCGTGCTTCGCGCAGTTACTTGTGGGCATGGTTCGCCCTCACTGACGGTTTATGCGATTTGAAAGTTGGCTCGCCGGAATCCATTCACCTTGGTGGTTAGGGTTAGTTCTTGCCGATGCAGTAGAGATAGCGATCGGAGCGCAAGTAGATGCGGCCGTCCGCGACAGCGGGGCTGGCATTGAACATGCCGCGCTCGCTTTGGCGGTCGCCCAGGTCGTTCGTGCTGAGAAGGTCGAACTTGGGCTGCGCGGACAGCACAAAGCTGCGGCCGCCGCGCGTCGTGTAAATGATCTTGCCGTCCACGAGCACGGGCGACGCATAAACCTGGTCGGCGCGCGGCAGCCGCTCTTCGTAAACGATGTCGCCTGTCTTCGCCTCTGCGCAATAGGCGATGCCCAAGACGTCGCTCATCCAATAAAGATGGCCGTCGTGCACGATAGGCGACGTCACGTTGGAGCCTTTCTTGGTGGTCCAAAGGCGGTGCGTGCCGGTGACGTTGCCGCGGCCCCCGGCGCGCACGGCCAGGCCGACGATGCCGGAGCGGCCGCCCAGACAGTAGACCACGCCGGCGTCGGCGACCATGCTTGGGGCCATGTACCAAGTAATGTCGGTTTTGCAGGACCAGAGCCGTTCGCCGGTCGCGGCGTTGATGCCGAAAACATCTCCCATACAGGCAACGACCAATTCGTAATTGCCGCCCGTTTGCGCGACGACAATGGGCGTATTCCACGATTCACGGATGCCGTTGGCCCGCCAGCGCTCTTTGCCGGTGCGGCGGTCGAAGGCGTAGAGCGTGCTGCTTTCCACGCTAGCGTTCACGTAAACGAGGTCGCCATGAACGATGGGTGAAGCACCGCTACCCCACTCGTGCGCTTTGTCGCCCACGTCGGCCTGCCATTGGTGATTGCCGGCGTGATCGAAAGCATGCAGTCCGGATATTCCGAAAGAGACATAGATACGCTCGGCATCGGCGGCCGGCGTGCTGGAGGCGAAGCCGTGTCCTTCGCGGATACTATCCGATTCGGGCAACTTCGATTTCACTTCCTTTTGCCAAACGATGCGGCCGTCTTTCTTGTCGAGGCACAAAACGTAGCGGCGCAGCTGGTCTTGCGAGCCTGGATTGCCCGGAGCGCCGTAGCCGCTGTAGCACGTCAGAAATATGCGGTCGCCGACGAGGATGGGGCTGGACGAGCCGGGCCCCGGCAATTCCTTCTTCCAAAGGATGTTCTCTTTCTGGCTCCACTGTGTGACGATGCCCTTCGCTCCACTCTTGCCCGCGCCGCCTGGCCCGCGAAACTGCGGCCAGGGACCGACGCTGCTCTGGGCCATGATCGGCGGCGTGCCAGCGAGCAGTAGAACTACACTGATATAGCGCATGAGCATCCTTTACGAACTTGGAGGCCACACTTCTGACCGTTCCGCGGGGTCTCTAGTTCCGGAGCGTTCTGTTTTTTCCCGGTTCGCCGGCACAGTCTCGCCTGACGGCTGGATTCGACTTTCCACAGCGACAACGATTCCGGAGCGACAAATTAACCCTACCCCTTGTCGCTCCGGAACTACGACACAAGTTATTGCAAATGAACACCTTGCATTTCCAATAAGCTCCAGAGCGACAAGCGACACACACACACCCCCCCCCAGGTTAGCAAATGGTAACATATTCAGCGTCCAATTGCCGCCCCTTCGCCGCGCGAGTCGGCGCCGCCGGTGAAGCGCTGCGGTTTTCCGTTCGTGTCATATTCGACGGTCAGCCCATGGGCGTTGCCCAGGCGCCTCACCGACATCTTGTGCCCCTGTCGCAATAGCTCGTGGACCTGAACAAACTCAAACTCACCTTCGACCGCCGTGATATCCGGCTCGACAAAGCTCAGACGCGGCGCGGCGATCGCCTTTTGCACGTCCATGCGAAAATCGATCATGTTCATGACGATTTGCGGCACCGTCTGCACGATCGTGTGACCCCCGGGCGAGCCGACAGCGATCCACGGCTTGCCGTCGCGCAATACGATCATCGGGCAGAACCCGGCCAGCTTGCGCCGTCCGGGGAGCGCGTCCAGCGGGTTGCCCTTCGGCTCGAAAGTGCAGTATTGCATCGAGTTGTTGAGCCAGATGCCGGTGCCGGGCGCCATCACCTTGCTGCCGAACAACATGCCGAGCGTTTGCGTCGACGTGACGACGTTGCCGTGCTGATCGGCGCTGACGAAATGGGTTGTGTACTGCTCCTCCTCTTGTGACTCGCGGGCGGGAAGCTGCAGGGCCAGAGCCTTCTTGGGGTTGATTTTGGCTGCTTCCAGCGCCCAGTGCTTTTCCGACAAGAGCCGGTCGAGCGGCGGCGGGTTCTGGTCGCGATCGCCTGCGTGCTGCAATCGCGCCGCGTACGCCAGCTTGGTCGCTTCGGCAAACGTGTGCAGATATGCCGGGCTGTTATGCCCCATCTTCTTAAGATCAAAGCGGCTCATGATGCCCAGCCGCAACAGGCCGTTCCAGGCATTGTTCGGCAAAGGCGACGCAACCACCTTGTGGCCGCGATAGTCGATGCTGACCGGGTCCCACCATTCCGCCTTATTCTGCACAAGATCTTCGAGTCTGAGGAATCCGCCGGCTTCGCGCACGGCCTTGTCGATCGCCTCGCCCAGCTCGCCCCCGTGAATCGCCTTGGCGCCCTGCGCGGCCAGCAGCCGGAG
Organism: Gemmataceae bacterium; assembly: GCA_022616245.1. GTDB lineage: Bacteria > Planctomycetota > Planctomycetia > Gemmatales > Gemmataceae > JAKEFD01. Next base: position 6,581 of record JAKEFD010000414.1, read on the forward strand.
CGAGCGAGCCAGGTCCTTTTGAACCAGCCTGTCGCCTGCTTGCAGCGGCTTGCCGTTCTTGCCGTAAAAAGTCTTGGCGTGATCGGGGAAAGCTGGGAACTCACTTTGTATGTGCTTGGCCGTGTGGGCGCTGATGATGAATCCTTCGTCGGCAAGCTTGATCGCGGGAGCGAGCAATTGCTGCCAGGGCAGCTTGCCATATTCTTTTGCCAGCGTTTCCCAGGCGTTGGCGTTGCCCGGAGTGGAGATCGACTTTGACCCTTTGCGGTTCTCCAGGTGATTCTGCGTCGGCGCGCGAAAGACATCGGCATCCACAGCGCTTGGAAACCGGCCGCTCGAATCCAGACAGCGGATCGTGCCTTGTCGAGCATCGTAAACAAGGGCGACGCCAAAGCCGCCCATGCCCGACATCATCGGCTCGACGACATTGAGCGTCGCCGCCACGGCCACCGCGGCATCAAACGCATTGCCGCCTGCCTCCAGGATGTCCAGCCCCGCCCGCGTGGCCAACGGGTGCGCGGAGCTGATCATCCCCTGCTTGCCGAGCGCGGGGCGCGAAGCCGTATTCTGGCTTGGCTGTTGATCCTGGGCCGGACTCGCCAGAGCGGCAGCCAACACGACAACGCTCAGCAATAGCGCTAC
>JAKEFD010000415.1 GCA_022616245.1 Gemmataceae bacterium
GCTGAAACTCGTGTCCAGCTGGCCGCCTGGCAGGAACCGGGAGACGGCGACGTCGAAGGACCACGGGCTCGTCCCGACATATTTGAGGCCGGCGGTCACGAAGCGTCCGTCGGGCAACGTGGCGATCGTTCGCGTCATGTATAACGGGTTGGTCGCCGTCAGTAACTCGAAAGTGGGCGGAGCGTTTGCCTCGGCGTAAATGTTCGCCGACTGGATGCCGTCGGCCTCATCATCCTCCTCGGCGGTGACCAGAAAGTCGACCGATGTCTGCCCGGCGGGGATGACCACGGATTGCGGAACCGTCGCCTCGGTGGTATCGGATGAATAAAGCGTCACCGCCATCGGCCCAGATACGTCGCCGGTGCGGCTGACGGTCGCTGTTGTCGCGAAGCCCTCATCGATTGTCGATTCTGCCAGCGACAGAAACAGACCACTGAGCGCGATCCGGTCTTCGAGTTGCTCGAGCAGAAAGCGGCGGCTGCGGTTTGGTTTGTGCGTAATGGGTTGTTGCCGGCGAAAGAACTTCGTCATGAACGACTCCGGGCGGAGGGCGAACGGCGACGGAACTGTCGCCGGGGCGACCGACCGCATCATCGAGGAAGCGTGTGCCCGCCCACCCACGTGGAGGGCGTCCAGCGGAATCTCCCCTCGCCCTAAGGGTTAGGGTGAGGGCCGCGGGGAACGGAAGGGATGGAGGGAATCGTCAAAAGCTAGCTCATTGTAAGAATGGCGGCAAATAAATCGTTGTGCAAGAAACGCGAAGAAATGATGTGCAGACGTGTTCACTCGTGATCTTCTGCGCTTGCGGTCTTAGTGAACCGTGCCGGCCAGGCGCAGCGCGCAGCCTCCTACATTGTTGCCCGTGGCCTGTTGTGAATGGATTTCATCAAAACAACAGCCAGGAGATCCCGGCGCCGACTACGGCCATTGAGAGTCCCCAGAGCAGCATCAGCCGAAACAGCACTTGCCGATCTTCGCCGACGCCGGCACTGGTGACGCACAAGGCGCCGATCGTCGACAGCGGCGACGAATCGACCAGGTGTCCGCCGACGACGAGGGCAGAGGCGATGGCCAGTTGGCTGCCGCCGACTTCCGCGGCGAGGCGAGGCACCAGGGGCAGAAATGCGGGCAGCACCACGCCCGACGTGCTGCTGTAGACGGAAATCACGCCGGCCAAGAAAGCCGTGACGGCGGCTACGGTTGCGGGCGTTGAAACGTGGCCGATCATGTCCGTGAGCCGGTCCGCCCCGCCGGTCTTTTCCAAGAGCGCGGTCAGCACCGTCACGCCGCATACCATGAGGATCACGCCCCAAGGCATTCTTTGTATTGCCTTGCCCTCGTCCGCAAAGCGGAAAAGCGTCAGGAACGCCGCGCCGGCCAATGCGGTCATGCCAACATGCGTTTTGAAGCCCACAACGAGAAGAATGAGCCCGGCGATGACAGCCAGTGTGACGGCGTGTGTTCTTTGGATGGAGTTGTTTCCATCCGTCGATTGGCCGGCCTCGTCGGCCGTTCCGTCAAACCAACGACTGAATAACTTTCGACCGCCAAAGAGAAAATAGCCGGCAAACGCAACGAACAAGTTGGCCGCCAGATTGTAAGCGTATAGCTGCCATTCCAGGTTCACCAGGTTCATGCGTTCGCGCAGGAGACTGTTGGCAATGACGCCGGTCGGCGACACCGGAGACATCGCGCCGGCGATGGCGCCGTGTGTCACCATGACAGCCATGAGGAAGGCGGGGATGCCGGCGCGGTGGGCGGTGGCCATGGCGACCGGTGATAGCAACGCGGCGGCGGCGATGTTGCCGGCGCCGATGGATGCCAGCGCCGCTGCCAAGAGGCCAAACATGATCGGCATCAAGCCGACATTGCCCCGGCACAACTTCACCGCCGCGAAGGTGACCCGGTCGAGCGTGCCGTTAACCTGCGCCTGAGTGAAGAGCAGCGTGACGCCGACCAACGTCAGAAACAGGTCGACGGGAAAGCCGGCGACCAGTTCGCGCATGCCCAGACTTCTTTCGCCGGGTGTTTCGAAGGCCGGTGCAATCCAAACGACAATGACCCATGCCAGGACGATGGAGAGCACGCCGGGATTGAGCCGGATGGTGCAACTGGCGACCACCACGATGAGGAGAGCCGCGAGAGAAATCCAGGCAAGGTCCACGAGGAATCCTCGGTCGACGTTGACAAGAGCCCGACGCGCGAGCAAGAGCCTTTAACTGGGATCAAGGCAGACGTATAGCCTAACGATCTTTTGCCGAAGTACAACGCGCTATCTGGGTGGGCAACGCACTCCTCGCTTAACCGCGACCCGCACGGGAGCGCGGACGTGTCGCCCGAACCAGCCATACCCATAGCACTACGAAGGGGACTTGCGAAATGCTTTCCAAGGGGCACTATCTCACAGAGCGTTCTTCACGTTTCCTTTCTTCAACGTCTTGAATCGGCTTTCCGGAGCGACACGGATTCCGGAGCGACAAATATTCTGTACTGGTTGTCGCTCCGGAATGAAGACGCAAGTAACTGAATATAAAGGTGTTGCGACTCCAGAAAGCTCCGGAGCGACAAGCGACACACAGGTACCCCCCCACTTGTTATCAAAAAGATACATGTGTAGGGCCAACAACGAATAATCCCCGCCCGTCAGCTACCTCATAACATGAGCGATCGCAGCAGACTGGCGGGATGAAAAGCCTTGAGTCCAGTGAAGTGTTCGATCTGCAACCGACAGGAAAAGCCGGGTGCGACGATGACGTTGTCGCCCTCAATGCTGTGCCCTTTTCCCGAAGGAGAAGGGTGAACGTTTTGTCGAAGAGCAGGAAACAACCGCTGCTCGCCGACAAGGCAGGAGATTTCGTAATGCTCCTTTTCATAGCCGAACGAGCCCGCCATGCCGCAACAGCCGGCATCCAGGTCGATGACTTCCGCGCCGGGGATGCGGCGCAATAGCCGCAGCGTCGGCGTCATACCGACCAGCGAGCGCTGATGGCAGTGACCCTGCACGAGTATGCGCTTGGGGCCGGGGCGAAAGAGATTGACGTCTTTTTCCACCAATGACTTTTCCAAGAACTCGTCGAAGGTGAAGCACTTGTCCGCAACGACTTGTGCTTGCCGGCGCTCTTCCCCTTTGAGCAAGGCGGGATAGTCGTCTTTAATCGTCAGTATGCAGCTTGGCTCGCAGGCAATGATCGGATCGCCGCGATCGGCAAGAGGATAAAGCCATTCTACGTTGGATTTCGCGCAATCGACGGCAGCGTCCAGCAAGCCGTTGGAGATGAAGGGGCGCCCACAGCAGCGCAGCTTGGGATAGAAATCTTCCAGTGGTGGTGTCGGGATCCAATCGTCCCAACAATCGAGATGAACTTCCATGTGCACGCCATAGCCGAGCATTTCCAAGAGTTGACAGGCAGCCAGGCCCAGTGCCGGCTCATAGAAGCGCACAAAAGTGTCTGGGAAGAAGACGACGGAGCGCGCCGGGCGCTCGCCGATGCCATCGTCCTGGGAAAACAGGAAGTCCGCCAGCGCCCGCCGCTGCTTACTGGTGGCATAAGTTGGCGGCCGCCGGCGTCGGTCGATGCCAAAAAGCTTCTCGTTGAGCCAACGGCCCAGCCAGGCGCGCGCCCACCAGTTGGATACAGGGGCCAGTCGACAGCCCCATTTGCCCAAGGCGGCGACATTGCCGAACAGCCAGTTGCGCCATGGCAGACCGCGCTTTTGGAAATGCTGGTGCAGAACTTCCGCCTTGAGCCGAGCCATGTCCACATTGGTCGGACACTCGCTCTTGCACGCTTTGCATTCCAAACAAAGGTCGAGCGCGGCGAGCACCGCCGGATCGGTCAAGCCGCCCAGGTCAAGCTGCCCGGTGAGCGCCAGCCTTAGTGCGTTGGCCCGGCCGCGCGTGCTGTGCTGCTCCTCCAGCGTCGCTTGGTAGGAAGGGCACATAACGCCGCCGCGTTTCTTGCGGCATTCGCCGACGCCGGCGCAGAGCTCGGCCGACCGCGCCAAGCCGCCGTCAGTGGAAAAATCGAAGGTGGTCGGCACTTCCGGGGTGACGTAGGCCGGGCCGTAGCGCAGATTCGACGCCACGGGCGGCGCATCCACGATCTTGCCGGGATTCAGCAGGTTGGAGGGGTCGAAGGCGCGCTTGATCTGGCGGAAGGCTTCATAAATGGCTGGCCCGTACATCTTCTCCTGAAACGGGCTGCGCACCAACCCGTCGCCGTGTTCGCCCGACAAAGCGCCGCCGTATTTCAGCACGAGGTCCGCCACGTCGTCCGCGATGGCCTGGAAACGACGCACGCCTTCCGCCGTCTTGAGATCAATCACCGGTCGAACGTGCAAACAGCCGACTGATGCATGAGCATAAACGCCGGCCTTTGTCCCGTGCCGGGCGACGACTTTCAAAAACTCGGCGATGTAGTCGCGCAGATGCTCCGGCGCAACCGCGGAATCCTCCACAAAGGAAATGGCCTTGGCGTCGCCCTTTTCGGCCATCGACAGGCCCAGGGCGAGCGTACGCAGCTTCCAGATTGCCGCTTGCGCCGTTGGCTCGGTGACCCGGCTGTAGTGAAAGCCGAAACCACGCTCGCTCAAGTCTTTTTCCAGAGCTTGCAAACGCGGCGGCAATTCCGCGAGGCTAGATCCGTAAAACTCGATGATGAGAATGGTCCCCGCGTCGCCGTGGAGAAAGCCGCGCAGGCGCAGCGCGTCAGCGTTGAGTTTGGTGCAATCGAGAATGTACCTGTCCATCACCTCGACCGCGGCGGGCGCATGGGCCAGTATCCCCGGCGTCGCGGCCAAGGCTTCCAGCAACTCGGCGAATTGCACGACGAGTAGCGCCTTCGCTTTGGGCAACTCAACCAGCCGCAGCTTCGCTTCGAGGACAATGCCGAGCGTCCCCTCCGAGCCGACGAAAAGCTGCGCCAGGTTGAAACCACCGTAGCCGCATTCGTGAGAATGCGGGTCCGGGTGCGATCCCGAATTCTCACGAATTCGGCTACGCCCGATGAACAAATCGAGGTTGTATCCGCCCACGCGCCGAAGAATCTTGGGAAAGCGGCGGTCAATCTCGCCCGCATGTTCGGCTGCGAGTCGCCGAATGACGCGATAGCAGTCCCCCTCGAGGTCTTGCTGCCGGCATTTTGCCTCAAGCTCCGCTTCGTTCAATGGCCGCATGAGGACGACGCTGCCGTCCGCGAGCAGGACGGTCAGCTCCAGCACATGATCGACCGTTTTGCCGTACACAATGGAGTGCGTGCCGGAGGAGTTGTTGGCAATCATGCCGCCGATGGTGGCGCGGTTGGCGGTGGAAATATCGGGGGCAAAGTGCAGGCCGAACCGTTTGACCTCTTGGTTCAGATCGTCCAAGACGCAGCCCGGTTCGACGCGCGCCCACCGCTCCGCCTCGTTGACTTCCAGGATGCGGCTCAAATACTTCGAGAAATCGAGAATGACGCCCGGGCCGATCGACTGGCCCGCTTGCGAGGTGCCGCCGCCGCGCGCGGTCAGCGGCACACCGAAGCGGGCACACGTCCGCACCGTTGCCAGCACATCGTCTCGGGTCTTGGGAATGACGACGCCGACCGGCACGATCTGATAGACACTGGCGTCCGTCGAATAGAGCGCACGGTCCAAGCGTTCAAAGCGGACCTCGCCCGCGATCGCTTGCGCCAGAGCGGCGCGCAGCCCAGCGACGTCCACCAGCGCGTCGTGTGCGGCCGGCCTGTCCGCGACCACCGGCAACTCGGCAAGGCTCATACGCCGGCCTTTCGGCTGGAATTCTCGGCAAGACGCTCCAAGCCATGGCGGAGCCTGTCGAGCCCTTGCTCCAGGACATTTCCGCCGGCCGCGAACGAAACCCGCAGCGTGCCTTCGCCGCCCGGGCCGTACGCGGCGCCATGGATAACGACGACGCCCGCTTCGCGCAGCAGAAACCGGCGCGCTTCGTCGGAAGGCACTCCAAGGCCTCGAATATCTACCATGACGAACAAGCCGCCTTCGGGCACAAGCGGCACGATGCCCGGAATACCGCTTAAGCGTTGGAGCACAAGATCGCGCCGACCTTGATACTCCGCGGCCATGCGCTGGACGCATTCCTGACTGCTCCGCAAGGCGTGAGCGGCCGCGTGCTGTACGAACGTCGCCGGACCGCGGCTGAACTGCTGGAGTACGAGCAGCATTGTTTGGATCAGCTCCGCCGGCCCAGCGCAGTATCCGACGCGCCAACCGGTCATGGCGTAGGTCTTGGAGAGACTGTTCACCACGAGGGTCCGCAGCCGAGCCTGGTCGGATACTGCCGCCGGGGGAATATGCCGGCGTCCGTCATAGACCAGGTTCTCGTAAATCTCATCGCTGATGACAAAGAGATTGCGCGCGGCCGCGAATTCCATCGTGGAAGCAAGCTCGGCTACCGTCAAGACAGTGCCCGTCGGGTTCCATGGTGTATTCAAGAGCAGCACCCGCGCGTTCGTCGTATGCACGGCTTCCAGTGCGGCTCGCTCCATCACAAATCGGCCATCGCGAATCATAGCCGGCACAAAGACCGGACGGCCGCCCCAAAGCGCAACTGGCGAAGCGTAGGCGTCATAGATCGGATCGGGCAGCAGGACATCGTCACCCGGCTGGATCAGTGCGCCAAGAGCGGTGCAAAGTCCGCAGGTAGCGCCGTTGGTGATGAGAATTTCGCGAGCGGGATCGTAGGTCAAACCGTTGTCACGCTGGAGCTTTTCCGCCACCGCCTGGCGCAGAATCGGCTCGCCTTGGTTGTCCGGATAACCCGTGTGGCCTTCGCGCAAGGCCCGCTGCACCGCTTCGACAATGTGCGGCGGCGTCGGCGTGTCCGGTTGGCCGCGCATGAGCGACACGAGCGACCGGCCCTCCGCCTGGAGTTGCCGCACTTCCGCAAGCACACAGTTCACGGCGGTGGGCCGCAAGGAAGCGACACGTTCTGTCATCTGCTCAACCTTGCTCTTGGAACTGCTCGCGAAGTTCGCGCTTCAGTACCTTACCCAGCGCGTTGCGTGGTAGGGCATCCACAAAAACCACGTCTTTGGGCCGCTGATAGTCTACCAGCCGGCTACTCCAAAAATCACGCAACTGCTGCTCATCCAGCGCGGCATCGTCGCGCACCACCGCGGCGACCACACGCTCGCCTTTGCGCTGGTCGGGAATCCCCAAGACGGCCGACTCGCGCACGCCGGGGCAACTGTTGATGACGCGCTCCACGATCTGCGGATAAACGTTAAAGCCGCTGGTGATGATGAGGTCGTTTTTTCGTCCCACCAGAGTTAAGAAGCCAGCGTCATTGATAGTTCCAAGATCGCCGGTGTCGAACCAGCCCGAGGTGAAAGCCGTCTTGGTCGCTTCCGGCTGCCGCCAGTATTCGCGAAACAGGTTGGGACCGCGCAGCTCCACCGCGCCGACCGCGCCCGGTGACGCCGAAACGCGCACTTCCACGCCGGCAAGAGGCAGCCCGACTGACCC
>JAKEFD010000416.1 GCA_022616245.1 Gemmataceae bacterium
CGATCCAACGTCGCAGCAGTTCCTTTTCCGCATCTTTGAGCTTCTTGTGCGACTTGGGCGGCGGCATTACTTTGGCCGGCTTGTCCGAGAAAATGCGCTGGACGAGCGGGCTTTTCTCCGGTTTGCCCGGCACGATGACTTCGGCGGCCAACGCGTCCTCGCGATTATCCAAGCGCAATTCAGCCTTGCGGGCCGCGCTGTCCGGACCGTGGCAGGCAAAGCAATTGCTCGTCAGGATGGGCCGGATATCGCGGTTGTATTCGATCTTGCTTTGGGCATGAGCAGTGGTAGCCCAGAAACCAGCGACGACAACAGTCAGGCAAATCTTCGAAAGAGGTTTCATCTTCGAATACTCCTCTTGGCAACACCGTTCACAGAAGTTCCATTGATCCCTTGCTCGCGCGTCGTGCTCCGCGGACGGATCGCGCCGTCGAGCGTCAGCGGCATGGCGCGGGTCCAGTATTTGACGCCGGCGCGAATGTGCCGGGCCATGGCCTTGCCGGCGGCCCTGGCGTCCCCGGCGATGAGCGCTTCGACAATCGCCAGGTGCTCGTGGGCCTCGTCGGCGAGCCGGCGGTAATCGCTCATCACTTCGCGGCGCGAGTATGTGATGTCGCGGAATGCGCGAAACAGCATCTTCAGTCGGTTCAGCTCGTTGGCCAAAAACGGATTGCCCGACGACGCCGCAATGAGGTCGTGCAGCCGGCTATCAACCGCTCGCGCCTTTTGAATGTAGGTTGGCAACGAGCGCAGCGTCACCTTGAATAGGCTGCGCAGCTCGTCGGCGATCTCGTGAAGCTCCGCCAGTTCGATGCGGCCGCAGGCGCAACGTGTCGCCTCGCATTCGAGCGCTTTGCGCACCTGGCAAATGTCGCGCACGTCCTTGGCGGTGACCCGGCGGACGACCACGCCGCGGTTGGGCAGCCAGTCGACGATGCCGATGCCGGCGAGCTCGATGAGGGCCTCGCGGATGGGCGTCTGGCTGACACCCATGCGCTTGGCCAAATCCTGGGCAACCAGATGTTGGCCGGCGCGCAATTGTCCCTGAAACACTTCGGTCAAGAGCGACTGCACGATGGCGTACCGGCGCTGGCCGTGATGGCATTTCAATGTTCGACCGTTGCGAACCATGGGCGTAGCGAATCACACGAAGGAGACTGTCGGGCGGGAAAAGGCGAATCGGGCAGGCTAACATTAACATAGTCAGCGCCATCGCGCTGTCAAGAAACTTTATAGAATTTTTTCACTAGTCTATAAATAATGCCGACCGGCAGCAGCGTCGAACGAATTGCGAACCAGCGCTTGTTCCGATAACATCCACTTGTGGCTGACAACGTCGCACCTCTGCAAGCCGACACGACCGCCGCGCCCACGGAAGAGAATCTTGTCTTCCACGGTTCCAGCGAGCCCACGCTCGGCGTCGAATTGGAACTGCAAATCCTCGACCGCGAAACGGGCGATCTTGCGCCGGGCGCGGTGCGCATTCTCAAACAATGCGAACAGGAAAAAATCGAAGGCGTGGCCGCGGAGCTCATGCAGTCGATGCTCGAGGTCAAGACCGGCGTTTGCAAGAACGTGGCGGAAGTCCGCGACCAGCTGGCGCCGACGCTGCGCAAAGTCCGCATCACCGCGTCGTCGCTTGGTTATGAGTTGGCGCTCGGCGGCACGCATCCCTTCCATCGGTCTGGGGCCAGCGCCGTATTTCCCGCCGAACGTTACGAGCGCATCATGGAACGCCTCGCCTGGCTCACCTACCAGCGCGTCGTTTTCGGCCTGCACGTCCACGTCGGCGTGCCGGACGGCGATCTGGCGCTGGCGGCGACCAGTTTGCTTGTCAAGTATTTGCCGCACCTCTTGGCTTTGTCCGCGAACTCGCCGTACTGGCAGGGCGTGGACACCGGGTTAGCGTCGGGCCGGACCGCGCTCTACGGCCTGTTGCCGCACTCGGGCACACCGCCGCACTTTGGCAAATGGAAGGACTTTCGCACCTACTGCACGGTGATGCGCGACAGCAAAGCCATCAGCTCCTTCAAGGACATCTATTGGGACATTCGGCCGCGCCCGGATTTCGGCACGATTGAATTCCGTATTTGCGACATGCCGTCCTCCTTGCGGGACACGTTTGCCATTGTCGCCCTGACGCGCTGCCTTGTCATTCACGCGCTCAGACTCATCACAGAGCGACCACAAATGCTGCGCGGGGACCGCAAACGCCATTGGATTGCCGGCGAGAACAAATGGCTCGCGACGCGCTACGGACTGGACGCCCTTTACATTCGCACCCCTGCGGGCAAGCGCCGGCCATTGAAAAGGGATCTGGCCGAACTGTTCGAACGGCTGACCGCCATCGCCAAGGAAACTGGCGATTTCCCGTTTCTGGCTCCGATTCTCAGCTTGGACCAATTCGTCTGTGGCTCGGAACAACTGCGTCAACTGTTTCGCAAGACTGGAAACTGGAAAAGTCTGACGGACGACATGATCCGCCGGTTCGCCGAGGAGCTGGAAACCGTGACGTACGAAGGGTAGCAATATTTCGGCGGCATCCTTGGCCGCCGCTGGTTCGGCGCTTATTCTAAAGGAAATTCTTTTCGGTTGGAGCAGCGCATGGTTTCGGAAGCGGCCCCCGCGGCGACGGCGTCCGTCCCCTGGACGCGCCGGCATTTGCTGGGCCTGGAAGACCTCAGTTGCGACGAGCTTTGCACCATTCTCGACACGGCGGAACAGTTTGTGGTCCCAAGCCAGAGCCGTCGCAAGAAACGCGGCAACCTCGCCGGCAAAGTGGTGGTCAACCTGTTCTTTGAGCCCTCGACGCGGACGCGCACGAGCTTTGGCCTCGCCGCCCGCCGCTTGAGCGCCGATACGCTCGACTTCACGCCGTCCAGCTCCAGCCTGAGCAAGGGCGAGACCTTTATCGACACTGCCAAAAACATCGAAGCGATGGGCGTCGACCTGGTAGTGGTCCGACACTCCTCGTCGGGCGCTCCGCACCTGTTGGCCCAGCATTTAAGGTGCGGCGTCATCAATGCCGGCGACGGCGCGCACGAGCATCCCACACAGGGCCTGTTGGACATCTTCACCATCCGTCAAAAACGCGGCCGCATCGAAGGGCTGACCGTCGGCCTGGTCGGCGATATCGCGCATAGCCGGGTGGCGCGCAGCAACATTCACGGCCTTGTCAAGCTCGGCGCCAAGGTAATCGTCTGCGGCCCCCCGACATTGGTGCCCGAAACGATTCGCGAATTGGGCGTGGAGGTGTCGCACAATCTCGAAGCGATCCTGCCGCGCTGCGACGTCATCAACATGCTGCGCATTCAGTTCGAGCGGCAGCGCAGCGGCTTGTTCCCGTCGATTCAGGAATATGCCCGTCTGTTCGGTTTGGACAGCACGCGGTTGGCGAAAGCGCGCAAGGACTTGCTGCTCTTGGCGCCCGGTCCCATCAACCGTGGCGTGGAAATCACGCCCGACGTGGCCGACGGACCACATTCCGCCATCCTGCAGCAAGTGACCAACGGCCTCGCCGTGCGCATGGCCGTGCTGTATTTATTGTGTGGGCAGCCGGGGGAGGAGTAGGCGGATGCTGCCAGGCAATGGTTGGCTGAACGACTGGTGGCGCGACGCACTCTCCGTATTCGGTGTCACCCTGACTATTGGTGGCTTGTTGCTGGCGATTTGGCAGATTCGACGAGCCGTCAATGCGGCCGAAGCGGCAAAGTTGGCCGCAGAAAATGCGCTCTTTGAAAGTCGAAAGAGTTTCCTGAGATTCGTGAGCGCGTTGGCCCACCGATTTGTAAATGAAATTAACGTACACATTGAGAACAGCACCTGGCAAGTCGCCTCCGTTCGTATGGACGACCTGGCAAGCCAATTGATGCAACTTACGCACACGGAGCAGGAGCTGCACGAAGCTGTCAGACAATTGCGCCATTACTCGACAGCTTGTAAAGGCTTAACATCCGGCACTCGAAAACGATTTCCGTTGAAAAAACGGCTCTCTTTTTCGCAAGGTCTCCAGGATAAAATAGAAAAGAAACTCAGTCCGCTTTCGGAATGACTTAAGGTGCTGAACTATGAACTCCTCGGACCCGTTCCCAGAAATCGCTCAAGGCTTGCTAAAGAAGACCAAAGCGGGCCAAGCAAAATGGACACAAGGTCCAAATGAGAACGAATTCGAACTCAAACTGCCGCAATCGAAGATTCGAATTGCCTACGAATCCCCAACTGCGGAATTGGACTACGTGAGCTTTTCCTTCTTTGCTCAAGACGGAAATCGCGCGGGAGTTTGGGAGGTTCACGAGGGCGACGATCATTGGCCCGTAGGCCAAGAATTGTACTATCTCGTAAGTCGAGATGTCACGGGCTTGGGCAAGGTCCTTGCCGACGTCGAAAACTTCATCAAATAGCAGCCGTAACGGTCAACTCTTTGGCTCATTCCATTGTCGAACGATCTTCATGAACATCCTTCGCATCAGCAACGGCCGCGTCATCGATCCAGCGCAGAATCTGGATCAGGTCACGGACCTGTGGATTCGCGGCGAGCACATTCTCGGCGTGGGTCCGCAGTCCGTGCAAACGACGCAGACCTTGGATGCGAGCGGCAAGATCGTTTGCCCCGGACTAATCGACATGCACGTGCACCTGCGCGAGCCGGGGCGCGAGGAAGACGAAACAATCGCAACCGGGGCGGCCGCGGCCTTGGCGGGCGGCATCACCACCGTGGCCTGCATGCCCGATGCCGAGCCGGCCCTGGACAATCAAGCCGCCGCTGAGTTCGTGTATCTGCAAGCCGAACGTGCGGGACTGGCGAACGTGTTCCCCGTCGGCGCGATCACCAAGGGACGCAACGGGGCGGAACTCGCGGAAATCGGCGGCCTGGTGGAGGGCGGGGCCGTCGCCTTCACCGACGCAGACCGGCCCGTGGTCAGCGCGGAAATCATGCGCCGCGCGCTGGAGTATTGCCGCATGTTCGACAAGCCGGTGCTCTGTCATGCGGAAGACCCCGAGTTGACCAAAGGCGGCACGATGCACGAAGGCGTCGAAAGCATGCGGCTCGGCCTGCGCGGTCTGCCGGCCGCCGCCGAGGAAGTGGTCATTCACCGCGATCTGGAGCTGGCACAGCTTACCGGCGGCCGCTTACACATCCAGCATGTCTCCACGGCCGGCGGCGTCGAGCTGATACGCCGGGCCAAGAAACGCGGCCTGCGCGTCAGCGCCGAAGCATGTCCCCATCACTTCTTCCTTACCGACAAGTGCCTGCGCAGCTTTGACAGCAATTACAAAATGAATCCGCCGCTGCGCACCGAGGCCGACGTCGCGGCCCTGATCGAAGCTTTGAAGGACGGCACCCTGGACGTGATTGCCAGCGACCATTCGCCGCTCGCCACGGAGAAGAAGGTCCGGGAGCTTGATCTGGCGCCCTTCGGCATCGTCGGCCTCGAAACGCTGTTGCCCATTTGCGTCGTTGCCCTCATCGAGCCCGGCCACCTGACCTGGCCACAATTTGTGCAGAAACTGACCGTCAATCCCGCGCGCATCCTTGGCATCGACGCCGGCACACTGCGGCCCGGCGTCGAGGCCGACGTCGCCATCATCGACCCCAAGGTGGAATGGACTATCGAGCCGGCGCAGTTCCGTTCCAAAAGCCGAAACTCTCCGTTTGGCGGCTTGCGCGTGCGCGGCCGGGCCCGCGCGGCGCTCGTCGGCGGCGAAGTGAAGTTTCAGGTGTGATATCATACAGACAGCGCTTCGCGGGTAGTTCACATGATCGAACATGGTTTCGTGAGAGTGGCGGCCGCGGTTCCGCCTGTGCGAGTGGCCGACTGCGCCTATCACGTCCAGAGGTTGGCCAACCTCTTAAAGCGCGCTCAGGCTCAAGACATACACATCATCGCTTTCCCCGAATTGTGTGTAACGGGCTACACGTGTGGCGATCTCTTTCACCAGCCGACGTTGCAGAAAGCCGCACTCACCGCCCTGGCTGACTTGACTCAGAAAAGCCTGACGCTGTTTCGCGGACTGTTCCTTGTCGGCTTGCCGCTGGTTGTCGATGACTTGCTGTACAACTGCGCGGCCCTGATCCAGCGCGGCCGCATCCTGGGAATCGTGCCCAAGTCTTATTTGCCCAACTACAAGGAATTTTACGAAGCCCGCTGGTTCGCCCCGGGCACACAGGCTCGAACGCAAACTCTACGACTTGTGGATCAGGACATCCCTTTCGGGACCGACCTGCTCTTCGACGCCAGCGCCCAGATGCCGGGCCTCGTCGTCGGCGTTGAGATCTGCGAAGACCTGTGGGTGCCGATTCCGCCCAGCTCCCGGCAAGCGCTGGCCGGCGCGACGCTGCTCGTCAATCTCTCCGCCAGCAACGAAGTCATCGGCAAGTCGTCCTATCGCCGGCAGCTCGTCGTCAACCAGTCGGGGCGTTGCGCCGCAGGTTACCTTTACGTATCTTGCGGCGTGCATGAATCAACGACCGACGTCGTTTTCGGCGGGCACTGCCTCGTCGCGGAGAACGGCGCGCTCCTCGCCGAGTCGCCGCGTTTTCGCCGTGACGAGACGCTCCTCTGCACCGACATCGATGTCCAGCGCTTGCAGAACGAGCGGCAAAAGACGAACAGTTTCGGCGCGTCGCAAGCGCTCCTGGCCGAACGCAACTGCCGCCGCATCGCGTTCGAGTTGAATGTGGACGCCGCGCCGCGCCGGCTGGTGCGGCCGATCGATGCGCATCCCTTCGTGCCGCGCGGCCAGGAACAACTGCGCGAGCGCTGCCAGGAGATCTTTCACACGCAAACGGCCGGCCTGGCCAAAAGGCTCGAGCATACCGGCAGCGCCAGAATCACGTTGGGCGTTTCCGGCGGACTGGATTCCACGCTTGCACTCCTGGTCGCCTGCAAGACGCTCGATCTGTTGCAGTGGCCGCGCTCACGGTTGCTGGCCTTGACCATGCCGGGTTTTGGAACCACCAAGCGCACCAAGAACAACGCAGTGGCGCTGATGCGGCTGCTCGGGGTCGCCATGGGGGAAATCGACATCCGGCAACTTTGCTTGGACGAGTTTCTTGCGTTGGGACATAAGCCATTCGGCATCGAGCTGGCTGGATTGTCGTTGGAGGACGTAACGAGAAGGCTGCAAGAGATCGCTCCGGAAAAATGCCACGATTTGGTTTTCGAAAATGTGCAAGCGCGGATGCGCACCAGCTTGCTTATGAACCAAGGCTTCGTCATCGGCACCGGCGACCTGTCCGAGTTGGCCTTGGGCTGGTGCACATACAATGCCGACCACATGAGCATGTACAATCCCAACGTCAGCATTCCCAAGACGCTGGTGAAGTTCCTGGTGCGCTGGGCCGCGGAAAATGAATTTGAAGGCGAGGCGGCGAAGACGCTGGTGGACATCCTGGGAACTGTGATCTCGCCGGAGCTATTGCCGCCGGGCGCCGACGGGCAAATCCAAGCGACGGAAGACGCGATCGGCCCTTATGAGTTGCATGATTTCTTCTTGTTTCATTTTCTGCGCTATGGAGCGCCGCCAGAGAAGATCCTGTTTCTGTCCGAGCAAACCGCCTTCGACAAGTCGTACACCACCAGCGACTTGCGCCGTTGGCTGAAGGTGTTCGTAGAGCGCTTTTTCGCGAACCAGTTCAAGCGCTCCTGCCTCCCCGACGGGCCCAAAGTCGGCACCATCAGCCTGTCGCCGCGCGGCGACTGGCGCATGCCCAGCGATGCGCAGGCGACGGCCTGGTTATCGTGGGCGGGACGGGAGTGACGCCGTTCGCAAGAAATCAACCGCGGAGGCGCTGAGGAACGCAGAGAGAAGAAACGCATGCTAATCGTTGAATAGATGTTCATTTTCTAGTTATCGCTCCTTACTCTGCGAACCTCTGCGTCTCGGCGGTTTTCTGGATTCCGTTTTTGCGCGACCTTTGCCACTTGACCAAAAAAAATGCTAGAGTTTCATCGCCCAAGAACGTAGGTGGGAGGGGCACGTCCATGAAGACCGTGTTAATTTGCGCGGCGTTGGCCGGCGGTGCTTTTGTCTGGGCCGGAATGGAGATGGGGCTGTTCAGTCAGTCCCAAGAGACCGTTTTGGACGATGGCGGCGACGCCAAGAAGGTGGTCAAGGTTCGCCCGGTTTTCCCGCGCGACCTGGCGCCGGCAGCCCGAGCCGAGCCTGTGCCGCAAGCCGCCGAATTCAATCCCAACGCCGACGTCTTTCCGTTGGTGTTTGTGAAGGCCACCGGAACGCTGCACGAATGGAATGAGTATTTGAACGAAGGTTGGCGGGCGGAACGGGTTGAAGACACGCAACTGGTAGTGGTCGTGGGCGCGCAAAGAAAGGGCTTGATCGATGTCACGCCGTTTCAGCAAGGTCCGCCGGTATCGCGCTACAAATTTGAATTGGAAGCCTCCGTGATCGAGGCAAAAACGGGCACTGTGCTGGGCACTCGTACTTTCGTCAACATGCCGCGGCCGATCAAAAAAATCGAGGCCTTCGAACTAACAGCCATTGGCCGCCCCGTGTCCTTCAGCCCGGTTTACGGCTGGGTCACCGCAATGGCCCGCGCCGGTTTCCCAAAAGACGTCAACACTGCCCCCTTAATCAACCAAGTCGATTAATGCGCGTTTCAAGCCGTAGCGGAATTCGCCAGAATTC
>JAKEFD010000417.1 GCA_022616245.1 Gemmataceae bacterium
ATAAGTTACGGCAACGGAAAGGTCGCGCGGGTCTGTCATGAATCTGGTCGCTTGGCTGGGACCAAGTGTCAACCGCCAATAACGGGTGATGAGATAGAGCCCAAGCACGAGGGTTTTCGAGAATTGCAAACTGTTTTGAAAAGTGCCCTGGCCTCTCGCTGCTAATGGACGTTCGTCTCAAAACGTGTCTAGATAGCAAGTTATGACACAGATTCATTGAGAGTCCTTTTTTCTGCCGGCTAAAGTGGCTTGCCGAGACTCCCGATGTCCTCACCATGGATGAAAAACGCTCCCAAACAGTGAGCACGGATGCCGTGCTTTTGGACTTTCCGATCACCATTCGACAGTTGTTGGGTGATCGGGCCCTCTTGGTCGGTGTGCGTTCGTTGCCAATTCTGGATCGCCCGCCTTGGGTAAGATCCGTTGGGAAACTTTCGCTCGCCGTCACGACGCAGGGTTGGCGCTTTCCGACGCCATTGGACGCAGCGCCGAAGCCAAGGGCCTCTGAGGAAAATGCCAGTCCAGCCGATGTGGCGCGAACGCGAAACGATAAACCCAGGCCGCGGACCCGGCTGCAACCACCTGCCGAATTGGTGATGTTCAAGGACCGGTTGCTGTACTTGTTGCAGCCGCCTCTGGAGGACTTGTTCGCGGGGCGGCAGGTGCAGTTGCCCCTGCAACCGTACGCGTATCAGGTCAAAGGGATCGCATTTCTTATGCCGCGCCATGCCGCCCTGTTGGCGGACGAAATGGGGCTTGGCAAAACGGCGCAGGTGCTCATCGCGCTTCGGCTGCTTCTGCAGGCGGGGCTCATTCGCCGCTGTCTGGTAGTGTGCCCCAAGCCGCTCGTGCTCAACTGGACGCGCGAAGTGAGAATCTGGGCCGAGGATGTGCCTTTCGAAATCGTCGGCGGCGACACGAAGGCCCGGCGCGCGCAGTGGTTCGCGTCGCGCTGCCCGCTCAAGATTGTCAACTATGAGCTGTTGACGCGCGACGCCGCCTTCCTGGAAGACGAACGCTTGCGCTTCGACGTGGTCGTCCTGGACGAGGCGCAGCGCATCAAGAACCGGGAATCGAAAACGGCGCAAGTTGTGCGAGCGCTCCACCGCGACCGCTCCTGGGCCATGACCGGCACGCCCATCGAGAACCGCGTCGAGGATCTCATCAACATCTTCGCGTTCGTCGATCCGGACCGCATTCCTCCCCAGACACCGCCCAAACTCTTACCTGAGTTGACGGGCGACGCCATCCTCCGGCGCGTCAAGGAGGAGGTGGCCACCGACATGCCGCCCAAGGTCATTCACGATGCTTTTCTGGAATTGACACCGGCGCAGCGCGCCGCCTACGAGCTGGCCGAAAAAGAAGGCGTCGTGCACCTCAATGCATTGGGCGACACGCTCACTGTGCAACACGTTTTCGAGCTCGTCCTGCGCCTAAAGCAAATCTGCAACTTCGACCCGGCGACCGGCGACAGTGCCAAGCTGGAGCAACTGCTTGCCGACGCCGCCGAGGTCGCCGACAGCAACCGCAAGGCCATTGTCTTTTCGCAGTGGGTCGAACCGCTGGAAAGGCTGGCCCAAGCGCTCGCGCCTTACGGACCGCTCTTGTTCCACGGCAAGATTCCGCAGCGCGAGCGCCCGCGCATCCTCGACGACTTCCAGAAGGATCGCTCGAAGCACCTATTGCTCATGAGCTACGGCACAGGCAGCGTCGGCCTCAATCTACAATGCGCCAATTACGTTTTCCTCTTTGACCGCTGGTGGAATCCCGCCGTGGAAGATCAAGCGATCAACCGCGCTCACCGCATTGGCCAAAAAAGCACCGTTTTCGTCACGCGCTTCGTCACCCAGGGCACCATCGAGGAACGCATTGCCGAGATTCTCGCCAAAAAACGGCAACTATTCGAAGAGCTGCTCGGGCAAAACGGGCCGCCGCCCTCGTTGGGACTCAGCGAGGAAGAAATCTTCGGCTTGTTCGACGTGAAACTGCGGCAGAAACGAGCGGCGTAAAGATCTGAACCACACAGGCACAGAGACGCAGAGAATGGAATCAAAAACAGAAAACTCACATCTTCACTTCGCTTTACCAGCGCTCGTAGATATTGCCGGGCAGCCGTCGCAGAGCGCGTTTCATTTCCAGCTTCATCAAAACGGCGCTGAGGGACGCCATCGGTTTTTCCGTGTGCACGCAAATGTCGTCCACGGTGCGCGGCTCCGCGAGGAATTCCCAAATCGCACGTTCCGAATCGTCCAGGCCGGGCGGCGGCACGCTCGTTTCGGGCAGCGCCTGCGTTTCGTCGAGCAAGGGCGCGATGCCTTCCAAGTCTTCCAGAACGTCGCGGGCATGGCGAACCAGCTTGGCGCCCTCGCGCAACAGCTTCAAGGTGCCGCCGCTGGACGGGCTGTCCACCTGGCCGGGCACGGCAAACACTTCGCGGCCTTGCTCCGCCGCGTGCCGGGCCGTGATGAGCGCTCCGCTCTTTTCATTCGCCTCGACGACGATGACGGCGCGGCTCAGGCCGCTGATGATGCGATTGCGCGCCGGAAACATCTCCGCCATGGGCGCCATCTGCATCGGCTGTTCACTGACGATTGCCCCGGAACGCGCGATCTCGTCGGCCAGGTCCTTGTGCTCCGGCGGATACACTTTCGCCAGTCCGCCGGCGAGCACCGCCCAGGTCGCGCCCTTGGCTTCTAACGCACCGCGGTGGGCGCAACCGTCGATGCCGCGCGCCAGCCCGCTCACGACGGCGTAGCCCGCACGCACCAGGTCTTGCGCCAGGTGCTCTGCAATGCGCCGCCCGTAGCTGCTGCACTGCCGGGAACCGACAATGGCAATCGCTTTGGCGGCTTCAAAGTTGCCGCGCACGTAAAGAAAACGCGGCGGCACGGCGATGGTTGCCAACAGCGGCGGATAGGCGGGAGAACCCAGCGGCACGAGACGAACGCCATTCTCCTCCATAAGCGCCAGTTCCTTGTCCACGTCGCCGGTGGCGAGCGCTTGTTGAAGTTTCTGCGCGACCTTTTCAGGCAGGTGCGGCACATCGCTTAGCTGGGCCGTAGATGCTCTGAGCAACGCCGCCGTGGAGCCGAATTGCGTCAGTAGCGCCGCCGCCAGCCGGGGGCCAATGCCCGGCACCAGATGCAAAGCCAGCAAGTCGCGGTCGGTGGTCGAGAGTTGCACGCGATTCATCCTATGAGGCGCCCCGCTGAACTGTTAAGACCGCCTGTGCTTCCTCTTCCGGAATGTCGTCGAAAAGCTCAACTGCGCCGATGCGGCGCGGCAGGATGTAACGCATTTTGCCGCCGAGCGCTTTCTTGTCGGCGCGCATCGCAACGAGCATTTGATCTTTGGGCCACGGCTCGATCGTTACAGGCAATCCAACCGCCCGCAACAAACGGATTTGCCTTTCGGTAACTTCGCGTGGAACCAGGCCGCGCCGCTCGGCCAAGCGGCTGGCGCACACCATGCCGGCGGCAACCGCCTCGCCGTGCAGCCAAGCGCCGTACCCGGCTGCGGTCTCGAATGCGTGGGCAAAAGTATGGCCGTAGTTCAAAACGGCGCGCAGGCCGCTCTCGTCGCGCTCGTCTTGTTCGACAATGCGCGCCTTGAGTTCGCAGCATCGACAAACGATGTGCCCCACGGCGGCGGGCTCGCGGCGCAGAATTTCCAAGGTGTGTTTCTCGATATACTCGAAAAGACCCAAGTCGAGAATGACGCCGTACTTCACGACTTCTGCCAAACCGCTGCGGTATTCGCGCTCGGGCAATGTGGTCAACGTGCTCGTGTCGATCCAAACTCCAATGGGTTGGTGAAAGACGCCGATCATGTTCTTGGCGCGCGGATGGTTGACCGCGACTTTGCCGCCAATCGAGCTATCGACCATGGCCAACAAGGTCGTCGGCACCATGAGCAGGGGCAAACCGCGCGCGTAGGTGGCGGCGACGAAGCCGGCCAGATCGCCGATGACGCCGCCGCCGACCGCAACGACCAAAGTGCGGCGGTCCGCGGGCAAGTCGACGAGACGATCGTAAAGTTCCGCCGCGACTTCGAGGCTTTTCTGCGCTTCGCCGCTCGGACGGACTGCCATGGCCGCGCGGAAGCCGTTCTGGCGCAAACTCGCTTCGACGGTTTTCGCATGCGCGAGGACGTTTTCGTCGGCGATGACGAACGCGGCAGAACCGTTGACTCGCTCGCGTGCAAATCGACCGACGCCGGCCAGGTCATTGGAGGTGACAAAGATTTCGTAGCTGCGTTCACCGAGTTGTACGCGAAGCGAGGAGGACATCATGAGCACGCGCCGAGGGCTTTCTTGGCATACTACTTGTTCCCATCGGCAACGCAAGGCGTAGGATAGGATTCCTTTCCTGTCCATCCTACGTGACGGGTAGGACAGGAACGGAATCCTATCTACGGCGTCGACCAGTTCGACTGCGGCACGCCGCCCTTGAGCGTGCGCTCGAGCGAATTGTTTTGCTCGGCGGCGTGGAGCAACGGCGCGACCGCTTCCAGGTCGGCCGCCGTGAATCCGGATTTTTCGAGATAGCCGCGGGCCAAACGGTGGGGGTCGGGACGCGGCGCGGCGTGGTCCTTTTTCGGATTCGCCTTCTCGTACTTGGCGAGTTCTACAAGTGCGGTTTGGTCGCCCGGCATTCCTCTGGCTGCGTTGCCGGCGGCCATGTGGATTGGCGTCAAGCGCTCTTGGTCCTGTGCAAGCGGGCTGCGCGCCTCGCGGTCCGCGACCATCTTGGCCAATTCCAGCGACAACAACGCGCCCAGCTCGCCTTCTGTCTTGCACTTCTTGACGAGTCCTTCCGTCACATAGACGAGGCGCGTGTCCATGTGAAAGATCTCCGCTTGCGGCGAACCGATAGTGGCGAATAAGGGCCGCATGCCGATTTGGGGATTGGCAGCCAACACTTTTCGCCCCACGGCATCGACGCGCAGGGCGATTTCCTGCGCGGCCGGCGCGAACTTGCCTTTGTTTGGCGCGCTGGCGGCAGTTGAGTGCGCCTCAAACGGATTGCCACCGACCAATTTCGTGGGCGCCGATTCGTCGAAGAGCGGCAAGCAACCGGATAGGGTTCCGAGCATGAGCAAAAAGCCACCCAGAGAGCGCGCCATGGGCCACCTCGTTTTTCGCAAAAACCACTGGCAAGATGGAGAAAGGCGCGGGAAACTACCTCAATTGCTGAGTCTTGTCGAGACAGAATTCTCAAGGAGCGCATATGCGTCTTTGTCGCTATCAGCACAACGGCACGGTGGAAGTGGCGTTGTACTTGGAAGACCGCGTGGTAAGCATTAATCGCGTGGCAGATGAACTGAAGATTCGCATTCCGACCGCAAATTCCCCGAACATCCTGGATTACCTGGCCCCGCACGGACGCTCGTGCAAGGCGACGCAGGAAGTCTCGGATCGTTTCCAGAAGCTGCCTGCCGCCGACCAGCGCCGCCTGAGTCGGCCCCTCAAGGAAGCTCGCTTGCGCGTGCCGCTGCCCGATCCCAAGAAAGTCATACTGCTTGCGGGCAACTACGCGGCCCATATCGTCGAAGGCGGCGGCCAAGCGGTCGAGCGCGACCAGACCTTCCCCTATTTCTTCTGGAAGCCGCCGACCACCGCGCTCACCGATCCCGGCGCGCCGATCAAGATTCCTAGGGTTTCCCCGGACCACATTGATTGGGAAATCGAATTGGGCGTCATCATCGGCCGCACTGCCCGCCACGTCGATGAGAAGGAAGCGCTTTCCTATGTCGCCGGCTACACCGTGTGCAATGACGTGTCTGATCGCCGCATGCGCATCAATCCCAAGCGCAAGCCGCGCGAACGCGATGCCTTCTACGACTGGCTGCACGGCAAATGGCACGACACGTTTCTGCCGATGGGCCCGTGCGTGCGCGACGCCGGCTCACTGCCCGATCCGCAAAAGCTGCGTCTCGTGCTCAAGGTCAACGGCAAGATCATGCAAGACGCCAGCACCGCGCAGATGATCTTCCCGGTGGCAGCCTTGATCTCAATCCTGTCCAGTTTCGTCACGCTGGAACCGGGCGACACGATCGTCACCGGCACGCCCCAAGGCGTGGGCCACGCGCGCAAACCGCCGATCTATCTGCGGCCCAAGGACGAGGTGGAGGCGGAAATCGAAGGCATCGGGCTGTTGCGCAACCCGGTGGAGGCGGAGAAATAGCTCGGAAGTCCAGCCAATCGACCAGATTCATAACGGACCCGCGCAACCTTTCAGTTGCCGTAAGTTACCTGAGGGCAAGGAAGTTGTGGGATTGGTTGCGCGACACTCCGGAGCTTTTGGAGTCGCAACATCTCTGTATTCAATTACTTGCGTCTTCGTTCCGGAGCGACAACGGGCATGGTTCAAATGGAGGTAACAAAGGAGAGCGGGACGTGGCGGCGGAGGTAGCGAACTGCACAGAAACGAGGCTTCTTGCCGTAACTCCTTGGGCGACAACGACTCGCATTTCTGTGCAATTTGTGTGCAAATCGGTGACACCCCCCCCCTCACTACGCTCGCCTGACTGTCACCTCAAGCCGCCCGTTTGTGAACCATCGGTGGAAGATATTTGTCGCTCCGGAAACCGTGTCGCTCCGGAAACTATGACGCTCCGCCGGTGAACCTATTGGTTCCTGCTCACGCGCTGTGCTGGGTGGACCTACTTTGCAGCTTTTTCGAAAGCCAGCGGCCCAGAAGCACAAAACCCACGAATAACAAAAGCGCCAAGCCCAGCACTGGGTCGAGCCAATCCTCCCACGAGAGGCTCTCCTGTCCCAGCTTCTGAGCCAGCCGGTCGAAAACAAATTGAAAGACAAATGTGCCCGGCAAAATCCCGACGGCGGTGCCGAGGATGTAGTCTCCCGCGCGGATGCTCGTAAGGCCGCTGCCGAAGTTGATGCCGTTGAACGGAAACAAGGGGACCAAGCGCAAGATGAGAATACTGGCAAAACCATTTTGCGCCAATCGCCGATCAAGCGCTTCCAGCTTACCGCCCAGCCGTTGATTGACAAAGTCGCGTCCTAGCGCTTTGGCGAGGAAAAACGCCGCCGTCGCGCCGAGCGTGGCGCCGATCCAGGTGTAGAGCGTGCCTTCCCAGACGCCGAACAGAGCCGCGCCGACAAAGCTCAATACGGTGCCCGGCACCAGCAAAACCGTGCCGACAATGTAGATGCCAATGTA
>JAKEFD010000418.1 GCA_022616245.1 Gemmataceae bacterium
CAACTTGGCATCAAGGACTATTTCGTTTTCGATCCCGAGGCGAAATACCTCAACCCGCCACTCTTGGGGTTCCGCCTCGTCAGGGGAAAGTCGGTCCCCATCAAGCCGAATCCGGATGGAACTATCCCATGCAAGGAGCTCGGTTTGCTGCTCAAGACGGAGGGAACGCTCCTACGATTCATCGACATGGAGACAGGGAAACCAATTCCGACCCGGTCCGAACGCCTTGCCTTCGAGGAAGCGCGCGCGGAGCAACTTGCGGCCGAGGTGGAAAAACTGAAAGCACAACTGGGTCGGGCGGCCAAAGGAACGGCATTGAGGAATGAACGTTAACACTAGCCCGACGCGCGAGCGAGGGTTCGTTAACAGACAGGCGGCGAAGGGAGCGACCCATGTCGAAGTTCCTCCAGTGCATGCTGTTCTTGCTCATCGCGACTTCCGCTTTGACCGCCCAAGAAACCGGCAAGAAACAGTTGTTGCTCCTCTTCCAAGGTCCCGACGGCCATCCCAAGGAAACGCACGAGTATGAAGCCGGCCTCAAGATCCTGACCGCGCTTTTGCAGAAAGCGCCAGAGTTGCAAGTGAAAATGGTACGCGCCGACGAACCTTGGCGCAACGGGCCGGAAGCTCTGCCAAAGGCCGACGGCGTCGTGATCTTTCTCGCCGAAGGGGCTAAATGGCTGCATCAGGACCCAAAGCGCTTGGCGGCGTTTGAAGAATTGGCGAAGCGCGGCGGCGGCCTGTCCGCGCTGCATTGGGCCATGGGCACGCGCGAAGCCAAAAACATCGACGGCTTCGTCGCTCTCTTCGGCGGCTGCCACGGCGGCCCAGATCGTAAGTACAAAGTGCTCAAGACCGATGCGCGACTGCCCGAGCCGAAGCATCCCATCGCGCGCGGCCTCGCCGATTTTTCGGCGCGCGATGAATTCTATTACACGCTGAAGTTTCCCAAGGGCCACAAGATCGAGCCCATCCTCGAAACCCAGATCGACGGCAACTGGGAAACCGTCGCATGGGCCTGGCAACGACCGGGCGGTGGCCGCAGCTTCGGCTTTTCCGGTCTGCACTTTCACGAAAACTGGCGCATGCCGGAGTATCGCCGGCTGGTCGCGCAGGGCGTCCTCTGGACAATGCGCGTGGAGATACCCGAAAAGGGATTGGACGTCACCGTCGAAATCAAATGAATCGCACAAGCAACCTCACATGATACCGCCCATTCTGCTGCAAAAACTGGCCGTGCTGCGTCGCCGCGAGCGATTGCTCGATTTGGTCTGGGGCGGCGCGCGCTGGGTCGCACACGTGATTGCGGCACTGACGATTGGCTGCTTCCTCGATTGGCTCATCGACCGCAGCCGGGACACGCCTTGGGCGCTCAGGCACATCTTCTTCATCCTGCAATTGGCGGTCGCCGGCGGCGCTTTGCTGGCGTGCGTGCTCTTGCCCATTTCTAAGCAACGCAGCGACGACGACCTTGCTCTGGAAGTGGAAGACAAGCACCCGAAGTTGGCCCATCGCCTCATTAGCGCTGTGCAGCTCAACATGCCGTATGCGCGGACGGAAGGCATGTCGCCGGAATTGGTCCAGGTCGTCACGAAAGAGGCGGTGGCGCGGGCGGCGCAGATTGACTTTGCCAAAGTCGCCGATGCAAGCCGGCTCCGGCGCGGGCTGGCGTTCGCGGGGCCGGCGCTTGTATTCGCGGCCGTGGCGTTGCTATTGTGGCCCAGCCTTATTGGCACACTGGTGGCGCGGCAGTTCTTGGCCGACGTGGACATTCCACGCAATGTCGCCATCACGCCCGTCGCCGCCACTGCAGTTTGGCCCAGCGGCGAAAAGGGACAACTGCGCTTTCGCGTTCGGGGTAAAGACCTCGAACGCTATGCCGGCGAAGTCATTGTCCGTCCGGACGGCGGCGCGGCCGATCGCTTCCCGCTGCAGAAAGCCAAAGACAGCGCTCTTGAAGAAGCGGAGTATGTGGCTCTCATTCCGGCCTCGGCGCGCGACTTCACGTCTAGCGCCTGGTTTGGCGACGGCCGGACGCGCAAACCGGCGCGCATCCGCTACGAGCCGCGACCCGTCATCCTCGACGTGCAAGCGTGGGTGCAATTGCCCGCCTTCTGCGGCGCCAAGCCGGACGGCACGCGCTATGAGCAGCCGCAAGCGCGCGGCGACATTGTCGGCATCCCGAGTTCGGCGGCGCGACTGCGCATCATAACGCAGAAACCAGTCAAGTCCGCTTTGCTGCAGTTGCTCGGACCGGAAAAGTTCGATCCCGAAAAGTCTTCGGACGAGCACGGGCCGGAAACGGTCAAGCGTCAGATTGTCCTCGCATTGGATAAAAGCGGCAAAACGGCGCAAGGCGTCTTCGATCTGCGTCCTGACGAGTACGCCTATCGCCTGGTCGTAAAAGACGAATACGATTTCGACAATCGGCCGCCGCCGCGCCGTGCGGTTCGGCTGATACCGGAAGAGCCGCCGCAAGTCGCGCTTTTGAAAGAGCAGTTTCCGCCGGCAGGAAAGCTCCTGGGCGCGGGGCCGGCCGAGGATTTTGAAGTCGAAGGCATGCCGGTGCCGCCCGGCGGCGCGGTCCGCATCGCCTTCGTGGCCTCAGGGCCGTACGGCTTGGGCCAGGCGAAATTGCTTTATCGCGTCTTGAAGAAAGTGGAAAGCGGCAACGACGACCCCGGCGAAGAGCCGTGGATCATGCAACCCTTGCCTGAAACCGCCGCCACCGACAAGGTCGGTCCTTTCGATCCGCGCCGCGGCGTCTTCGAGCACACCGGTCCCAAGGACCAGATCTTTTTTCACGCGGTTCCATCTCTTGATCCGGAGAACCTATTGCCGCGCACGCTGGGCGGCGGCCGCTTTGACTTCAAAACCACCGGCATCCCCGACGGCAAGGGCGGACTGCTCGTGCTCAAGGTCGGCGACCAGATCGAATTCTGCATTGAGATGTACGCCGACAAGGACGGCAAGAGCGAGCGCCCGGTCACGCGCTCCGAAACGCGCGTGAAGACCATCGTCTCATTCACCGATTTCGCCCGCTGGATGGAGGACACCCTGCAGGAAGAACGCCGCTTACGCCAGCTTGATGCCAAGCAACGGGGATTGTTCGACGAGAAGTAGTCGCAAAAGCCACGGATTAACACGGACGAAACACGGATTGAGACCGATCGCTCGTTGTTCCTGTCCGTGTTTGATCCGTGTTCATCCGTGGCTTTTTTCTACCGTTCCAACGTGCTCGACTGGATCGCATTGAACAGCAAGCGAAAAGTCCCGTGCGGCTGCGCCCGGTTCTGCACGCGGCAGCCGAGTAAGATGACGTGGCCGTTGCCATAAGACACATCCAGAACCGCCGCCTTGCCCGCGATCACGTCTTCCCCTTGCAGAAAACCGCTCTCGAGCACGTCCTTGTCGGCGTAACGGCATACTACGTTGATATCCTTCACGTCTTCCGAAGTCTTGTCGTCGCTCTTCACTACTTCGAACGCTTGCGAGCGCGCAAAGTAAACGGACAGCGCCGATGGCCTGCCATAGCCCACCGGATGAGATGGATCGGAAGTGGCCGCAAGGATCGAGCCGGGACAAAAGAACTTGGTATTGTCCACTTTCAGGTCCTCGGCGCCCGGTATCAGATTGCGAATCGGCAGACCGAATTGACGTATCGGCAGGTTGCACGAGTCGTCAATGCATACGAGCGTGCCGCCGGCTTTGACGAATTCCTGAAGGCGTTTGACGCCGTCCGCGCCGAGACCGCCGGAATACTTGGGATCGGTGGCCTTGACCGACTGGCCGGCCATAAGTGTCTTCAGCGAAATCGACGGCAGCACGATGCAATCGAAGCGTTCGCGCAACGCGTCGCCCTTCAAGAGGTCGGGGTTGTGTACGGTCTTGTAGGGGAACTCGAATTGTTCGAGCACGAGGCGCGTCCAGCCTTCGTCCATGCTCGGCGCGAATGGCTGATAAAGCGCCATACGCGGCGAAGGGGCGGCCCGAAGATCGGCGAGCGATTTGACTTCGTCTTCCGTGAGGCGTTGGAGCGTTAGTCCCAGGCCGTCCAGGAGCGCCGCTTGTCCTTCCTTCAACGACGGCGTGATCGGGATGACGAGCGACCCGGCGAGCGCTTTCGGATTGTCGCTCTCCTTAGGCAACATGCGGAAGGCGATGTTGCCCTTGTGCAGGCGGTTGATGAGGCGGAAATCGTCATTGGTCGCGGCCGGTACGAGCCACGCGACGCCGTCCTGGGGTCCGCTGATCCGCATTTGCGGTTTAGGGACGCCGCCGGTGAACTTCGTAGCCTTCACTTCGAACGGCTTGGCCACGGTTACCGCTTGGACGCCCATCTGCAACGGCAACGTCCAGCCGGTGACGTCGTAGGGGCGCTCGATCTGGCCGGCGGCGGTCATGCGCTTGGGATAGGCTTGGCGCTCCATCATGTTCTTAAGTTGGGCGCGATAGGGTTGTGCGGCGAACAGAATGGCCGTGCCGGGCGGATACTCGACGCCGTCCGCGGTAAACGTCTCGTCCGCGCGATGGACCTCGACGGCTTTCAGATCCATGAGATGGAGCAGGTGGCGGGCCGCGCCGGGATCGCGCTGCTCTTGGGGCACGAGCCAGGCGAACGGGGCGCCCGCTTTGCCGCGCGCGATGGCGTCCTCGCCGAACTTGACATAGTTGGACTGGAACATGTCGTGGAATCGCGTTGAGGTCGTCAATACGCTCTTGGACACAATGAGCTGATAATCGACAGCGTCGCGCAAGCGCCACACGCCGCCGGGCCAGGGGTCGAGCGTGTTCGGCGTGACCGCGGGCGAAGGCTGCGCGCCACCTTTGCCGCCGCCCTTGCCTTTGCCGTCTTTGGTTTTGCCGTCCTTGCCGACAGTGATCGGCGTGGCCAACTTGCAACTGGCCGTCTCGCTCAAGACGGCGACCATGTTGTGATTGCGCGGCTCGGAAAGCGCGCTGCCTGCCCACCACAAGTCGAACATCGAGCTGTGCACCACGCCCTTCTTGCCGTTCCGCGCCAGGTCCATGGCCATGTGGGCGCCTAAGAGGTCGGTGGCTTGATGCATCACCGGATCGATGTTGGGATTGACGGGCGGTTTATAGGGGGGAACGAACTGCCGGGCCCCGCCGGAGCCCATCTGGTGCACGTCGAGAACGACCGTGGGAAACCAGTCGGTGTAGAGCATCTTGGAGATGTTGCGCGTTTCCGCGAGGTTGAGCATGAACCAATCGCGGTTATTGTCATGGCCGGCGTATTTGTGATAAAGCCACGGCAAACCGCCGCCTTCCCATTCCTTGCCGAGGGTGCTTTCGTACCAGTTGGCGATAATGTCGGTGCCGTCGGGATTGGACGACGGCGTCAAGAGCACGATGGCCTTATCGAGTAACGCGCGGATTTCCGGCGTGGTGCGCGTGGCCAATTCGTGCAAAAGCTCCATCGACATGAGCGCGGACGCCGTCTCGCTGGCGTGGATGCCGCAATTGATGTAGATGACGATCTTGCTCGTTTGGACTAATTGTTTCTTTTCGTCGTCGTCTTTAATCCGGCGCGGATCGGCCAGCTTGCGCTGCACCGCCTTGTGCTTGTCCAGCTCCTTCAGCGTCTCGGGCATCGCGATGACCGCCATGATCATCTTGCGGCCTTCCGAAGACAAACCCAGCTCCTGGATGCGGACGCGGTCCGTCGCTGCCGCCTTGCGAAAATAAGCTTCGATGGTCGCCCACTTGACGAGTTTCTTGTCCGCGCCGGCGCGGTGGCCGAGGTATTCCTCCGGCGATGGCAACTGAGCCAAGCTCGCGCGCGGAGCAAAGCCAAGGAACAGGAAAAGCGTGAGAATAACGCGGAGTTTCATGGGGGAATCCTCGCAGCAACGGATGCCAGGGGAAGCAATGTCGGTGATCGTTGTGACGCAAAATGACCGTGCATGAATCCGCTGCACCAACCCGACGCGTGAGCGAGGGTTTCGCGTGTCTCCCTCGCTTACGCATCGGGTTGGTGCAGCGGAATTGCGCACGGCGTTATAGGGTAACAGCGGCGACGTGAAATGCAAGGGCTTAAAGATCGTGTTAATAGGCCAGCCGAACTGCGGTTGCCTCGGTGTACCTCCAACGCATCGAGGCGACGATGGCGACGGCACCTTCCGGACTTCGCGGCTTGTTCCTTTTGGGCACGCTGGCAATCTATGTCCTGTCGTTCTTCTTGCCGGCCTGGCACGATTCCCGTCCGGTTCCAGGATACGAAGCTTTCACGATGGGCTTGTTCTACTTCATCTTTGTCCCGTTTTCCATCCCGTGGTTTGCGAACCCGCTATTCGCGGCAGCGTGGATCTGCCTCTTTTGCAAGTCCTACGCGGCCGCCAAGATGCTCGGCATCATGGCCTCTGTCTTCGCCGCGTCTTTCCTCCTTATCTGGCAACCCTGGCAACGCGGCGGCAATCTCGATTGGGGCTACATGTTCTGGTGCATCGCCATGGTCAGCGTCGCCGCGTCGGCCCACTGCCTCCAATTCCTTTCCTCTCATTACGAGGAGCTGGGTCGCCGCGCTTTGATCGCGCAGCAACTGCGCTGGCTATCCAAGTTGGAGACCAAGCCTTGTCCCGCTCCTAAGCGGGAAATGTCCACGGCTATTCAGGAGATGGATTGAGGGAGGTAATTGGAGAAAAAAAGAAAGGGGCGGCTTGCGCCGCCCCTTCGTCTTAGTCCGCGTCAGACTACATCGTGCGGCCGACCTCCCAGTACGGCCACGAGCAATGCTAGAAGGAAGAGGACTAGGAACACATAGAAAAAGATCTGCGCCGCACCCGCAAAGGCCGCCGCGACGCCGGTAAATCCGAGCACGGCGGCCACAAGCGCGATCACAAAAAACAGAATCGCCAGGCGCAACATGGTCGGTACCTCCTTTGCTCCGAAGCACTACAACCCAGGCGATGATCGGTTGTTACAGTTCTTGAAAGTCACTTCCAGACTGATCACTTGATAGTCTCCTATCTTGTGGCAATGGAATCCAGCCTCTCAAACACAAGAGGCTTGCGAAACCCTTACACGCAAGCTGCGTGCCACATCAGTCATCCTTGTCTTTTGGCTTGACATCGATGTTCACGTTGGGCGGCGGTTGTTTCTTGATGTCGATCTTGACGCCGGGCACGTCGATCTGAATGCCTTTGTTCGGTTGATCATTCTGCGAGCAGCCTGGCAGCACGATCAACGCGAGAACGAGCAGACTAATGCGAATCATGGTGATGCCTCCTTCTTTGAAACAGAATCGGACTCCGCATCTATGACGCAACCGGCGTGCCGACGCAAAACGCCGCCCGTCGTTCCGGATTCTCCATAACAAGCGCGCAAGAGTCCGGTATTTGGGAACTGCATTTCCTTGCAAGAGGAACCAGTTTGCCCAAGATCGGCGCTTGGCGAGTGGCCAAAACTCCGCGACAGAAGCGTTTACGGCTTTGGCATGTCGTTTGCCCAAATCTGAATCGGATTCGCCAGTTTTGTTCGCGTTTGCGCCGTAATCGGCGATCCCTTTAGGAGATCGATCATGGCGAGTGCTTCTCAAGTGCCTACGCAAGCAAAAACCCATGCGGAAGTGACCACCGCGCAGACTCCGGAACTCATCATTTACGACCATTCGTCGCTCTTCTATTGGTGGCCGGGGTGGGTTGTCGGATATGTGATGGCGCTCTTGACCTGGCTGCAAGGGGAAGTGATTGCGATCGGCGACCGAACGTATTTGATGCACCCCAGCAAGAACGTCGGGGTCATTTACACAGTGATTATTGTGCTGGTGATCGTGTTCACCAACGTCAGCTTGCGCTGCTTGTTTTCTGTTCTGACCATCGTTTCCGTGATGTTCATCACGGTGTTGTTCGCGTGGCTCAATTGGTGGGACGACATTCTGAACTTGCTGCCCTATCTTGGGATCCACATGAATATGGGCTTCTATATCATGCTGTCCACTATCCTTTTGATCGTTTGGTCCGCGGCGTTTTTCGTTTTCGATCGCTTGACTTATTGGCGCTTGCGGCCGGGCCAGCTTACCTATGAGCGCGTCATCGGCGGCGGCGAAAGAAGTTATGACACGCGCGGCCTGGTCTTCGAAAAACGGCTCGAGGATTTGTTCCGCCATCACATCCTCGGCCTGGGAATGGGCGACCTGTACATCATGACCTCCGGCGCTCACGCGGAAGCCATTCACATTCCCAATGTGACTTTCGTGGACCGCAAAGTCCAGGCGATTCAACGGCTCATTGCGGTGAAGCCGGTCGATCCGACCGATGTAGTCGTTACCGCGGGTGAGCCCGGCTAAGGCAATCCCCGATAGGCGCGCGCTGCTGACTCTGACGAGCGGCAGCGCGTGCCCAAGGAGACACAATCATGCACGTGCAACAAGTGCAACAACCGTTGATGTTTCGTTGTCCTCACTGCGGCTTGAAGGTGGAAGTCGAGCCACACAACGGCGAGGAAATGGTAATGTGCCCGAACAAGGATTGCGGCAAGCCGTTTCGCGTCGAAATGCCTGTGGGCGAGCCCGTGAGCGGCCTGATCGTGCCAACGAGAAAGCCAATGACGATCCGGTCGAGGGCGGCGTCGCCGAGCGAGCCACAGCGCCGGTCGCGCCGCCGGCCGCGGAAGCGGAAAAAGAGCTGTGCAAGTTGTCGCCGGTCATGTTTCGGCGCTATCCGTTTCGCTGCGCGGGTTACGGCATTTTGGCTGTCGCCGGCCTTGTTGCCGTCCTCACCGGACTCATCACCGGGTCGATGTTTTGGCTGATCGTGGGCTTGGCCGGCGCCGGCTTCGCGGCCTATCGATTGCTGGTTTGGCGGTTGCGCGTGCGCAGCACTACAGTGACAATTACCTCGAAGCGTTGCGTGGTCGAAAGCGGTCTGTTGTCGAAGAACACTACAGAAGTGCCGCGAAACGCCCTCCAGGACATCCAGATCGTGCAAACGCCCTTCCAGAGCTTTTTCAACGTGGGTGACATCGTCCTCGTATCGAAAAACGGCGATACGCAGCGTGTCGTTCTGATGGCTGTGCACGACCCGAAGGCCGTCGCGGGCTTGCTGCAAGAAAAGGTGTAGCTCACTTACGGCGCCGTGGCCTTCTCCATTGCTTCGCGGACGAGACCCAGCAATAGCAGATGCCACACATAGAAGTAGAGGTGCGCAAAAAAGAAAAATGCTTGCGCCAATGTGAATATCTCATAAAGGATGCCATACAGCGGAAACAGCGCCGCCATGGCGCGGACCAAATGCAGGGCGGCCAGAACGGATAGCCCGATGGCATAGCTGCGCGCCACTTTCGCAGTCGCCTCGCTCCCCAGGCTCACGGCAACCGCCTGAACAAAGCGCACAAAGAACCAGAGCCCGCCGATACCGGTCGCCAGCGTCGATACAAAAGCGAGCCAGGCGAATATCTGTAAATGCGCGTTTGGCTCCGCGCGGACGAAAACAGGCGCTTTCCCAACCCACACCAGGGCGAGCAGGAGCGCGGCGAAGGCGAGAGCTGCGCCTAACAGCCCCAAGGAGACTCTTGCGAGTCGTTGGCCTGGGACCGGGGCCGAGCAGCACAGGCCTTGTCCAATCAGGTAGACAAATCCCGCCGCCAGCACGCCGACAAAGAGGTAAACGCAGAGGCTCAGCCACGGGCCGATGGGCATTTGAGAGAAGACAATTCCCGCTAGTACAACGAAAAACACCGCGACGAACCACGGGATCGGCGCCACCAGCCCCCAATACATGAGGGCAAAGCCGCGTCGGACCATTTGCCATTCGGGATTCGCATCGTTGCCCTGGAGTCGCATGTCGAATCGGCTTCCAGCGTTGACAGTCCCTCGCTCGCGCGTTGGTCTAGTGTTGACGGCGACAAGCTCCGTTCACTTTTGTTCCGGGGCTCTAGTATTCTCGTATGACGACGCCCGGATCAGGAAGCGCGCCGAGATCAACATGAACAAATACCACAAAACCAGCACCAAAATCAGAATAACCATCGTGACAGTTCCCACGTCGATGAGGAAGCTCAGAAACGGCTGCGACGGCAAGACCGCAAAAGTCGCTATGGCGACAAGCACGCCCAGCAAGACAAAGACCAGGACGATATGTGAATGTGCGTCGCGCATAATGTCCTCACGACGAAGCAATCGAGCAAGGGCTTTCACGAACTGTAGGAAGAACACGTGGGAGGCAAAAGCGGCAAGACCAGCCGTGAGCGCGGTCAGCCAGGCCACTAGCGAGAAAATGCTGACTTCGCGGCGCGGACCAAATGCTTTGATGCCAAGATGAACTTCCATAAAGACAAACACGCTGGTGAAGACAACCGCGACGCCGAAAGCGATCAGGGAACTGATGGTTTTGCTGCGCAAACTTGTTGCAACTGGGACGCTGCAACATAGGCCTAGACCGACCAAATGCAAAATGCCGCATGCCGCGACCATGCAATTCCCGAAGACTGCGCTCCAATACGGCCCTGCAATACTGAAAGCAATCGGAACGAACAACACCCCCAACAACGGGACGCGCAGTGTCCAGTCCATGATGCTGAAGCCAATGTAGACAGTGTTCCACGCTGGATCGCGCCGGAATGAGGCGTCCAATGCCCGCGGCTGTGTGGTATCCAGTCTGAAATTGCGTTCCATAGTCGGCAAAGCAGCCCCGCTTTGCTCCGACGGCGGTTTGATGGACGATTGGGTTTGCATGGCGGACCACGCTTCCACGACTTAATGTCGCGCACTCGGATCACAAATCGTTCATGCGCAGCGCGCTGTGAATCGCCAAGCGCACGCGGACCAGGTGAAACATATAGGCCAGCACCAGCGCGAAGTGCAAGAGCACAGCGAGCGTGATCACAAAGGCTTGAATCAAAAGCGCGGTTGCATCACCGTAAAGACGCAAGCCTTGCAGGACGACGTGTGTCGCCACCAGGACGCCCAGCGCAAACAGGTAGTGATTTGCCGTCCCTGCGAGTTTGTCGTTGCGGAAAACAACGCATAGCCGCTTCAAGAACAATAGGAACAGCACCTGGCCGGTGATGAGTCCGATGGCCGCGGTCAAGAAGGTCATCCAGGCCAGCAGCCACGGGGCGTCAAAAGTTCGGGGACGCTCGAACGGCTGCACGCCCGCAAAACAGAAGTAAGCGAATCCAACGGCGCAGCCGAAAGCCGCGGCGTACGCGATCAGCGAGCCGACGACCTTTCGGCGCGCGCCGGCTTCGAGCGGAGCAGAGCAGCAAAGGCCTTGCCCTACCAAGTGCAAGATGCCGCCGACCGCCGCTAGCCCGCTGGCGACATAAAGACCGATTTTGAGCCAATCCCAATTGACGCCCCGGCCACCCAGAAGGCCGCCGAACAGGAAGGCCAGCAATAGAACCAAGAAAAACCCCACAAACGTGAGGCGCATTGTCCAAAACATCATGCCCAGGCCGACCAGCACGGTGTTCCAGGCTGGATCGCGTGCCGACCGAGCGCGCACGCTAGGGCCGCTGCCAATTTCTTCACGGGCCTGTATGGATGCATTGGGGATCGGCGCGGCGTGTTCCGCAGGCGGCGGGCCGGCGGCGACGTGCTGCAACGGCAAGGTGCGCTCGGGTTCCATGCGAACAAACTCGCGTTTCTCCCATCTTATCCGGTCTGTATTGCATTTCCCAACTTGACCGGGTCACTTCAAGTTGACGCCGATTGGGGCGCAGCGTATAGCTCTTGTCCAAGGAGAGGGACATGAAACGTTTGGCGCTGTTCGCGGCCTGTTTTCTGCTTGCCGGTTGCTTTGGCATGGGTGACTGTTACTACGATGACATGGTCTATTACGGCCCGGTCGTAGAAGACGGGTGCTGCACCGCGAGCAGCCGGCGACTTTCTCCTGCACAGGTCTCAACCAATCGAACCATCCAGTCAGCGCCCGGCGCGCCGATTCAGCAAGTCGGCCATCAATTGTCCGCCATTCAAACGCGGGAACCAGAATTGCTGAATGCGACCAGGTGAACCACGCTAGCCGCGCCAGTCCTGCTCGTACACTTCCTTGCCCATAACGTCGTGATGCTTAACCCGTAGCACGCTGCGCTCTTTCGCGCGGTGAAAGCTGACGGAAAGTAACCCACGCGCTTCCGACCCTGCGTTTTACTTCTCGCGAAACGCCATCTTACTGCGGTACGCCTCTAGCCGACGATGCATCGCCTGGTCGTCTCGGCAATCGGGTTGCATTAGTGCCTGTTCTTGCCAGCGCACCGCCTTGTCGAAATCGCCGCGCTCAGCATAGGCGGCGGCCAAGACGTCCCTGACATAGCCGTTCTTGGGATCAAGATCGAGCGCTGACTCGACCGCTCGCTTGGCGTCGCGGAGCCGCGCTTCGGGACAAGTCGCCCATAGCCGCGCACGAAGCGCATACCCTATGGAGCGTTTCGGTTGAAGTGATCCACCGCATCGTCCGAGCCGAGAAGAGAACCGGCAATCTGGTTCGATGGGCCAGAAGCAAACGTCAGGAGAAAGCCAAGAAGAACAAGAAGCCAACGGCGGGTGCGACGCGCAATCATGGTCGAACCCTCCCTGAATTGTCGGTCTAGCTGATCGCTACCTACTAGCCCAGTCTACGCGCGTAACGACGCAGACGCAAGTTTGCTGAGACGACCCAAGCCCCGGAGGGGCGACGGTCAATAGCCAGGGGTGCGAACCCCTGGTATCGAGCAGCGTGGGACGCCCAAGCCCCGGAGGGGCGAAAGTGCCGTGTTGTTGGCCAGCGCACTTTCGCCCCTCCGGGGCTTGGGTATGTGAGCTGTCGTCTTTTCCAGGGGTTGGCACCCCTGGCTATTGAATATCGCCCCTCCAGGGCTTCGAATTTGAGCTACGTCACGACATAAGCGCCTTACACGTCAGCCCCTCAACCGTGAACCGTTGCAATAGCTCCACCTGGTGCGGCTCGTCCCGGCATTCGATCATGACCAGAAACTGCTCGCGATAGTCCTTGATCGCGCGGAGGTCCCTCACTCCCAACCCCTCTCCGTTTACGGAATTAGCGGCGATGCCTTTTTCCATGGCGGCTTGCCAGGCGGCGCGCAGCTCCGGCGCGTCGATCGGCGTCGTCGCTTCCAGCCGCCGGCGGATTTGTTCTTGCACATCGGCGAGGGCGGCCAGGGGGTCGATGCTTAAGAGAAGCGCTTTGGCTTCGTCGTCGCTCACATCCAGAATTTCCACGTCCACTTCCATGTCGGGATTGAGGTCGCGGCGCAGGTGGCCGTCGATCAGTTTGAGCCGGCCGTCGCCGAGTTCATAGGCCAGGAGACTGCGGGCGAAGCCGACTTGCTCATACAGTTCCGCGAGCGCGCGTCTTTGCAGCTCCGGGTGCGCGCGAAAATTCCATTCGTGTGGGACCAGGTCGCCGGCGCGGACGCGGCGATGGCACTTGATGCGATTGCGGATTGAGGGTTTCATTAAATGTTTCCTTTTGAAAGTGAACAACAACAGGGCAACGGAGAACGGAAAATGAGGAATTGTCAATGTGTCGCGGCGCGTGGCATGCCACCCATGCCACCCAACCGATGGCTAGCACGAACACGGGAGACACTAACCCGCGTTCAGCGAGACGTCTCGCGCGTAGCGATACAACCTCTGCGCGATCTGTTGCAGCGAGCGCGGCTCGTCGGCGGGCCGTTCGAAGTGCCAGCGCCGATGCGTCGGCCAAACGTCGTCGCCCACGGGCCAGGTCCGGAAGGGTTGATAGCCCAGGGCGCGGACGAGCTTGCCGCTGTTCATGCTCACATCGCCGGCTCTGGGCGGCATCGGTCCCGCTTCCAGGCGCATGCAGCCCTTCAGCAGTTCCGGCGCGTAGTTGCCCACCCGGTTGACGATCTGGGCAATGGTATAAAGCGTGATCGGCCTGGGACCGCCAGCGTGGAAGATGCCCGCCTCGTCGTTCGCCAAGAACTTTTCGAATGCATCGTTGAGGTCGTCGCAAAATGTGCACGAGCGGACCTCGTCGAAATACAGCGTCGCCGGCCGATGCGCGCGGAAGCGCGACTGGATCCAATCGATGGCGCCGGCGTGGTGGTTGAAGCTCGGCCCCATCGGCAACGAGATGCGCAAAAGCGCCGCCGCGGGCACACGCATGCCAAACAACTCTTCCGCTTCCGCCATCGTCTTGCCATACACCGTGACCGGATCGACGGCATCGGTTTCGACATAGTTGCCGCTGCCCTTGCCGGAATAGACAAGGTCCGAAGATAGGTGCACGAGCCGCGCGCCTTGCCGCAGCACGTTGTCCGCGAGCACGGCCGCGCTGGCGACGTTGACGGTGCGGGCCATGGCCGGATCGAACTCGCACGACTTTAACGCGCAGTTGCCGACGCAGTTGAGCACGGAGCGAAAGCCGTGTTCATCGAACAGCCGCCGCATGCCGGCGGCGTCCTCCGCGTCCTGCGCGATGACGCCGAGCCCGCGCAGCCGCCAGTTGTTCCGCGGCCGGATGCCGATCACCCGGCCGGGATAGCGCGCATGAAAGTAGTGGAAGGCGTTGAAGCCCGCGACGCCGGCGACACCGGTTATCAAGAGTGGCAGACGAAAACTCAACATCTGGTAATGAATTCAGAATAACCGCTGAGGCGCATAGAAAAGTCAGCAGTAGGACAGGTTTTCAACCTGTCCGTTTCTTCGGCGGACAGGTTGGAAACCTGTCCTACGTGTTGCTCTGCGTTACTCTGCGTCTCCGCGGTTAAGTTTGCAGCCGGCGGCGGATTTCTTCTTTCACGTCCCCCAGCGCGATCCGTTCTTGCTTCAGCGTGTCCCGGTCGCGTATCGTCACCGTTTGGTCTTGCAGCGTCTGACCGTCGATGGTGAAGCACCAGGGCGTGCCGATTTCGTCCTGCCGGCGATAGCGTCGCCCGACCGCGCCGCCGTCGTCGTAGTAGACGTTCCATTCTTTTTTCAAATCCTGATACAGCTTCTGGGCGATTTCCGGCATGCCCTCTTTGTTCACAAGTGGAAGAATCGCGGCCTTCACCGGGGCCAGCCGCGGATGGAAGCGCATGACCACCCGGTCTTGCGGCACGCCCTTTTCGTCCGGGGCTTTGTCCTCGGTGTAGGCTTCGCACAAGACCGCGAGCGCGAACCGGTCCGCCCCCGCCGACGGCTCGATGACGTGCGGCACAAACCGGTACGGCATCTTCGACTTGGCTTCCTGCTCCTTCTTCTTGTCGCCGCCGTACGCCGACTTGTCCGCCTTGGCCCACGACTCTTCGTCGAAGTAGGAAAGGTCCTTGCCGCTTTTTTCCATGTGCGCTTTGAGATCGAAGTCGCCGCGATGGGCCACGCCTTCGAGCTCCTGAGGCTCATCGGAAAACGGGAACATATACTCGATGTCCGTGGTGCCGATGGAGTAATGCGCCAACTCCTCCTTGCCCTGCTCGCGCGGCCGTAGCTTGTCCGACTGGATGCCGAGTTTGGTGTACCAGTTCTTGCGCAAGTCACGCCAGTATTGGTACCACTTCATCGACTCGTCGGGATGACAGAAGAATTCGATCTCCATCTGCTCGAATTCGCGCGAGCGGAAGATGTAATTGCGCGGATTGATCTCGTTTCGAAATGCTTTGCCCATTTGGGCGATTCCGAATGGCAGCTTCAGGCGAGTGCTGTCGAGGACATTCTTGAAGTTGACGAAAATCCCCTGGGCGGTTTCGGGGCGGAGATATGACTTGTTTTCCTCGTCACGCACTGCGCCTGTGTATGTATCGAACATCAAGTTGAATTCACGTGGCGCTGTGAGGTCACCGCCACAATTTGGGCACGCCTGCTGGTAGTTTTCAGTAACAGCTGGGTCGGTCGCAAGCCAAAAGATAGCCTTAATGAACGGGACAGGGTGACCCTTCGCAAACTTTGATGCGTGTTCCACCGCTCGGTCAGGATTTCGCACCAAAAAAAGTCCTGGTGCAAGACGCTTGCCTGCCTTCTCGGCCCATTTCGATGCTTGGACAACTTTTGCTGCGTCATAATCAATCATTTGGGAAGTCGTCTCGACGGCCCAAGCTTTCACGAGTGACTTCACCCACTCGGATTCGCCAAGCATCGTCAATAGTTGATCAGCGCGAAAGAGCTTTTTGCAGATTCGGCAAGTTTGCATGGGGTCTTTGAACCCGCCCACATGCCCGCTCGCCTCCCACACCTTCGGGTTCATGATGATCGAGCAATCCACGCCCACCATCTGAATCTCTTGCCCGTCCGGCCCCGGCGGCGGGTTGCGGACCATGTCCTGCCACCAGACGTCTTTGATGTTTTTCTTTAGCTCGACGCCTAAAGGTCCGTAGTCCCAGAAGCCGTTTATGCCGCCGTAGATTTCCGAGGATTGAAAGATGAACCCGCGGCGACGGCACAACGCGACCAGTTTTTCCATGTCCATGGTTTGGCTCTTGTCCTAGCGACATTTCGGTTTTTTCTGACAACAGCGAATTCGCGATGCATTCGTTGCATTTGGTTCATTTCGTTGCGCCAGGGGGGGTGTGCGTGCATCCGCGCAACGAATCCTGCAACCGATGTCTAGCCAAGGAGTTACAACGACGGATTCGTTGCGCGGCTTTTAGACGAATTCCGCGGTCCCTTTGGATTCTATTTCGGCCAATGGCTCTTGACGATGCCGACGCTGCCAAGCTCGATCCGCAACGGATCGCGGCGCAACTCCGGGACCAAGGCGAACTTATCCACCTGTGCGGCTGCCATCACGTCGTCACGGTAGCCGAGGCGTTTCAAATACTGGCCGGCTTCGCACAATTCCAGGGCCTCACGGAGGAAGCGGCCATGGTTTTCGAATGAATCCCAGGCCAAGCGGGCCGAGTCGTTGAGCGCCACTTCCGTTGTATCGCAAAGGAAATCGACCAAAGCGCCGGCCAGC
The DNA here is from genome assembly GCA_022616245.1 of Gemmataceae bacterium. Lineage (GTDB taxonomy): Bacteria > Planctomycetota > Planctomycetia > Gemmatales > Gemmataceae > JAKEFD01. Next base: position 16,863 of record JAKEFD010000418.1, read on the forward strand.
AAGGTATCCTCCAATGCGGGCTGACCGTCCCGGCCGGCGCAGACGATATGCAAAGGACGCGGATCGTGGAGGATTTGTTCGCAGACGGCGCTGAAATTGACGAAAGCCCCCACGAGCACGCGGTCCGCGGCCGCCGCTTTCAAGAACGCGCGCGTGCCGTTTGTCGTCGTAAAGATCAGAGTGGTGTTCTTGCATCGGGCGGCGGTGAATTCCTGCGGCGAGTTGCCCAGATTGAAGCCCGGAATCGGCTTACCGCCGCGCTCACCCGCCAGGAGCGACTTGCCCGCGTGCCCCACTAGCGTCTGGGCTTCCTCGACCTCGGCGCACGGCCGGACCGCAACGCAGCCTGCCGCCAGCGCATGTACGATGGTTGTGCTGGCCCGCAAGACATCGATGACGACGGCCAACGAACCCGGCCAATCGCTGTCGCGCGTGAGCTCTGGCGCAAGATGCACGCGTACGTCGCGGTTGGCGGCCATGAACGATCCTTGGGGGAAAGCCGCCGCCATCATAACAAAGCCGCGCCCGCATCGGGTGCAATTGTCCGAGAGCGCTTGTAGGACGGCTCTCCAGGGCCGTCCGGACGGGCCGGGAGACCCGTCCTACTTCCTTACGGGCGCGTCTCTGACATAATAGCTGGTACAGAGAGTCAGGACCGGTCGTATGGCCAGTGAGCTTCCTTGTCCGAATCCGGTTTGCACGCACGTCTTCGCTCCCGAAGAAGTGCAGTCTGCCGCCGCCCTTCGGTGTCCCCAGTGCGGGCAGGTGTTTCAGTTCCGCGCCGGCCCCCTCACCCCCGACCCCTCTCCCCCGCAGGGGCGAGGGGAGAAACCGCCGACCGGCAATCCGGAACGGGCCAAGTCTAAGCGCACAGTCCCCATTGCAGCTCCCGTCCCACCATCCCAACTCAAGAAAGTGGCACCCAACATCCCCGTGGCCGCGCCAGTCGCGCCAAGGGCCGCCGACGTGGATGTTGTGCTCGCCCCGGTGGCATCCCAAGTGCCAATGGCGGCCCCGCCCGCGCCGAATCCGGCTTTCCACACCGGCGATGGACCGCTCATACAAACACGAGTGCAGCGCGGCGGCTGGACGACTAGGAAGTTGGCCATCCTTGGCGTGGGACTGCTGGCGGGAGTCGGCGTCGTCGCGGGTGGTCTGTTCCTGATTCTCAATTCACTTGGCACCAAGAACGGCGACACGCTCGGCGGCAAAGGTGCAGCCATCACTTTCAATATCCGCAATCAAAAAAACGCGGAGGAAAAGGCCTTCAAGCTCATCGTCTCCGAGAAGGACTGGCAACGCGACGGCGACATGCGCCAGCGCATGGGCGTCACTACAGCGTGGAAGAACATCTCGGAGGAGAATCCCAAGCCGGGCTGGTTCGCCGTCGCCGCCAAGGATTACGGCTTCGCGAAGCCGCGTGAAGCGGAATTGTTGCGACTGGGCATCGAAAAATTGGAGCAGTATTTCGGCGAAGCCTTCGAGCTGGAAGCCAAAGCCGAGCCGGCCCAACTTTGCGAACAAGAAGGGCAACGGCTCCTGTTCAAAGCACAAAAGAACTCGGTGGTCTGGTGGGGGCACATGTACATGCTTGCCCAACACGGCTTCGGCTACTGGTTCTACATCGCAGCGCCGACAAAAGAGGAAGCCGAGGACGCGTTCAAGGACCTGCAGTCCGGCGGCGGCGGCTTCGTATTGTTCAACGACCGCAGAGGCTGGCGCGAACAGCCCGCCAAGATGGATCAATTCACCACCGATAACGGCGCCTTCACGGTTGCCGCGCCGGAAGGTGTATGGGAAAAGCACACCGCCAAGGATTTCGACGAGCGCGGCGAGCTCTATCTATTCGGCCGGTTTCAACAGGAAAAGGACAACCGCAAGAACGCTTCCATTCTGGTTTTCGCCCTGGACAA